>JBNKRJ010000126.1:0-13743 GCA_050296515.1 Bacteroidales bacterium | reverse complement strand
TGTATTAATAAATTATCGAAAATAACCTATTAATATACTGATAATCAGGCACATAATAAAATTTTTAATCGATTAAATTATTGATAATCAGTAATTTATATTGATTTTACATAATATATTTAACACTTAATTCGCATTAATTATGAAAAAGCACATTGAAGTTCTAATATTTATATTATTGATTACTCAGCTTAAAGCAGTTAGCCAGGATATTGATAACACTTTTTTTATTTTAGGTATGAAGAGTGAATATAATCCAAAAGCAAAAATTGAGAATAACCTGATTGAAATATTCTCAGTAAAGGACACCTTTTGCTTTAATAAGTTTTCACAAGTCCTTCAGAACCTGAAAAATGAAAAATTCAAAAGTCAGAAAATACAAATAGATACAATTCATTCTACTCTAATTTTATTAAAAAATTCTATTATTAGCGAATATATTGATTCATTTTATTCAAAAAAAGAGTATTATAATTATTTTAGCGAAAAATCATATTTGTATTTTATTGATAAAAACAAGTTTGATTCAAAAAAGAAGATATATTCATATCTTGCAGGCGTCTATTCTAGATATGGATCCAAGGATTCTATTTATTATAGTTTAAAATTTCCTTTTTTAAATCAAAAAACAGATGAAATTATTTATTTATTAAATAAATATGTAGGAGGCTACATTGAATATAAAAGGTGTTTTAGTTGTCTTCCTAATATAGTGAAAATTAATTTCAGCTTATATTGCGATGATATATTATATAATGATTTTTCGATTGATAAAAATTTACAGATAGAAACATTATTATTTTCAAATTACTTAAAAAATAGTAAACTTCCATAACCTGGTCTCCTTAATGGCGCAAGGTGTGCTGTGTGTTAAGCTCCCCTGGTAGTCCGGGTATAGCAATACAGTGCTGGTTCGAGCGTGCAGCCCGGACTCTGCAAAGCAGGCCCTCAAAACGGGGAGGTAAACTATTTTGTTGGGAGTTAAGTAAATGTAGAAAATCCTGCCTTTCAGGCGAAGGGGGTTATGGTCAACTGCATTAATTATAATATGTACTTTGTTACATAAATAACATTCAAAGATCAAATGAAAATTTTGTATCTTTAGTTAGTTTTTTTGATATTACTAATATTTGATTATTAACTTTATCACATATAATATAAAAGCAGCCCTCCATAATATTAATAAAAGAGAAATGAAAATAGTTCTTTTCTTAATCACATCATTAATTATTTTTAATAGTTCCATTGCCCAGACAGGGGAGATAACCTTTAAAAATCTTACTCCTGAAATGGGCTTATCGCATGGAGACGTAGTGTGTGTATACCAGGATCATGAAGGATATGTTTGGATTGGTACTACTGATGGATTAAACAAGTATGATGGTTTGAAATTTACTGTATACAAGCACGATCAGAAAGATTCGACTTCGTTACCCAATAGCTATATTATTTGTATTTACGAAGACAAAAAGAACAATCTCTGGATAAGTACCGCAACATCCGATGGTTTGTGCAGGTATAACCGCGAAACCTGTAATTTTGAAAGAATCCTCTATACTGATGAGCAGAGTGGGAAACTTGAGATCATAATTACTGCCATATTTGAAGATGATACCGGCAAATTTTGGGTATGCACCAGTAACGGCGTATTTTGGTTCGATGTGGAAAAAAACATCCTCCATCCTTGCTTTACTGAAACTTATGGGAAGGATATTTTAGTCAATTTTAATGAAATACATCAGGATAAAAGCGGGATACTTTGGTTTATATCTGAAGATCAGGTAAACGGTGGAATAATAAAATACAACCCGGTAACAAAAGAAACTGAGCACTACAATACCCAACACCCCATATTCAAACTGAAAGAGAACGCTGTTTATGGTTTGTTAATTGATAAACAGGAAAATATCTGGGTTGGAGGCTATTCAACCGGTTTGTCTATGATTAATCAGCATTCAAAAACTATTACTAATTATCAGAAAGAACCTGGCGATGACAATTCTTTAAGCAATAATTTAGTTTCCAGATTGACTGAAACTGACGATGGTAAAATTTTAATAGGCACGGAGGGTGGGTTAAATGTGTTCGACCCTGAAACTAAGATATTTGGTCATTATACAAAAACCGAAGCGGAGGGGTCTATATTAAGTAATTCGATTAAAGATATATATATCGGACGGGAAGGGACTATTTGGATTGCTTGCTGGGGTGGAGGCGTAAGCGTATATGATAAACGTTATAAAAAGTTTGCCCAATACAAAAAGGATAAACAAACCGGGTACTCGTTTAATTTAGTTACCAGTTTTACCGAGGATATTAAAGGAAATATCTGGATTTCGACCGATGGAAAAGGGATTACATGGTTTAATCCCAATGAAAATAAATTTGTAAGATATCTGAGCGATAGAAATGATCCCCATACTTTAACCAATAATAAAGTGTTGGCAGTTGAAACAGATAATAATGGAGGTTTGTGGGCAGGAATGTGGCAAGGAGGACTTAATTATTTTCAAATAGAAGGCAACAAACTCATTTTAAAAAAGAAGTATCCTGTTGTTGACGAAACTGACCCGAGGAGTAATTCAGTTTTCAGGATTTACAGGAATAGCGCCGGAGAAATTTGGGTCGGAAATTTCGAAACCGGGGCTTATCTGTTCGACCCTAAAACGGAGCGGTTTAAACTCATGTTTTCACTTAAGGATATAGCCGGAGAATTAAAAGCAAACAGCGCTATCATTGACATTTTATCTGATTCTCAGGGCGATGTTTGGTTTGCCACCTTAGGCAGAGGATTGATTAGGTTAAACCGGAAAACCGGGGAATATGAACATTTCACCCATGAAGAGAAAGATAGCGCAAGTATTAGCAGCAATACAACTAATGTTGTATTTGAAGATAGTGAAAATCGTTTATGGGTTGGTTCTTCCGGGTTAGATCTTTTTAACAGGCAAACCAATACCTTCACCCACTTTACAACTGACCAGGGTTTGCCCGATAATACCATTGTTGGGATATTGGAAGACAACCAACAAAACCTCTGGATAAGCACGAATAACGGTATTTCGAAGGCAACAATCAGTTCAAACAACGAAAAATTAGGAATTACATTTAGGAATTATTCAACACAGGATGGGTTACAAGACAAGGTTTTCAGTAAATGGGCCTTTTTCAAGAGCAAAAGAGGAGGGTTGTATTTTGGCGGCATTAGTGGATTTAATGTGTTCTGCCCTGATAGTATAAAGGATAACCCTTATCTCCCGCCTGTCCAAATAACTGATTTTTTATTATTTAATAAACCGGTACCTATTGGCGTAAAGAATTCTCCCCTGAAGAAACATATTTCGCAAACAGAGGAATTGGTGCTAGAGCATAAACAATCTGTATTTACTTTCAGGTTTATTGCACTGAATTATATATACAGTGAAAAAAACCAGTATGCCTATTTGATGAAAGGTTTTGATAAAGACTGGAATTATGTAGGCAATAAAAGAGAGGCTACTTATACTAATCTCGACCCCGGTGAATATACTTTTATGGTAAAAGCATCAAACAATGATGGTATCTGGAATGAGAAAGGTACATCACTTAAAATAATAATCTTACCACCCTGGTGGCAAACCTGGTGGTTCAGAATCTTAGTGATACTTGTGGTTTTAAGTTCTATATTTGGTTATATCAATTTCCGTATCTATCAGTTAAGAAAACAAAAGATACTGCTTGCCAAACAGGTGAAAGAACGTACCATTCAGTTAGAAGAAGCAAATACTATCCTTGAAGAAAACCAGGAAGAAATATTCCATCAAAATGAAGAACTTCGGGTTCAAAAAGAAACTTTACAGGAAATTAACAGTACCCTTAAGGAACAGAAAGAAGAAATTGAAAGTCAAAAGAACGAATTGAACCAACACCGAAATCATTTGGAGCATTTAGTAGAGGAACGTACTGCTGAATTGGTAACTGCTCTGAAAAAAGCTAAAGAAAGCGACAGATTGAAAAGTGCATTTCTGGCCAATATAAGTCATGAGATACGCACCCCCATGAATGCTATTCTTGGCTTTTCCGAGCTGCTTACCTACCCGGATATATCTGCTGCTAATATAGAAACATTTTACTCAAATATTAGAAAAAGCAGTGAAGCACTCCTTTTGTTGATTAATAATATTCTAGACATTTCACAAATGCAGGCCAGCCAATTAACCATACAAAATCACCCGGTTAATATAATAGAAATTCTGAAGGAGCTATCTGTATCGTTCCTGTCGCAGGCCAAATCAAAAGAGATAGAACTCATTATAGAAACAAGTACATTTGGCGAAAACTTAATTTGTTCAACCGATTCCAATCGTTTAAAACAAGTACTGTCAAATTTAATTAGTAATGCCCTGAAATTTACTGAAAAAGGATTTGTTGAATTTGGCGTAATCAATCAAAGCCAAAATCTTATAACTTTTTTTGTTAAAGATACTGGTATAGGAATTTCAAAAGAAGTTGGAAATACAATTTTTGAATATTTCTTCAAAGTTGAACCAATAAAGACAAAATTGTATAGAGGGGCTGGCCTTGGCCTTGCTATTTGTCACACCCTTGTCAAAGCTTTGGGTGGTGAAATTTGGTATGAGTCTGATATAGGACAGGGTACTACCTTTTATTTCACAATACGTTGTCACAACGAAAAAGGTATTGCAATTCCTGAAACCAAAAACAAAAAGGACAGTGCCATAATACCCGACTTAAGCGGCAAACAAATACTTATTGTCGAAGATGATAAATCCAATTATCAGCTATTGGCATTTTTTCTTGCTGAGACAAAAGCCAGATTAATTTGGGCAGAAAATGGCAGGGCAGGTGTAGAAAACATTAAAAACAATAACGCTATTGATTTGGTCTTAATGGACTTGAAAATGCCCGTAATGGATGGTCTTGAAACCACCAGACTAATCAGACAAATAAAACCAAAACAGTTAATTGTTGCGCAGACGGCTTTTGCTTATCAAAAAGAAAAAGTTGAGATTTTAAAATACGGATTTAATGGTTTTATAGAAAAGCCAATCTTTAGGGAGAAATTAATTAATATCATCAATGAAGTTTTTACGGAACCTAATATATTTTCCCATGACTAATAATTGAATGTATGAGGTGAAAATATGATTTCAAATAGGCACAATTATCTTTTCGGTATAAAATAGATTTTGATAATAGAGCAAAGGTATTTAATTGAATTTTAACACATTAATGGAAATTATCGTTTATATTGAGAGGGTGTAACCCCAAAATATTCTTTAAAACTTTTGGTAAAATAGGCAAATGAATTAAACCCTACTCTTTCGGCAATATCTGAGATTTGAAAATCGGAATCTACTAATAACTCTGCTGCTTTTTTCAGCCTTACTATTTTTACAAATTCGTTGACTGATTGACCAGAAACTGCACCAATTTTTCGATACAGTTGCGCTCTGCTCATACCCAGTTCTGAAGAAAATGCCTGAACATTAAACTCCGGGTTTGCGAGATGCTTTTCGACAGTTTCATAGGCTTTTTTTAGAAAAAATTCATCGGTCGTTGATGGTGAAATTTCTTTTACTGTAGCTTTAGGTTCATTTCTAAATTTATTTCGTAATAGCAATCTCATTTGATAAAGATTTTTTACCCGGGCTTTCAATATTGCCATATTAAACGGTTTAGAAATATAATCATCGGCACCGTTTTCAATACCTTGTAAGGTACTTTCATCAGTACTTTTTGCAGTAAGAAGTACAAATGGAATATGGCTGGTTCGTTCATCTGTTTTTAGTCTTCTACAGAGTTCAATTCCATCTATTCCCTGCATCATAATGTCGCTTATTATTATGTCAGGAATTTTTTTAAGAGCAAGTTTATAGCCTGTGTTTCCATCAAAGGCTGATATTATTCTGTATTGTTCTTTAAATTCATCTGAGATGTAGTTGTTCATTTCTTTATTATCCTCCACAACCAACATTAATGGTAATTGTTCCATGTTTTGTTCATCATTAATATGTTTGTCCGTTAAATTTGCAGAGACTGGAGGAGTATTAATATTATCAAGAATAGACAGCTTTTTTGATTCTTTATTAGAGGTTTCAATTTGTGATGGATTTTCTCCAAATTCTTTTTTAAAACAAACAGTGAAATAATTCGGGTCATTAAAACCTGTTTGGTATGCAGCCTCAGAAACCCTGAACCCTTTATCCTTAATAAGATTGTAGGCTTTTTTAAGTCGAATGGATTTAATAAGGTTATTAGGAGTAGAGCCTGTTAGTGATTTTATTTTTCTATGGAATTGTGCAAGGCTCACTGCAAAATGTGAAGCAATTAATTCAACACTCAATTCAGAATTCATTAAATTCTTCTCAATAAAAAGTTTCATCTCAAGAATAAAATCAATATCCTTTTGTGGCAGGTTTTTTTCAAGATGCTTGGGAGTTTCTAGTCCTTGAAATTTGTTTCGTAACATTCTTCTGTTTTCTAACAAAACTGTTACTTGTGTATCAATAAGTTTAATATCAAAGGGTTTTGTCAAATATGCATCGGCTCCTGTGGAAAGACCTTTAATTTTATTTTCTATTGTATTGCTGGCAGTAAGCATGATTACAGGAATATGTGAGGTGTCAAAATTTCTCCTGATTTCTCTGCAAAATTCATAACCATTCATGACAGGCATTTGTACATCAGTTAAAATAAGATCAGGATTTATTTCTTTAGCTAATTTTAATCCGGCAAAACCGTCTTCGGCTGAATAAACCTTATATTTTTGTTCAAAATGCACTGTTAAATATTCCCTGAGATCAGTATTGTCCTCAACCACCAAAATTCTGGATAAATTGTACTGTTTTTTCCCATCTTCTTCTGTATTGTACACAAAATCACCTACTAATTCATTTTCAGTTAAAGGATGTTCAGTTTGCTCATTTTCAAATAATTCGTCTTTCGAGTAAAACTCTTTGCTGCACGGGAAAATAATTGTAAAAGTTGTTCCTGATCCTAATGTAGATTCCATTCTGATTTTTCCATGATGGATTTCAGTAAGTTCCTTAACAATAGAGAGTCCTATACCTGTACCTTCCTGGGATGTTGGGTTAGAATTCTCAACTTTATAAAAGCGTTCAAAAATTTTGTCTTTTTCAGTTTCAGGTATTCCTAAACCTGTGTCGCGTACTTCAAGTTTTAGGCTTTTAATACTATCTTGTTCTAACTCTTTTGCAATAATTGAAATAGAGCCGCCTTTGTTTGTAAACTTCAATGCATTGGACAAAAGATTCCAAAGAATTTTCTCAATTTTCTTCGCATCTATGTATCCAATAATATTTTGATCAACAGTGCATTTTAAATCAATAGACTTATTTTTACATTCCTCTTTAAAAGCTTCATAAACATTGGTTAGAATCGATGAAATGGAGGTTTTTCTAACTTCAAGCACAATCTGGTTTCTTGTAAGTTTTCTGAAGTCCAACAGATCGGTAATTAATTTATAAAGTCGTTTTGAATTTCGCTTGATTATCATTAATTTGCTTATTTGCAGGCTGTTCAATGGTTCAGATTGAAGCAAATCATTTAAAGGTGCTTCAATAAGAGTTAACGGAGTTTTTAAATCATGCGAAATATTAGTAAAAAATGCCAGCTTTTTTTCCGTAAGTTCATGTTCTTTTTGTATTTTAAAATTACTCATTTCTTTCTCTTTTCTTAACTCCATTCTTTTTGACCAGCCATATATTGAAAGACCTAAAATAGCAAACAAAATAATTCCATAGGTAATGTAGGCATACCAGCTAAAATACCACGGCGATTGTATATTGATAATTAATTTGGTTGGCATTTCTTGTCTGGTTTTATCAGTAGATCTTACTTCGAAAATATATTTTCCAGGCGAGAGATTTGTATAATTAACATAGTTTGACTCTGTCAGATAGGTCCAGTTTTTTTCAAGTCCATTTAGTCTATACGTATAATTATGATATTTCAAATAGCTTTTGTTTTTTGCAAAAAAATGGATTGAAAAAGAGTTTTTGCTATAAGGCAATGTGATTTCACTCTCTTCTTCCAAAGGTTTGTTCAAATACTGTTTTTCTCCTTCTGGACTACGGATACTTTTATTTTGAAATGTAATATCTGAAATCACAACTTTAGTCCCCAAAGAATCATTTTTCATTTTTGAAGGATTAATTATCGTGAAGCCAGCTGATGAGCCAAAGATTATCCTTTTGTCTTTGGTTAGTGCCGAAACCCTTTCCAGAAACTCATTTGCAGGAAGACCATCGGTATGATTGAAATTTAAGATCTCTTCTGTTTGCATATCAAACCTGCATATTCCCGAAATCGTTCCTATCCAGAGAAAATGGTCATCTACCGATTCAATTCTTACCAGGTTGTCAGTTATTAGGCCTTCCTTTACGGTGTATTTCTTAAATGTTTTTCCGTCTTGAGAAATCTTTATAAGACCAGTAGAAGAGGCTAACCAATAAATACCAGTTTTATCCTGGTAAAAATCCAGGATATATCCTCTAATTCGTTTGTTCATCTCTTTAAGCCTGTTTTCCAACACATTGTTTTTCCAGTTTATATGGAATAAACCTTTGTCAGAAATCACTGCCAATAACTCTCCTTGTTGGTTCTCGCGCAAAGCGTTTATTAAACCATAGGTTATTTTACTTCCTTTAGTATACAGCTCAAATAATTCTCCGGTTTTTTTTGTTGGATTAAAATTTATTAATACCCTGTCGAAAAACTGGGTCAATACCAACAGATTATTACTATTTATTTCATGCAATTGAACAATTCGTTGCATTTCATTGGGCGAATCGCTGCTGGGATGATATATTTCCAATAATTTAAAATCCTCAGAATATTTTCCCATCAGGCCATCGTAGGTGGCAACCATGATATTATTACCAGAATCACCGCAAATAGCAGTTATCTTGCTACCTTTAAGTTCTTTGACTAATTTATCACTATGGAGGTTTTTAAATTCCCCTCTGCTTTCATTCCATACCGAAAGTCCATAGTTAGTGCCAAAATATATCAATGGCTCTTTGATAAATACCGATATTCCTTCATTGGCTACCAGTGAGTTTTCATTTCCTTTTTCTGGCAGCACATTTTGAAATAAAGAATTATCAGGTAAAATGCAGGTAAGTCCTGCACCATATGAGGCAATCCATACTTCATGGTTGTTCCCAGGCAAAATATCTCGAATACTATTGCTGTTTAAGGAAGCCTCAGTATTTTTGTCCCGGTTTAATATCCTGGAAAGCTGAAGGTTTTTGTCGAGTATAATTATCCCGTTACCATCAGTAGCCAGCCAAAACTCTTGTTCTACTTTGGTTATTTTCCCGTAGAAATAATGATTGTTTATTTTTACCTGCACTGGATTGTGGTTACCCTCTAAATAATACAACTGCCCGTTGTGACAACCAGCAAAAAGTTTATCATCAATTTTACTTACAATAGCCACAGGTGTATTTTTCAAATACTCAACTGCAGTTTTTTGAAAACCGCTTTCACGGCTGAGTAAACATATCCCATCCTTAGTTTTGGCAAGCCATATTCCCTTGTTTGAAAAACAAAAATCGGAAATTTCATCGCCCTGATAAATATTGAGGATTTTATTCCCTTCCAATTTATATATGGACGACACCATAAGAAAATAGATACCTCCTCTATCTTCCACTACTTTAGTTATAAAACCAAGGACTATACGTTCGAAATAATTCGTTATCCTGTTATATTTATATAAACCTTTACTTGTGGCAACCCAAAGCGTATTGTTTGAATCATAGAGTAGGTAGATAATACTGGCTCCCTTCAATTCCCTATAGTTGTGAAAATTCTTTCCATCATAACGTGAGAGGCCATTAGTAGTTCCTATCCATAAATATCCGTATTGATCTTGTTCAAGGCAAGTTGTTATATTTCGAGGAAGACCATCAACCTCAGTAAAGTGCAAATATTTTTCTTGCGCAGTTGAAAACCCACAGTCAAAAAACAGAAGTACTCCAATATAGAATATAAAGCTGCGAAACTCTAAAATTTCTTTCATTTAATAAATGTTGCGGTACTTAATACTTATTTACCCTTTGCACAAAGTTAGTAGAATTTGATGAATATTTGTAATTACTATCTTTCTGTAATTGAGCAATTCTGAAATTGATTTGATAGAATCTCAAAGATTTTAGAGATTATTTTCAAGAAAAAAAAAGTCTAATGATTATACTTTTGGCTCCTATCACAATTAGTAAATAAATATGAAATATCTCTTTCCTATTATTCTGGCCTATTTATCAGTTACCCCTCTTTTTGCACAAAAATTGAAAACAAAATTGCCAGAAAAGGTAACCAATGTTGAGTTTGGTACTGAAAAAGGGACTTTAAGTAACATGTATAAAGAATGTACTGGCGCAGATTTTGGCAATGTGGGTTTGCTGGTTGTTTGGCAAGAACAACTTGGGGATGTGAAAAAAGAATGTGGTTTCAAGTACGTTAAAATACGCCCTCTTTTGATCGATAACAAGGTAGGCATTGGTTAAACATCTTGAACTGCACTTTAAAGATATGTGATAACGCGGAATGGCAGTACAAAAATGATGTCAGACAATCTTTTCCGGCAGTTTTAGAAGCTCTAGCAGCAATCTATCTGTGCCATTCCAGCTTAAAGGAAAAGTTTTCAAAACGTCTGACGCTTATTAAAAAGAAGAATTATTTTAACATTAAATTAGATTAAATATGAGGTCGAACTTTTTATTTTTTACGGTTTTTGTTCTTTTTGAAATATTGACTTTTGCTTCGTGCAAGAAAAAGGACGATATAAACCCGATACTTACCGTCTCTGTGAATGAGCTTTCTTTTACTGGTGAAGGAGGAGACACAACAATAATGATCACGTGTAATGATGATTGGAGTATTAGTAATTCAGCTTCTTCTTGGTTGGAGGTAAGCCAAACAAGTGGCGGTAGCGGTAGCACTACCTTACAGGTGACTGCAGCACCTAATTCCGCAGCAAAAGATCGTTCCGGAATATTAGCTGTGAATTCGTCAAATGGACAAGTGCGGCGAATTGCTGTTTCTCAGGGATATGTCTATATAGTGCCTTCTATATATCCATCGTATAATACATCGCCTAAAGACCCAGATGCTTCTGGTATGAGCAGTAACGCGGTAGAGTTGGCAGCCAAAATTAAATTGGGCTGGAACATCGGCAACACCATGGAAGCTCCTGGAGTAACGGCGTGGGGAAACCCTGTCATCACTGAGGATTATGTGAAAGCAGTAAAGCAACTAGGGTTTAATGCTATCCGAATCCCCTGTGCCTGGGACTGGGATTGGAGAAAGACGCAATCTTACGCAGGAGATAATATCCATATTGAAGATTACAAGACAGCCCAGATTAAATCCGAATGGCTTAATCAGGTAAAAGAAGTGGTTGGCTATTGTGTTAATAACGATATGTACGTACTTCTGAATATCCATTATGATGGTGGTTGGCTTGAGAGTAACTGTAAACCGGAAAAAATGGATTCTGTGAATGCCAAACAAAAAGCTTACTGGGAGCAGATTGCAACGGCAATGCGCGATTTCGATGAGCATCTGATGTTTGCCAGTGCCAATGAGCCGGCTGTAAATACTGCAGAAGAGATGGCGGCGCTTCACTCTTATCATCAAACGTTCATCAATGCAGTCCGCTCTACAGGAGGTAGAAACAGCTATAGGGTGCTTGTAGTTCAGGGACCTAGCACGAATATTGAAAAAAGTAATGATTTGATGGACATGCCTACGGATGAGATTGAGGGCCGTTTGATGGCTGAGGTGCATTTTTACAATCCTTCTCAATTCTGCATCTTGAAAGAAGATGTAAGTTGGGGTAAAATGGCTTATTACTGGGGCAAAGATTATCATTCTGATATTGAGCCTGAACGCAATGCTACCTACGGGGAAGAGGATGAGGTAGATCAGTCATTTAGTTTGGCAAAAAGTAAGTTTGTAGATAAGGGTATTCCGGTACTCCTGGGTGAGTATGGCGCATACAGAAGGAATAATGACAAATATGTACCTAAGGAATTGGATTTGCACAATAATTCAGTGGATCATTGGATTACTTATGTAACAAGAAAAGCATTGGAAAATGGCTTACTTCCATTTTGGTGGGATATAGGTGAAGTAATTGATAGGTCAAATTACACAGTAAAAGATCAGCGCACTATTGATGCTATTATGGCAGGAGCCCAATAATTATTAAGAGTTATTTATTAAATAAAAAAACTAAAAAAGAGGGTTATTTCGTGAGATACAAAATTCTAGCTGTTTTAGTTAGCTTATCTATCTGTTCATTATATGCACAGAAAAATATGCTCAAGCAAAGTGAAAGAGTTATCAATGCCAACTTTAATTCAGAAAAAGGGGCATTAAACACCATGTTCAATGAATGCGTTGGGGCCGGCAGGGCTAATGAGGGCCTTCGGGCTGATTGGCAGAAACAATTGACTTATGTAAAGAATGAATGTGGTTTCAAATATATTCGCATGCATGGGTTGCTTACAGATGATATGGCTGTATACACCGAAGACAAAAATGGAAATCCCAAGTACAACTATATGTATGTAGATGCTTTGTTCGATTTTTTGCATTCAATTGGTATGAAACCATTTGTGGAATTAGGCTTTACGCCAAATGCCTTAGCAAGCGGAAACAGTACTGTTTTTTGGTGGAGGGGTAATACAACTCCTCCAAAAGATTACGAAAAATGGAAAGAGTTAATCCGTCACCTTACCCAGCATTTTACAGACCGATATGGTGAAGATGAAGTAAAGGATTGGTATTTTGAGGTTTGGAATGAGCCCAACCTATCTCCAGGGTTCTGGACCGGGACACAAGAAGACTATTTCAAATTATACAAATATAGTGCTGAGGCTGTAAAAAGCGTCAATCCTGACTACAGAGTGGGAGGGCCTGCAACAGCCGGTGCTGCCTGGGAACCTGAATTTATTGAATTTTGTAAAAAAAATAATGTACCATTGGATTTTATCAGTACTCACTCTTATGGCGTTAAACAAGGATTTTTGGATGAATACGGTAACTCAGGAACTGTGCTTGCCAAAGAAGAATTTGCAGTAAGTAGTGATGTACTTCAATCGCGCAAGGAGATTTCCAATTCTTCAATGCCAAATCTTGAACTACATTATACGGAATGGAGTTCGTCATACACACCATCCGATCCGATACATGATAGTTATCACGAGGCCGCCTACGTACTTCAAAAACTAAAACAAGTGGGTGATGCAGCCAATTCAATGTCGTATTGGGTATTTACCGATATTTTTGAGGAACCGGGACCTCGTTTTGAGCCTTTTCATGGAGGTTTTGGAATGTTAACCATACAGGGAATTAATAAACCGGTCTTTTACGCTTACCAGTTTTTGAACCGTATGGGTAATACCGAATTAGTCAATAAGGATGCTGCTTCATGGGTGTGCAAGGATTCGAAAGGTAATATCCAGGTATTGGCATGGGATTATACTTATACTATGCCTGATTCTGTTAATAATCAGCAGTATATCATGCGTGATCTGCCAGCAAAACCAAAAGGTAAACTGAAAGTAAATATGGAAGGGATACCTGAAGGGAATTATGTGCTGAAAGTATATAAAGTTGGATACAGGAACAACGATGCATATACGAGCTATGTTGATATGGGCAGGCCTTCGCAACTTTCTAAGCAGCAGGTCGAACAGATTAAAG
>JBNKRJ010000125.1:0-35132 GCA_050296515.1 Bacteroidales bacterium | reverse complement strand
TTTGGCCTCATGGAAAACTTTTCACGGATTGCAGCCAGGCCTTAGTAAAACCGGGAAGCTGAGAACTTGTTCGAAGATCACCCGGTTGCACTTAGGCTTGGCAAAAGACGGGGAAGTTTTCCAGGGAGCCTTGATTTTTTTACTCGTTCTTTCAGAACTTCGTGAGATCGGCTTCGCCTAAGTTGCTTCGTTTTTTGATCAAGCAAAAAATGAAGATAACTTTTTTGTTAAAAATGAAACGCAAAACTAAACTAGAGCCAAATCATTCTACCACCCCTTAAAGATTTTTTTTATCGCTTTTTTAACAGTTTTGCCTGCTCCTCCAATCCAGTCAATGGCATCTCCGCCCCAGTCTTTAATCTGGTTGGCAGCATAACCTGCACCTTCAAGTACTTTGCCTGCCTGTTTGGTCGAGAAGTTAAATGTTGATTTTAACGCTCCTCCAACAGCGTTTACTGTGTAACCTGCGCCTTTTAGTACTTTGGCAACAGCATCACTACCCAACCCGTAAACCGATTTAAGTGCTGAAGCTATTTCATTGGCTCCATAGCCAACACCTTTCAAAACAGTAGTAACCGCTTTATCTCCCAAACCATATACCGACTTTAAGGCTGAAGCGATTTCGTTCGCTGCAAATCCTGCACCTTTCAGAACTCCGGCTACGGCTTTATCACCCAGGCCATAAACGGATTTTAAGGCGGAGGCAACTTCATTTGCTGCAAAACCGGCTCCTTTTAGCACTCCGGCTACAGCTTTATCACCTAAGCCATATGCAGACTTTAAGGCAGAGGCAACTTCGTGTGCTGCAAATCCTGCTCCTTTTAATGCATCGGCAACAGCATGGTCACCCAGTTTATAAGCATCTTTAAGTCCTGAAGCTATTTCATCGACGCCTTTGTCGAGAACTTTATAGGCAGCAATAGCAGCATGTTCACTTGCCTTAAAAGCATTTTTTGCCACACTTGCCACATCGCCGGTAAACTCTACAACTCCATTCTTAACTGCATTGGCCCATTCTTCAACGCTTTTCCATATTTTGTTAAACTCTTTGCTTAATAACGATTCCAGTTCATCAATAAGCGAATTGAATACGGCTTTAAAATCGGATGGCGCCACATCAATATTTAATTTAATGGAGGGTAATTTATGTCCCAAAACAGTCATGCTTCCATTTAAACTCATCTCAAAGTTTTTATCAATGTCAATTGATGCACCCATTTCTAAGTGAGTGTTTATTTTAATTTTATTAAGGATGGTAACACCTGCCACTTTTATTGGTCCCAGTGAATTAATGCCAAAAGTAATTTTACCTGCAGCAGTGAAGCCCTTTTTATTAATACGGCAATTGTCTAATGCTAATTCAACCATGCCATACAGTTTCTGGTAAATGGAAAAAACAGCACCCTTGCTGGTAATGTTTGCATATAAGGCATATTTGGTTAAACCCAAAAAGCTTACTGCACCGGCCACCATAGCTTTTTGCTTATCTAAACGAAGATCAAGCTCAAACTGGGGCTTCTTTTTATCTCCGGCACCTTCAAGCTTAAATACATTCAGTAAATTGAGTGTATCCATTTCCCCAATTGCGGTAATTCCTTCGCTGGGATCAATTTCCATATCAGTCATGGCATCCCAACCTAAAATATCTACTGAACCTTTTGCTCTAAAGCCCTGCTCGTATTTTAATTCACCAATCTGTGTAGTGGTGGGCACTACATAAATCTCAACATCTTTATATCCTGATTCTAAAACAACCTCAAACTCATCAGGAATACTGTCCAAAATTTTCTTATCGCAAAGTTCAAGAACAGTTTTCACATAAAACTCGTTAAAGGCCAGTTTAAGCGCACTTTGTTGCGGAGCTACCGAATTAAACAACACTGCCAACTCTCCTTTAAGATTTTTCACCTGAACCTTGCCCGCAATACCAATTGTCGGAATTCCTTCGCCACTAATGCCCACTGCAAGAGCCACATCGGATAAAGTAAGCCCGTTAACTCCAAAAGGCTTATGCCAGTCACCCTGCATTGTTGCCGCCAATGAAACACCATTTGGTTCAACTGCCATTTCCCCGGTGAAAAGAAGTTTGTCGCCAATATCAACAGCAACCGATAAAAACAAACTGAAACTAATGTTACCTGACTGAAGCCGGATACGAAGTCCGGTTTTTGTAAGGGTAACACCATCAACTAATGAAAATGAACCATCGAACAATCCTTCCATAAGGGCACTTCCATCGCTTCCTACTGCCATGTGGACTTTCAATGTTTCTATATGCAGATGCAATACTTTTTGTATTTGCTCCAATTCACTGCAATCATTCATCGACAGGTTCATAAGGAAATTTAACCCTTTGGTTATTTCGCCCGAAAGTCCCGGGATATCGGGAATCTGGTAGGCGTCATCATCCACTGTGCTGATTACCAGAGCCGAATCGCTAAAATTCAATACATCAATTGGCTTTAAGAAACCTGCCAAATTTTGAAATTTAAAATCGCTAGTTATAACAGCAGCAAATACAAATCCCCATTTGCCATTGCTTTTCTTAAGTTCAAACACAGTTTTGCCATAACCTTTTAAATCAGCAGAAATGTACGCACTTGAATCCTGTGCTG
The DNA here is from genome assembly GCA_050296515.1 of Bacteroidales bacterium. Lineage (GTDB taxonomy): Bacteria > Bacteroidota > Bacteroidia > Bacteroidales > NBLH01 > NBLH01. Next base: position 32,517 of record JBNKRJ010000125.1, on the reverse strand, counting down.
ATAATACCAACTTACAGTTATTTAACTCAAATCCGGAAATGTTTATTGGTAATCCAATATTGCTAAGAACAGTATCACCACAAAGTGTTTCTGCAATTTTTGAAATATTTACTGTTCCAAGGTTGGCTTCAATCACTGGTCCTTTGTTAAAGTCATAATTAACATCAAACTTCATTTGTTCAATATCAGCTGAACCTTTAATATAGCCTGAAGTTTTTCCATTGGCACGGGCAATATCCAAATCAAGCCCCTTTAATGACAAGCTGGTTACCCCCAGGTTAATTTTGCTATCCGATTCAATCCTGGCCAAAACTTTAAAACTATCATCTGCAGTGCTCCATTGGATGCTGGCCTGGTTTAAGGTAATTTCAGGAAACGATGAATTTATGGATATTCCTGTTTTATTCAATATTCCCGAGGCTAGTGAATCGAGCCTAATCTTGTCTATGGCGTTTCCTTCGAATTGCCATCCCTTTGTCTGACTGGCTGCACTGACAGAGAAAGAAACATTATCAATAGCAAACACCCCTTCAATTGAACCATTGCATTTACCATCAGCATATGACATTTGAAAATCCGTTTGTGATAGTTCAAACCTGGTACCACCCACACTAAATCCAAGATTTGATGAGAATCCGGCAGATATTTCGGCAGATTTATTCTGGATGTTCGTACTTAGATTAAATTTTGTAAGCGATACATCAGGGAACCCATTTGTATTCATACCAAAAGCACTGGCTATTTCGCTTAATGGTACTTGTTGGTCGTTTTCCAAATTGCAATACAAAGTGGTATCAGGAAGAATTGCTCCTACTTCCAACTCGGTTTTCCCCAACATCAGTTTTGCTGATAATTCAGAGTTAATTTCGCCTTTATCTTCTAAAGAATTTTTAGTATACGACAAAGCAATTTTAGGATTTGCTAAACTTATTGAATTAGTCAGATTCCATTCCTTTAAAAAGCCAACACTTAATGAAATGCGCTGAGGCATAAATGTTTGGCTGTTTAGGCCAATGACCAATTCTGATAAAGTGAGGCTACTCTGTTCTATTAAGGAATTGATTGGTGCCGTGATACTTGAAATGACATCGCTTTCGGGTAACGCTTTTATCAGATCATTAAACCCTGTGAATTTATCATTGGATGTATTTTCATATTTAATAAGTAGTTCCGAATTGCCTGAAGGAACAGGAACCTTAATTGGCATTGATAAAGAACCAATAGTACAGGTAGCATTGAAAACTCCTGAGAAATCGGCTCCTTTTTTCCACACTAACTTTCCCGAGAAATCAGAAACACTCATGCTTTTTATCACAGGAACAGCAAGAGGTTCTAGCATATTGTATTCCAACGAGGCACTTTCATCGGTTAACGAAACCTGCAGCTTAATATTACCTTTACGAGGTTCATCGATAGTAGCAGCCAAACTCACTTCATTCGATTTACCTGTAGAAAAAGCTAACTTAAATGAAGAGCAGGTAATTCCGCTTAATAAAGCAGAATTGAGCCATGGGAAAATTTGTTTAGGACCGGAAGTAGTTTCAATGGAGGCATCAATAACAGTTGCTTTATCCTTTTCACTGGTACTTATTTTTATTAAAAAGGTTGTTTCGCCTAGAGCAGAAATTGATGATGTTCCTCCGATGGAAAAATCTCCGGCATCACCTTTAAGGTCAACATACTTATCAATTTTTAAACTGAATGAGCTGGTTTTAAGGATTTTATCGAAAAATGTACTGAAGGTGGTATCAGCAAACCAACCTTTTTCTATTTCAATGGTGCCGGTAAACGACATGTTTTTTAAAGTGTTGTATAGGGTTTTTACACCACTGATAATATCTGTATTTATAGTTTTGTCCATGGTTTTTGATTTAAAGAATTCCTAATAAGTTTTGAGCAGGCGCATACAATTCAGCAACTTGCATATCATTAAAAACTTCATCAATGTCGGGAGCAACAAAGGCCTCAATTCCATTAATTATTTCTTCGGTTGAAAAAGCCCGTTGCCAGGTGATGTACTTTTTTATCGAATTATTAAAGGCAGAAAAAGGGGTGTCTTTAATAAATGTTGCTCTGCCTACCTGATTAAAATTGGCATAAAACGAATTCGCAATTTTATCAATTGCATCCTGATTTTGTGGAATATATAAACTGACAAAAAACTTATCACCAAAAGATCCTTTTTTAAAAAGATTAAAATAATAGTCCTTTATTTCTTTTGGTGTTTTATCGGTCATCCTTCTGGGAGCGCACTCGGCTATTAAATTACTAATTCCTGCCGGGGTGGAACTAAAAACGGGCAACCGGCTAATATCAATCATTGCAGTGGCATTAAAAAGGGTCGAATAGGCCGGGACCATTGCTAAGCGAAGACTGGTTCCTTCAAAAATAAATCCGCACATTTTCATTCCGAAACCATACCAGATTGGGTCATCCGGCCACAAGTTGGCATCACGGATCATCACCACCGATTTTTTTGTAATGTTTTTTAATTGATAATGTGCATCTGTCATGCTTTCCATACGTGGAAGCATAATTGAGAAAACACCAAGAATTTCACTCTGTTGCTTGTCTAATTTTGCAGCAATGTCTGCCAGTCTTGATCTGTTCTGTAAATGCGAGATAACAATATATTCAGGAGCGCTTTTGGTTCCACCCAACATGGCCATTTGCATACCGCATGAACTAAACTGACTGGAGAAAACACCTTTTACATGTGTTTTATTTACCGGATCGGTGAGTTGAAAAAGACCCGACAAAGTCTTTTTGTATTCGTCCTTTTCCAGATCAACTTTTACAGCATTTCCTTTACCTGAGTTTTTGTACATTGCAAAAAAATGGTAGCTCTGCCCGCTATTTTTCATTACAACATGCGATTCGGAATCAAAATACATGTAGATTTCGTTACCCATAATAACTTCATTTTTCCCATTAGGAATTTCCTCAATTGTACTTCCAATTAAGGTTTCAAATTCTCCTTTAGCTAACTCCTTGTAATTTTTGTAAAAGGAGGGGAGGTTTTCTGTTTGATCATGGAAATTTCCCAGTGGGGCTATTTTCATAGCCCTGATTTCATCTGTTAAAGGCATGGCTTTTTGTTTTAGTTTGTATTAGTATTTTCAAAATATATCTTAATCGTTTGGTAAACTAAGATCTGATTTACTTTTCACTTGTTTAAATTTTAGTTAAGTAATTGATATTTATTCACTTTTCTTAAACTATTTATATGGAGTTTATGAGCTTGCTTCGCAAGGTTAATCATGTTCTTATTGTGGAGCAATTAGTTTTCTTATTAAATTGCTCAAGGAGCGTTTCATCTACTAAAAATAAATCTTATTTATTTCAGTAACAAGGCTTTTTTTATTTAAGATAATTCCTGTTTGGAATAACATGGACAGGTGTTGAGTTACAGAGGCCATTTTTTTTAGAAGAAAGATAGAAACAGTTGTGTCATTATTGTTTGGTAGACAGAATTTATTGGGTGTTAGTTAGGGCCTGCTGAAAAAGTCAGAGGTGCATTAGCTACAACTTAGCGAAGCGATATCTTCGACCAAAGGGAGAAAAATTAGCAAAGCGAAGATGTATAAGAATACTTCGAGCTAAAGCTGATGAAGTAGATGATGTGCCTCTGGCTAGCGTAATAATCATTAGTTTTTTGTTACTTGAAGATAAAGTTAATGCAAGGAAAAATTACTGTTTTTTTAAAACTCTTTGCACTTTTTCATAACTTTTTTCATGTAAATATTTAATTTTAATAGGCTTAGGCGTTTTTCAGCGAGCCCTAGTTATTGGTTAAGTAGCTATTGGTTGTTTTTGTGACTACAACTTAATGATCGGATGTTTGATTTGTTTATACAGGTTTTTGGACAGCCCTTTAAGCATGATTTACCTACACTTTTTACAATTGTTGACGATCTTTTTTCTTTAGTCAGCGATCTTTTGGCATCTGTCAGAGATGTTTTGATGCCCGATAGGTCGTAAATGAATAATCAACTAATTAAATAACGATGTGCTTTTCAAAAAATAAATTACTTACAGTTTGCCATTTATTGATTTTACTATTGCAATAATTTTAATAAATGGTAATAGCAGAACCAAGCATTCATTACCAATTAACAAGAAAAATTTTAATTATGGGATTTCTAGACAAAGTAAAAAATGTTTTCGGAATAGGCGGGGTTAAAGTCAAACTTCAGGTGCCTGTAGAGTTTTCTAAAAATTCGGATGCAATTGATGGTAAAATCATTTTCACAAGTAAAAGTGACAAAAAAATCAAAGATTATGAGATTGAATTAAAAGAAGTATACAAGACCGGACGAGGTGAAAATGAAAAAGTAAAGGAATTTGAACTTGGGAAAATAAAATTCAACCAGGGTTTTGAAATTAAAGCTGGCGAAACTAAAGAATATGACTTTTCACTTCCATTTCAGCTGCTTAAATCAAAAAATGATCAGATGAAAGAACAAGGTGGGGTTTTAGGTGCGTTAGGTAAAGCAGGTAGCCTTATGGATGCCGAAAAATCCACCTATACTGTGGAGACCTCTGTGTCGGTTGAAGGAACTGTTTTTGGTCCAACCGATGTTAAAGGGATTAAGTTGAGTAAAAATTAATATTCCCTGCAATGCACAAAACTTTGCATAGCGAGGCTAATTTAATCACATAGTTTAACGCAGAATTTAGATCTGTCGGGTTTGCACTTTATAGAACATTAAAATATAAATATATAATCAGACACATTTTAGTTGTAACCTCGACAGGTCTTGTCTGCAATACATCTTATTCAGCAGCGATAAAATTGGCAAGTTTCTTATGAATGGCAAAATACTCATTCACCAGTGTTTCCATTTCCTCAATGATTGAACCGTCTATTCCAAAAGCATTGATCACCTTTTCAATAAACTCTTTTTCATATTCATGAAACTCTTCATTTGATTTAGCCAAAGCCATTAGTTCAATAATTACCAGTCGTTTTTCCTCGTTTTTTTTGAATACCTCATTTAAAGTCTCAATAGGGTATTCTTCTCCATCGTGCAAATCAAGCGACATCTCTGCGCAAATACGATGAAGGTAGGCTATTTCATCACCATCTACCGAATTATCAATAATCAATATTCTGTTTGCAAGACCCAGGAAAACCTTTCGCTGCTGTAAAGACAAATTATTAAGGAACATACTTAGTGAAATTTAATATTTAGTTGTTTTTATCGCATTTGATTTCATATCATATTTTAGCAAATATAGCTGAATTGTTTTCTTAAAATTATAAAAATCTAATTTAAATACGGATTTATAATCCTTAAAATGGACTTTGAAGGGACCAATCTGAAAAGTTGAGTGGCTGAGACAAACAGATATTCCGGTACTCTGTACCTAAATTTATTAAATAGTTGCAGAGCACAAAGACAAAGCAAGGAGCTTGAAAATGTTTAAGATTTATTTATGAATAGTCATTGAAAATGCCGATTCACTTCGGCCCCATGAAAAATATTGCACAGCTTGGAGCAAAGTCTTAGTAGACCTGGAAGTTGAGGACTTGTCCGAAAATCGCCTGGTCGCATTTAGGCTTTGCAAAAGAAGGGAGATGTTTTTCATGGGGCCTTGATTCTTACTCGCTTCGCTTCGTGAAATCACTTCATTAAGTTGGTTCTTTTTATCAGGGAAAAGAATGGAAGAAATGCTCCATTGGGCTGCAGAATGAATTTACAGATAAATAATAAATCCCCGGAAATTTTGCTTGAGCCTTTTTGAGGATATAAATTTAATTTCAAAAAACTTGACTTATACCCACAGAATGTTGTAACTTTAATAATGAATTAATCATTAAGCTTTTGGTCACTCAAAAGGGCTGTAGGAGTCTTAAAAAGAGACCATGAAAACAAAATTACTAATTGCTGTTATCTTGCTTTTTGGAGCAAATACCTTTGCCCAAATCGAAACAAACGAAAAGGAAAACCAACAGGAAACCACTCTTTTTAATAAAGGAGGAACAAGAGGGTTGGATGAACCTGAAAAACTAACCAAAGCTGAGGAAGCAAAACTATTTTCAGCAAAAGAAGGAACATTTACCGACTTCCGTGATGGCAAAAACTACCGCTGGATAAAAATTAACGGGCAAATCTGGATGGCCGAAAATCTTGCATATATGCCCGAAGTATATTCACCTGATGAAACAAATGGTGGGTATTGGGTTTATGATTCGAAGACGAAATATGTTCAAAAAGCAAAAGAACAGGCTAATTATGAAACTTTCGGAGTCTTGTACAATTACCAGACTGCTTACAGAGCATGTCCTCCCGGCTGGCGTTTACCCATGGATTACGACTGGCGCAAACTTGAAGCATACCTCGGATTTGGAAGAGAAGATTTGATGAAAAAAGGATCTCGTGGACACAGTTCAGAGCTGATTAAGTCAGACCGTGTTTGGGGTGCAACAGGCGAAAACACAAACAAACTTGGTTTTTCAGCAATTCCATCAGGTTTGTACAACCCTAAAAACAAAAAGTTTGAAGAATTGGGTCGTACTTCAACCTATTGGTCTCTTGAAATTCGAGGCAATCAGGTTTGGTGCAGAACACTTTCAAGTAAAAATGCCACCATTGAAAGATACGATCTGTCTAAAGAATTTGGGTTTTCGATAAGATGTATTAAGGAGTAATCCTGATAGGCTAGAAAAATGCCTGGTTACCTTTGTTCCTGATTAACATTACTTCAACAATGCGTTCAATTAAATCATCAGGAATTAAAAGTTTTTTGGCAATGTATTCAATGATTCTTTCTTCATCTTCATCAAGAATACCATCAGCTAAAACCAGTTCTACTGACATACTGAAAAGAGTTGGCCGGTCTTCTTTTTCAATAAAAGGAGCACAGGCATCAACCAGGCCTGCTCCTCCAACTTTAAGTTGTGCATCTGCAACACGGCGATATAACCTGGGAATATCGGCATCTTCAAATTTTTTCTTGGTGATAAGCATTAGAGATAAAGAATTTTCTTCTACTTTCATTATTTCACCATCAGCAATTATACATGCATAAAGTAATCCAACCCAGGCTTCTTTTTCGTCATACGGAGCGTATTCGTATTCTCGTTGAATTGCTTTTCTAAATCTGTCGAATATTCCCATAATAATTGTTTTGTTCTTATTTGCTATTTTAAAGTTAATTAAAAATGTTAAGTATTAAACTTTAACAATTAGTGTGCAAAACTTTACAAAATCAATAAAAACCTCAATATTAACCGATTATTTTGCTATTCCTATTACGCCGCAGGCTACTCTGGCTCCTGCATTTCCTGTAGGTTGCGATTTTAAATCATCTTCACTGGCATGTACAATTATCGAATGACCAATTATAGAATTTGCCCCATTTAATTTCATGTTTTTATCGAAATATTCCATTTGAGCTATTCCTTCTTCGTTTGCCTCAACATTGCCCATGTCACCTGCATGACGCATTTCTCCCATCGGAGCACCATGTTCATGGCCTTCCGGGTTAAAATGGCTTCCAGCAGAAGTGCCGTCAACAGCTGAACAGTCTCCAAACTCGTGGATGTGAAATCCATGCTTCCCTGGTGTTAGTCCTTCAATAGTTACAGTCACCTGAACACCAGAATCTGTTTTAGCAAAATAAACTGTTCCGTTAACTTCATTACCCTCTGTTGGGTGTAAAACACAAACAGCTTTTTCAAAGTTGGTTGATGCTTCGTGTTCATGAATCTGCTCTTCTTTAACAATATTCTCGTTAGTAACTTCCCCCTTTTCAACTTCGTTGTTGTTACAAGAACTAAGCATTATAATTACAGCAACTGCTGCTGCTACTTTTAATAGATTTTGTTTTAACATGTTTTTAATTTTTTAGTTTGTTGTAAAGAACAATTGTTTAAACTAAATCACACGCCTCTGCTGGCATCCAGTGAGCGTCTTTGCCTTCCCATTTTATGTTGCATCCAATAGGATTTGTTAGTGGGATAGAGATTTTTTTACCATAAATAAGTTCTGTAAGAGCCCTGTCCAGGTCATTGACCATCATTTTTGAAGTGTCTCTGGGGCTGTCAACACCTCGCCCGGTATAAACCAGCTTTCTGTTTTCATCAAAAACAAAAAAATGAGGGGTTTTTAATGCTCCGTATAACTTTGCAATTTCCTGGGTCTCATCATGTAGATAAACCCATGGGAACTTATGCTCTTCCATTCTTTTTACCATGTTGGTATAGCTGTCTTCAGGGTAAGTGTTTTCACTATTTGAATTAATTCCCACAAAATCAACTCCTTTAGGCATGAATTTTTTGACAGTTTTTCTTGTTTCCTCATCAGAGCCAAGTACATAGGGGCAATGATTACATGTGAAAAAAACAACCAGGTATTTTCGTTTAAAATCTGATATTGAATATTTTTCACCATCAGTTGATTTGAGCGTAAACTCAGGAGCTTTTTCTCCAATTTGTAATGTGTAGGTCATGGTCTTTAGTTTAAGTTTTTGCGAAAAGTAGGAAAACTAACTCTGTATTGCAGGATGCTTATTTAGATTAATTCTATATTGTTTGATAAGGGAATAATTGCAAACGTAATGAGGAACTTAAAATGTGGCAGCAATTGTAAATTCTGCAAAAAAAGGCCTAAATTTGTTAACAACATCCTAAATTGAAATTAGAAACGAATAAATGGAAGGTGATTTGAAATTAAAACGAGCTACAACAATTGATGAAATTTATACTTCATTCCAATATCGTCCACTGGAAATTGAAGAGCTTGAAGAGTTTTATCATGAGACTGAAAAGGTGAGGGGAGGCAAACCTGCAAGAAAAAGGATTGCACGAATGCTTGAAAAAGAGATTGGCGATTACCAGCACATTTTATTGGTTGGCTATAAAGGTGCTGGTAAAAGCACAGAATTGAACCATTTGCAAAAAGACATTCAAAGCGAATATTTGGTCATCAATTATTCTGTAATGGATGAATTGGACCCAATTCACCTTAATTATATCGAACTGTTTATAGTAACACTTGAGCGATTATTTAACATTGCAAGAGAGTATAAGCTCAGAATCAGCAGAGCTTATATTAAAAACATAACTCAATGGATTCAGAGTAAAGAAATTGAAGAAATCAGGAACAAGTACAATATTGGAGTTGAGGCAGAAGCCGGTGCGGAAGGAAAAATTGGGATTCCTTTTTTGCAAAAGTTCTTCTATAAATTTAAGATGAGTGCTAAAAGTAGCCGCTCGTTAAAAGAAACAATAAAAGTCAACATCGAACCCAAGCTTTCTGACCTTATTGAGCATTGCAACCTGCTTATTAATGAGGTGAAGAATGGATTGAAAAAAATTGAAAAGGAGGATTTATTAATCATTATAGAGGACCTGGATAAAATTCCAATAGACAGGGCAGAAGATTTGTTTTTTAATTACGCCAATCAGATTTCGCAATTACGATGCAATGTGGTGTTTACTTTCCCAATTACATCTTATTACAATATTCGATTTAACACAATTCGGCAATATTTCAGTAATATTTATGAGCTGCCAATGATTAAAGTGAAAAACCAGGATCAAAGTCTTTATGAAAAGGGATTTAATGCGCTCAAAGAAATTGTTGAAAAAAGAATGGACCTGGCACTCTTTGAATCTCCTGAATTGCTTGAATTCCTGATTGAAAAAAGTGGTGGGTGTATTCGTGATTTGTTTAGGTTGATTGCAGAGGCAGCAGAACATACGATTGATTATGGCAGGGAAATAATTAATGAAGTAGATTGCCATAATTCACTAAGCTCTTTAAAAAGAGAGTATTATAATACCATTGCAGATAATTATAGGAATGGTGTAAGAATTGAAGTTGAAACTTACTATAAGACCCTGGTTGGAGTGGCAAAAGATTCAACTAAAAGAGTAGATAATACTGAAGAAATACTTGATTTGCGTCAAAACCTGTGTATTTTAGGATACAATGGAGAGGGATGGTGTGATGTTCATCCAATTGTTAAAGAAATTCTTATTGAAAAAGGATTGTGGGATGGAAAGCAAAAGTGATAACTTTTCGACTAATTTGAATAAGTTGGTTCGTTTTTTTGAGCGAACGGATGGCGGGTATGCTTTTGCTTCGACACGGGTGCAGGCTCATATTCAGTCAATTAACTCAAAGCTTTGCAAGATACTGGAAGAAAAGGCTCAAAAGGCCGCTTTTGTTTATTTTGATAATGAAAGTAGTTTTACATTGCTTGAACAATTAAAGCAAAAAAAGAAAGAAGATGTTAATGGTTTGGTCGTTAACAATATTCCCGAATTGCTTTTTTCTTTTTCAAATAATAATGCAAGTGTAAGCAATGATGCATTGATGGAATTGAACTTTTCACGGGAGAATTTATATGAACTAAGGATACCAATCCTTTTTTGGTTGACAGATGATTTTGTTAGTGTTTTTAGTAACAGAGCCGCCGATTTATATTCTCAAAGAAGTATCAGTACAGTTTATTTCGATAATATTCCTGATGAGGATTTCAGTAATCAGGAATTGGAAACATCGTTTCAGCCAAAGTACCGTAGCTCAAAAAGCAATCAGGATGCCGATCTGAAAGTAGAGCTTCTGAAAAAGCAAATTCGTGATGCTGAAAAAGGGAAATATCATTTAGCGGATATAGCTAACAGGTTGGTGATGCCTTTGGCAAAAATCTATTCAAAACTTGATTTGCACAGTAAATCATTGAATCTGATAAATAAGTACAAAGACTACATTAATCGGAAAAACCTGCAGATCCTGATGACACTGGCAAAAATCCATAAAAAAGCAAATCGGTTTGAGGAGGCCATTAGTCATTACGAAGAAGCAATAACTCTTGCTAAATTAGAAAACAACCTGAAAGAGGAAGCCCTTTGCAAGTTTTATATTGCCAGCATTCATATGGAAAAAGGCCAACCCGAAGAGGCTTTGCCATACTTTATCGAATACAATGAATTATTCAAACAATTGTTTGACGAAAACCCTGATAACGAGAGTGTAAAAACCAGTTTGGCGATTTCGTATTCAAAATTGGGGGATGTATATCAAGAGCTTGGAAAGTATAAAGAATCTTTGAATTTTTTCGAAAAGGAGTGTGAGTTGTTTTCTCAATTGTATTCTGATAATCCTCAAAGCGCAAATGTAAAAAATGGCCTGGCAATTTCATATTCAAAAATAGGTTCAGCATATCAGAATATTGGAGAGTATAACAAGGCCATTCAATATATTGAGTTGGATTTAAAGCTGACAAAAGAATTGAATGAGGCAGATCAATTAAATAGAAATGTAAAAAATGCTTTGGCTGTTTCATATGAAAGACTTGGAGACATCTATCAGGCACTGGGCCAGCACGAAAAGGCCCTTCATTTCTTTAGGCTTAGGGAGCAAATAGCAAAAGAACTTTATGAGATTGAACCTGAAAATAATCTTTTTGTGGAAGGTTTTGCCATTTCGAAATACAAACTTGCCATTACTCTTAAAAACCTCAATAATAAAGAATCAGAGAAGTACTTCAATGAATGGGAAAATTTACTCAAGGCATTAAATCAAGATTTCCCTGATTCTTCAAAGTATAAAAGTTGGAAAAGCTTGAACTATTGATTTGTTTAGTCTTATTGGGGGGTGATTGATTGGTCTTCTTTAGTTTGCCAGAGGCTTGAGTGTCTTTCAAACTTTTGTTTTAGAAACTTTACAACCTCCCTCAAACACCCTCAAAAAATGAAAGAGGGCATTTGCAGGGAAAATTGAAAATATGTGATATTGTTTTTCAGATATCTATTTGGTCACTAAGAATCAATACAAATCAAAATAAGCAGTAAGCGATTGCTTGTTTTTTTCATCCATTTCAACAACCAGCTGTTGGTCTTTAAATACGAAGTATTTTTTTGCTTTACTTTGAGGTTTGTATTCCAAAAGCACCATGCCTTTTTTAGTTTCTAGTAACTTCATAAAATCTTTTTCACCGGTGAAAACATTATTTTCATATATTGGCATTTTTTGAAAATAATCACCTTTTACCACATAGGCAACAACTTCGTCTTTATCGAACTTTGTTCTTTCACCATTTGATTTGATTCCACTAATGCTTTCATCTTTATTCACTTTAATTTTTTTTAAGAAAAAAGTTCCATCGTTGGTTTTAACATAATCACCACCGGATTGAGCGGTTAAACTTGCACTGATAAGTACCACTGATAAAATAACTAATAATTTTTTCATGTGTTTTTGTATTTATTTGAGTTTTAAAAATTGGTTACTTAATACATAATTGATATCAGTAAATCATTTACTGTGCCATCTTGCGTAATTTGCTTTCAAACAGCTGGTTGTATGATAAAAGCCGAAGCTAGAGTAATAATAAACCTGTCCGGTAGCATAACAGTGTACATTAAAAACGGACACTTATTATAAAAAGTGAATTTGGTTTGATTTTAATTACACTAAGCCAGTTTGAAATATTGTAAATTGAAATTTTAAAATGGCTTTGTATATGCCGATCGACTGGCAGTTTTGGTTTGCAAGCTTGTGAATCAAACCAATTACTAACAGCGGTTCGGTATAAAATCACTGATTAATTAAGCAAATAATTTTGTTCTTTTTTTTCAAAAAAAAATGTAAATTCAATAGAATATTGCTAACTAAAAACAACTAATCATGAGTGCATACAAAAGAGTTGCTTTTGTCGGAATTGTATTATTCCTGTTTGGCGTTGTAATTTCTATTTATGGATTTTCATTTCTGCTAGAAGAGAATGAGTTGAGTGAGAATGGAGTGATTGTAAAAGGTAAGGTAGTGGACATCAATCAGAAAGACATTTACAGATCGCCTTTTGTGGAATTCTCAACCCTTGAGGGTGAAAAAATTACCTTTCTCAGTCCGTTGGATGTAAATGTTGATTTTTTTCAGTATGAAATTGGCGATGAGGTTGAGGTAATTTACAATAAAAACAATCCAAAACATGCTCAGATAAATGCCTTTTGGGAAAGAAATACAGCGCAAATGTATCTTGGCTTTTTAGGTGTTTTTTTTATGTTGTTTGGCTTGCTTTTCAGGCGAAGAATGTTACGAAAAGCAAAACGCTATGCTTGATTTGTTCTTTTGGCAAACCTAAAATTGCTTATTAGTCAGTAGGTTGCGGATTTTTTTTCACCCATTGATTGTAATTGATAATGATAGATTTGATGTTTCTAACATTGATTTTATATGGCTGATTTCTGAGAAATTCTGCATCTATTTTAAGTTGCTTGATTAAGAAATTATCGAAATTCGAAAAGTCATTGTCAGCCAGGTTGAAAATTTTATTTTGAGCATCCGAAATATAATAATCAGTTACTTCTGTATAGTTATTTCCAAATCGGACAAGATTTTTCGAGTCAAACAATATCAAATATCCATTAACAACCAGCCGCAAAAACTTACGGTAAATCTTAACTTGATTCCATTCCCGAACAGGAAAGCCAATGGAAAAAAAGAAAATTTGTTGATCATGGTAATAAAAGCTAAAGCCATCAATATCATCAGCAAAATACTCTTTGAACCTCTTCCCGTTCTTTTCTTTAAAAAAGACGGAAACATAAAGAGGGGTGTAATTAATATTGTTGATGCTAACAGCTCCCGAAGGATAATGGACAGATGTTAATCTTATTAAACCATAAACTTTTTCTCCGCCTTTTGCAATGATATAACCATCAACTTCTTTGGCAGATAAATCAGCCATTCCAATTAGAACAAGGATTAGTAGAAGGTAATGTTTTAGATTTTCTAACATAAAACAAAGATAAAGGTTATTTTTTGTTCTAATTTCTAAATTCTAATATCTAAATTCTAGTTACTACCTTTGCACAAAATAAAAAAATCTAAAAAGTGACTTTCGAGGAATTAAATCTAAATACTCCGTTGCGCAATGCAATTGAAGAACTTGGTTATATTTATCCAACGCCAATACAGTCAGAGGCATTTTCAGTGGTCATGTCAGGTAAGGATGTTATTGGTATTGCGCAAACCGGAACAGGGAAGACTTTTGCCTATTTGTTGCCAATTTTACGTCAATTAAAATATTCTGAACAGAAGAAACCTCGCGTTTTAATTATGGTTCCAACGCGCGAATTAGTTTTGCAGGTTATTCGTGAAATTGAAAAATTAACAAAATACATTACTGTCAGGTATGCAGGTGTTTATGGTGGCACTAACATCAATACGCAAAAACAAATTATTCATGATGGTTTGGATATTCTGGTTGCAACTCCTGGGCGCTTAATGGATTTGTATATGACTGGTATTCTACGTTTTAAAGAAATTCAGAAACTGGTTATTGACGAAGTAGATGAAATGCTAAAGTTGGGTTTTCGCCCTCAGGTTGTAGCAGTCATGGAACTTTTACCAACAAAAAGACAAAACCTGATGTTTTCGGCCACATTGACTGAAGAAGTTGAGCAGTTAATTTTAGATTTTTTCCACGATCCTCAGAAAATTGAAATAGCCAGACATGGAACTCCTATTGAGAAGATCACTCAAATTGCATATCATGTCCCCAACTTTTTTACAAAAGTAAATTTACTGAAATATTTGTTGCAAAATGACAATGGTTTAGAGCGTGTTTTGGTTTTTGTTGCTACAAAAAAACTTGCTGACAGACTGGAAGAACAATTAAGCAAAGATTTTCCTGAAACAATTGGGGTGATACATTCTAATAAATCACAAAACCAGCGTTTTAATGTGTTGGATAAATTTCGGGATGGAGAAAACAGGGTAATTATAGCTACAGATATTATTGCACGAGGACTTGATATTGCAGATGTTAGTCATGTGATTAATTTTGATATGCCTTCAGAATCAGGAGATTATATTCATCGGATTGGTCGTACAGGACGTGCTGATAAAGATGGAGTCGCAATGAGCTTTATTAATGAAGCAGAACAAGAACAGCAAATGGAGGTGGAAGCTCTGATGAAAAAAGCAATTCCACTGGAACCATTACCCGAGGACCTTACAATATCAACTATTTTCACTGAGGAAGAACGACCAAATCTCGGCGACAAAGAATACTACAAAGCTCCTGGCATAAAACATTCGAAAGGAGCATTTCAGGATAAAAAAGAGAAGAACCGAAAAGCCAATTCAGGAAGCCCTGCCAGGAAAAAGCCTCAATACAAAAAATCAGGAAAAAAAATAAAAAGAAGGAGATAAATTAACCACAGGCTACGCAACTATACTAAGCCATTTTAAAATTTCAATTTACAATATTTCAAACTGGCTTAGTATAGTTTAAAATTATACATATTGTTTGAGGGATATAATATTCTTTGATTGATATGTAAAAATAGCACAATTACTTAAAGTTTTATTCATCAGGTAAAAGTGTTAATTTATCTTAAAATTCTCACTTTTCATCAAAGAAATTATGAGAAGAGTTTTCTTTTTCTAATTATAAGTTGCCTTCGCTTTATCAAATTCACTATTTTTGATTTGAATGAAACAAACCTGTTAACTTACCAATAAAATGAAAGAGGCTGAATTTATTGGGAAAGTAAACCGCTTCGGTAGTGAATACAGCGTTTACTTAAACCCTGCGGATAACCAGATCCGCATAACAGATGACCGTGGAAACGAATTAAAGTGTGACACGAAGAACACTAAGGGACCAGAAGATATTCTCGAACGAGTTCCGATTATTCTTCAAAAGATTGGGTTGTAAACCTGATTGAATCACAATTTAAATGTTTAAATTTTTCTATTAATTTAGGGAAAGTGAAGTCTTATTGGCTTGTGCGAAATTTAGGATGTTTTACACAAGCCGATTTTTTTCTATTTCTTTCAGATTTATACTTTTACCAGAAAAAAATATGGAAGTAAGAAAAGCAAATCCTTCAGAACTGCCTTATATTGTTGACTTTCAGCAAAAAATGGCAATGGAAACAGAATCACTTGAGTTAGATGCAGGTATATTAAATAAAGGAGTTCAGGCTGTTTTCGATGATCCTGCAAAAGGTACTTATTATGTTGCTGTTGAGAATGATAACATAATTGGTTCTTTAATGATAACCTATGAATGGAGCGACTGGCGTAATGGTCAGGTATACTGGATTCAGTCAGTTTACGTTTTGCCAGAACATCGGGGCAAAGGAGTTTACAAACAAATGTATCTTCATTTAAAAGAACAGGTTGAAAAAACTCCAGGTGTCAGAGGTTTAAGACTCTATGTAGAAAAGGATAATGTAAATGCCCAAAAAGTCTATTCCAAACTTGGCATGGATGGAGAACATTACAAAATGTTTGAATGGATGATTTCGTAGAATTATTATTTGAAATGATAAATGGTGCTTTATAAAGCGCCTTTATCAAATAACCTTTTAACAGTTCCAAAGTTCAAAACTGCCGTTAGTACGGTGGTGAAGAAATATTTTACCAAGCTCCTGGTTCTTCTTAACCTGCCAGACCTTCCGCATGAATTTCAATATCAAATACTAGAAAACAGGCTTGAGCATAAAAGTCAGGAATACAATGGCTTGCATGGCAATTCGTCTGCAATTAATTCCTTGTAACGCTTTTTGAAATTAACTGAAACAAAATCAAAAAAACAAACACTGTTTAGAAATAATACGTATTTTTAAAAGAGCAATTTTTCTTTAACTAACCTTTTGAAGATTATTGTACAAGAAATTACTAAAAATCTGAAAATGAGACTAAAAAACTACCTGGTACTAACCTTATGTGTATTGTTGAGCCTTAACTCTTTTTCTCAGGATATCGAAACTATTTACCGTAGAAGTTCATTGTATACAATGATGATTGATGAGCCAGACAGACTTTTTGCCAAAGAAATAAAAGAGGCTTTTTTTAATATGCCTTTTCCTGATAAGTTTAATGAGCACGCAGTTAATGGCAGAACCATCCCAAATGCAATTCCTAAAGGAACAATAGGAAAGAATTTACGACAGGCAATTCAATCTAAAAATATTTGGGATGAGATTGAAAAACAGCAGTTAGCCAAAGCCATGGTTGCAAAGTGGTTTAATCGTGATGAAAATGGGTGTTTTAACATGCAACTTATTGGAGAAAGAGGAAAATACGATGCTACCGAAATGGATTTGGCTGTTGCCCAAAGCAGCAAAAGAGGCGTGGCTTTGTTAGCTGATGCAGGTGAGGAACTTATAAAAAACACCTTTTTAATTGTAAATGATTTTGATTATATAAATAAAGAGGATCTTGCTACTGGTATTAATGCTGCAATTGATATTGTTGATGCGTTGGGTGATGATTCTATGGATGATGACACTAAAGAACTAGTTAAAGCTGGTGTAACAGTTTTAGGCAAAGGTTATGTTGTTCGCACAACATCTTACCTCTATCGTTTAGTCTGGAACGATTCTATTGCAGCGGTGTTTTACAATGATTACTGGATGACAAAAGATAATTTTAACCAGACGAAAAAAGATGCTTTTGATAATTCTGATATTTTTAAACTGAAATTTGTCGGTACAATGGTGGCTTGGGCTGATTTACAATCAACAATATTTACTCAGAAAAAGAATGAGGACCTAATTACTATTGCCACTGTCAGGGCGATGAACTCCGTAATTGCCAAACTGGAAAAAAGATACGAAGTGTTTAGGACTAAAACACCTTTGTATACCGTAGAACCACTGTCTGCAAAAATTGGGTTAAAAGAAGGGCTTACGAAAAATGACCGGTACGAAATACTTGAACAAGCCCGTGATAAGGAGGGCAGGACAAAATACAAAACCAAAGGTTATATAAGAGTTGATAAAACTAAAATATGGGACAACAGGTATATGGTCGAAGAGTCCGATGATTGGGTTGAAAATGAGCAATTTACAATATTTAAAGGTACTGGTAAAAGCAAGTATTATTCAGGGATGTTAATTCGGCAAGCACCACCTCTTACCAGTACCCGAAAAGAAAACAAAGAGAACTACATAATTCCAAGAGATACCACAGCGATTGCATATCAATTAGTTAAACACAGAGATGAGATAACTTTGCTTGATACAAACTATCATAAAGAATTTATTTTCCACGATAATTTTGAGAATAATGACAATGGTTGGGAAACTTATTACACCCCAATTATGGGAGGAGAATATCATATTGAGTCCAATGCTATGATGAAGGATCCTGCAAGAATACCGCTAATGAAAATGGATGTAAAATCGAACCAGAACTTTGAGATTGCGACAAATTATTCATTAATGTGGAATAGGAAAAGCAATCTAGTCGGTTTAACTTTTGAAACTGATCCGAATGAAATGTATTTCTTTGGAATAAATAAAATGCGACAATACCAAATTGTCAAGGTAACTGGTACTGCTGAACGCGAAATTGTAGTTGATTGGAAGGATTGCCCATTTATTCAAGGCATGTATGAATTGAATAAATTTACAGTTAGAAAGTTGAATAATCAGTATGTCTATTACATAAATGATGTTGAGGTTTACAAAATGCCCTTTACTGGTTTTACTGGAGTGGCCGGGTTATTTACCGGAGAAGCCTGCAAAATCATAGTTGATGATTTTTCGGTATCATACCTTGAAAAAGGTAAATAGTCTTTAAGACCTAAAAAAATAAATAGCTCTACATTTCTGAAATCTTAAATTTAGTCTTTTGCGTAAACTAAATTATGTACACAAAAGATTAATTACTTCTGTGGTATCCATTCGAAAAATGTCTCAAAATGCAATATTTACAAACTTTTGCTAGACAAATTACCCTATTGATGTTCTTTGGATGGTTTCGGTTTTTTTGCTGAAAAGCATTACTTTTATCTCTGCAATTAAGCTTCAAAACAAATGGAGAAAAATCAAATTAACCTTTCGGAATTAAACAACAGAATTAAAGGAGTTATTCAGGATAACTTTTTTGAGAACATTTGGATTGTTGCAGAAATTGGCGAAATTAAGTTCAATAGAAATGGCCATGCCTACCTTGAATTGATTGAAAAAGACGATGCAAGCGATAAACTAATTGCAAAAGCAAGTGCTACTATCTGGAGCTACACACTACGAATGCTTAAACCCTATTTTGAAACCACTACAGGGCAGGAATTGCAGGCTGGGTTAAAAATTATGGTGGCTGTAAGTGTTGAGTTTCATGAGTTGTATGGTTTCAGCTTAAATATCAGAGACATAGATCCTGCCTACACGCTTGGAGACATCGAAAGAAAACGCTTGGAAATCATTCGTCAGCTGGAAGAGGAAGGTGTGCTGGAGATGAATAAGGAGCTTGAACTCTCGTTGGTGATTCAAAAGGTTGCCATTATATCGTCCTCAACTGCTGCTGGTTACGAGGATTTTATAAAGCAACTGCAAAATAACCAATTTGGTTACTCTTTTTACACAAAGTTATTTCCGGCAATGATGCAGGGAGCTCAAACTGAGTCAACAATTATCCAATCTTTGGAGCATATTTATGAGTACGAAGACTTTTTTGATGTGGTGGTCATTATTCGTGGAGGAGGTTCCCGCTCCGATTTAATGAGTTTTGATAATTATAATCTTGCCTACTACATCACTCAATTTCCAATACCTGTAATATCAGGAATCGGGCACGAAAAAGACACTTCCATTGTTGATTTGGTGAGCCATACTTCATTGAAAACACCCACTGCAGTTGCTGAATTTCTAATCGGTAAGTTGTATGAATTTGAACAAAATCTTGATAATTCTTTGTCGGATATATACAGTTTTGTTGTTGACAAGTTGGATGCTGAAAATGACAGACTGGAAGGTTTAAGCAATCGTCTTGTACCCCTTTTGCAAAGTAGGCTAAGTAATGAGACAAAAAGATTGGAACTTGCAGGACAGAAAATTGGCCTTTTGTCGAAAGGAATGATAAACGAGGGACATCAAAATCTTGAACACTGGCAATTAGAGTTAGAAGCAAAAAGTCATTCAACTATTCGCTCATTAGACAAAGATTTAGAGCGCACTGTTGAAAAGCTGAAATTCCGTATAAAACAGCAACTTAATCAACATTGCAAGAGCCTTGACTACTTTGAAAATTCTGTTAATCACTTTGATCCTAAAAATGTACTTAAAAAGGGTTACTCTATCACCAAACTAAATGGGAAAATACTTACCGATGCTAAAAAGGTAAAAGATGGAGATGAGTTAGAGACTGTTATGTATAATGGAGTAGTAAAAAGTAAAGTTAAGAAATGATTCAGCACTGAAAATCAAAAAATCCTTTTTATTCCTGTTCCAAACTTACTCTAAATCTGCCAAATTCAACTTTAACACCTCAGGCTGATAAGCAGCCCAAATTAAATCTAAAACCTGGCTCCGAATATTCATTCGTTTAAGTTTTTTGTTTGTGGATTTTGGATAAATGCTATTTGATAGAAAAACAAAAATAAAATCCGTTTGAGGATTGGCCCAAACTACACAACCTGTAAAACCTGAATGGCCATAATAACCTCCCTTTTTTCGACTAAAACCCAATCCTCTGGAAGAATTTTCCGGGGGATAAATAAATGTTTCAATGGTCTCTTTTTCAAACACTTTCTGATCGGCATAAACTCCACTATGATTAAGCATTTGAAAAAGAATGGCTAAATCGTTGGCATTGGAGAACAATCCTGCATTACCTGCAATACCACCATATAAAGCTGCAGACTCATCATGTGGAGTTCCTATTAACAATTGCCTTCGCCAATATCTGTCTTTCTGAGTAGGTGCAATTCGAAGTTTATTAAATCTATCAATTGGTAAAAAGCCAATTGTTCTTAATTGCAAGGGGTTATAAAAATTTGAATAAACAAACTTTTTATACGAAACAGGAAGTTTCCTTTGCAAAATATCGTAAATAATATTGAAGTTAATATCGCTATAAATATAAGGTTTGGTTGTATCAATTTCAAGGTTGTACAGGCTTGCAACAATTGAATCAAGATAATCTTCTCTTAAAAAATAATTGTCTGCAACCTTTATGGTATGCACAGAATCCTCTCTCTCAGAATAGTATTTATCATATCTTTTGGTCACAGAATCCTGATAGGATATGTATTGTAAGATAGGCATGTTAGGTTGTATCCCTGTTTTATGAATAAAAAAGTCTAAAAGTTGGTGATTTTTAATAGTGCAATTAACAGTGTCTTCGATGTAATACTTAATTGAATCTTCTAAATGAATACTGTCCTGCTCATACAATTTCATAGCCACAAGTGTGGTTGCTGCCACTTTTGTGATGGAAGCCAAATCATAAATATCAAGATTTTTTACCTTCTGCCTTTTGTTGTAAGTGTGATAACCATATGATTTATAGAAAAATACTTTTCCGTTTTTAGCAGCAAGCACCTGTGCTCCAGGTGTTGCTCCTAAATAGATTGCTTGTTCAATAAGCGAATCAATTCTATCAAACTCAAAGGAATTAAAGCCTGCTGCTTCCGGTATAGTATATCTAAATCTATTTATTTTTTTGAAATTAGGAGTTGTAAAGTTTGTTGCCAGGCTTTCTGGTAGAATTTTACCTGATGGAACAACTGCCCCTGTAATTACTTGAGCCATATCTGCTTGGGAAAAAGGGTGCGTATCATAAGCATAGAGCAAAACATCTGCAAAAGCTAACTTTTTGATAATTTCGGGTTTGGCAAAGCATAAAACAATCAGGTTCTTAGTTTCATTTAGTTTTTCGAGGGATTTTATTAATAAACTGTCTGAGAAGTTGACATTAGTTCCCGGACCAATAGCAAGAATTAGATTTTTAGAATACCTGAGTGAGGTATTGTTTAGCTTGGTTTTATCATAACCTGAACTTGAAAAGTCCATATAGTAGCTAAGGTTTTCTTTGAGTTCAGAAAAATCATCGTTACCAAAAACTAATAAATGAGTTTTGCTATTTTGTAAATCATTGAATGGCAGTATGTTGTTTTTGTTTTTCAGTAGGCTGATTGATGCCTCATAAAGCTTCCAGGATAATAGTTTTGTGTTTTTACTAATAATCTTCGACAAGCTTATTTCTGCCGACTTAAAACTTTCTTGTTCTGGTTTTAACCATTTTTTTGCCAGAAGAATCCGCTTTACTCGCTTGTTTATCTCATTTTCATTAATTTGACCACTTTGAACTAATTCAGAAAAGTTTTCGATTTGATGGCCTATATCACCCTTTATAATAAATACATCAGTACCTGATTCAAATAGAGCTTTCTGTTGCTCCATCTCGACCGTAGTATCAATTGGAGTAAAAACGAGACCTTTAAATGAATAATATCTATCGCTAAACGTTGCAAAATTATAACTAGTTTCACCATTAAGTATAGCATTCCTTATTTCAGAAGGCATGAGTAATGCAAAAAACTTATTGATTTCAAAAGGCTTTTTTATAAGGCTTAGAGTATCTAATGCAACAGAATCTTTACTGAAGAACAATTTGTCTTTATGGTTTAAGCAGCTGATTATCTTATTTTTATGAAGTAGTTTTCTGAGCAATTTAGATTGCTTCACACCTAATTGTTCTCTATCTGAAAAGCCTTGTATAAGATTAACAGTGTCGAGCAAATCAATGCTATTTGAAAAGTCAATATTTACACCCTCCAATTTTAAGATCTCTGTAAAGCGTTGTAGATAGTATTCAGCAAATACAGAGTCTTTAACTGAGTTTATGATTGAGCCAATTGGCATATCAAAGTCTTTTCTATTGATAATTGAGCCTTCTGAACCAATAAATAACGGAAGTTTAGATTTTGATTGCAAATAGTTGGTTATAATAAGCTGGTTTAATACTTCGGTTTGCTTAAACCTTACGCCATTTAAATGAAAGTTTTGTAAAATTGTGTCTGTTTTTTCTTTTGAGTCACTTATGGCTTCATTAAGTTCAAGCAGGAAAAGCTGGCCAATTTTTTCTTCAAGACTCATTTGACTCAGTATGGTATCTGCCCAAGGATCATTCTGGTCAAGAAAATAGGTTTCGTCCTCCTCAGGCTCTTCAAAATCGATAAATATGGTAATGAAAATCAGACCTGCCTCAATCATGAGTATCAAAGCAATAAATAGCCGAAACATGCTTTTTGGGTTAAACATCTGTATACCTATTAATTAAGTGTGTTTTTTTACTTCAAGGAAAAAAATCTTGCGAATTTAATCAATTTCTGATAGAATGATTCGAGGTATTTGTAAGATTAAACCGAACCGCTGTTAGTAATTGGTTTGCTTCACAAGCTTGCAAACCAAAACTGCCAGTCGATTGGCATATATAAAGCTATTTTAAAATTTCAATTTACAATATTTCAAACTGGCTAAGTATAACAATTATTTATCAAAAAAAGGAGGGGGCTATAAAACTATACTTTAAGGCCAATTACCAGAACATCATCAATTTGGTCAAGCTGAGAGCCATCATCCTGTTTCATCCAGCTTTCAAACGCTTCTGTAAGTAATTGCATCTGTATCATCATGTTTGACTTATGAATTTTAAATAATAGGTCCTTAAAGTTTTTACGCATGTATTTATTTTTTTCTGGTCCACCAAATTGATCCTGGAAACCATCGGAGAAAAGATAAATCTGCATACCTTCTTCCAGTGGAATGATTTGTTTCGTAAACTTTCGTTCTTTTTCACGCTGTACACCACCAATGTCCATATTGTCGCCTTTTAGCTGAAAGAGTTCATCATCTTTAATGTAGATCATTGGGTTTCGTGCACCGGCAAATTCAATTACCTTTGTATTATAGTCAATCACGCAAAGAGCAATGTCCATACCATCGCGACTTTGGTTTTTTGCCTGATGTAAAGAGGTTCGAATGCTTTCGTGCAACTTGTTTAAAATCAGGTCAGCTTCGGTGATATGGTCTGAGTTTACAATCTGGTTTAAATAAGTATTACCTATAAGACTCATAAATGCGCCCGGAACACCATGACCAGTACAGTCCACAGCTGCTACAAAAACTTTGTTTCGTTCTTCATCCCTCGAAAACCAGTAAAAATCGCCACTAACGACCTCCCTTGGCCTGAAATAAACAAAAACATCTTTTAAATACTTGAGGTAAGTGCTTGGCTTCGGCAGCATTGCTTGTTGAATTCGGCTTGCATAATTAATACTTCCAGTAATATTTTTATTTATTCTTTGAATCCTGATGTTTTTTTCCTCAATTGCGTCTTTTTGTCTTTCAAGCTCATGATTTTTGTCTTCGATGTCCTTTTTTTGCTTTGTCAGCAAATGATTTGTTTTTTTTCTGTTGTTGTTCGAACGATATAAATTTATCGCAAATATTAATAATAGGACTAAAAATACACCAATTACAATTGCTATAAGTTGCTGGTTTCTAATAGTTATTTTGTTTAGCTCTTCGCTTTTTGTAAGAATCTCAATTTCTTTTTCCTGGTTTTGAATTTCAAAACTGACCTGCATTTCAGCAGACTGGCTAATATATTTCGCCTGGCTTATAGAATCTACAACATACGAATGCATTCGCTCAAATTGGAATGCCTTTTTGATATCCTTTTTTACCTCATAGTATCTTGAAAGTAGAGTATAGGCTTCAGCTTTTACATCAAGGAAGTTGTTGTTATTACCTATTTCAAGTGCCTTGCTAGCGTATTCTTTAACTAATTTAGAGTCATTTTTGCCAAAATATGCTTTTGCTAATTCATTATATGTCAGTGCAATTTCCTGGTTCTTTTCAAATTTCTCATAATTTGTAAAGGCTGAGTTTAAGTAATCAATAGCCTTATCAAATTCATCATTTGATAAATAAATTTTTCCTATTTTGAAGTCTGCATCTGCAATGTTTAGTGGACTATTGATTGCCCTGAACTTTTCTGAAGCCTCATTTAAAAATGAGATTGCTTTATCATATTCTTCACGCAAAAGGTAAACTTCAGAGATGTTTTTGCTTGAAATGGCACTTAACAGAGTATCCTTAAGCCCCTTGCGAAAATAGTCAGAATCAATAAAATACTGCAAAGCTCCATTTTCATTGCCTTGTTTTAATAGTGCAAAACCAATTTTATCATAGGTAAATGACAATCCTAATTTATCGTTATGTTTTTCGAAAATCAGCTTGGCTTTTTCGTAGTAATTATAGGCAATGGTGCTTAAGTTCTGCTCAAAATAAATCGAACCGATATCAAGATAAGAATAGGCAACGTTTATTTCGTCACCAAATCGTTGAAATATTTTGTAAGATTTGTAGTAATTATCCAGTGCAATAGAAAATGACTTTCGTTCGAAGTAGCTGTCGCCAAGGTAATTGTACATAGTAGCTAATTCAATACTGTCTTTTGTTGTCTCAGCTAACTGAAGTGCCTGTGCGGCGTACTCCAATGCCAAAAACGGATCTACCTGCTTGTTTTGTAGATAAAGATCTTTTAATTCCTGAATCTTTTTCTTTTCAGCTTGATGATTGGCTTCCTGAGCATTTAAGCATTTACAAATGAATAAAAGCCCTAGCAAAGTTAGCAGGTACCTTAATTTATACATTCGAGCAAATAATTAATTATTTAGGAATATGCTACACATTTCTTGCCACTTTTTTAAAGGTGCATAAAAATAGATGATAAAACTAGTTAATCCAAACAGAAAGTTAAAAATCAAGAGAATTTAAGGCTCTGATAATAAATTATTTGGAATTAGACTAAATAAGCGTGAGAATGTGATCAAAATCATGTTTTTTTATTACAAAAATCATGAGTTAAAACCTCATACAGTAGTATTTTTACATTGAAATAATTTTTTTAAACTAAATACAATATGGCAGAAGTAAAAGAATTAGTTAAAGAGTTGTCCGAAAAGCACGGAATCGAGCGTCACAGCTTAATTCCAATCTTACAGGGCATTGTTGACAAGAATTATCATCTTTCTGAAGAAGCAATGCTGGAAGTTGCCAGGGTTCTTGATGTTTCAGCTGCTGAAATTTATGGAACTGCATCCTTCTTTTCCTTTTTAGACACAGAAGCTAAGGGGAAATATAAAGTCAGATTTTGCAAGTCAATAACTTGTGACATGAAAGGTAAGAAAGAAATCGTGTCTACATTAGAAAGCATGTTAAAGATTAAGGTCGGTGAAACAACTCCTGATGAGCGTTTCTCATTATTGGAAACAAATTGCATTGGTCTTTGTGATCAAGGTCCTGCAATGTTGATTAACGATGAATTTTACACCAAGCTTACTCCTCAAAAAGTGCGTGAAGTTTTGGGTGATTATTTGAGAAACAAATTCTAAACTAAAGAAAGGAGATAAGAAAATGTCAAATAAAGAACTTCGAAGAGTAGATGTTATTTTTAGCCCTTATTCAGTAGCGCCTTATAAAATTCTTAAGGATACTCTTAAAAAGGATAAAAGTGAAATAATTAAAGATATAGTAGATTCTGGATTAAGAGGTAGAGGTGGCGCTGGTTTCCCAACTGGTCTTAAGTGGAAATTTGGTGCGCAGCAAAGTGGTGACGAAAAGTATGTTATTTGTAATGCCGACGAAGGAGAACCTGGTACATTTAAAGACAGAAAACTTCTTGTTGAAGTACCTCGAAAAGTAATTTCGGGTATGGCAATTTGTGCATACGTTACAAATGCAACTAAAGGTTATATTTATTTAAGAAGAGAATATAAATATCTTGCCCCAAAACTTCAAGAAGAATTAGATATCTATCATCAGCATGCAAAAGAAATTGGTTTAAACTTCACAATTGATATCTTCATGGGTGCCGGAGC
Source organism: Bacteroidales bacterium (assembly GCA_050296515.1). Lineage (GTDB taxonomy): Bacteria > Bacteroidota > Bacteroidia > Bacteroidales > NBLH01 > NBLH01. Next base: position 5,868 of record JBNKRJ010000125.1, on the reverse strand, counting down.
TTATGTTTGTGGTGAAGAAACTGCCCTTATCGAATCAATGGAAGGAAAAAGAGGAGAACCAAGAAATAAGCCTCCTTATCCAATTCAAGAAGGTTATTTAGGAAAACCAACAATTGTAAACAATGTTGAAACTTTTGCTTCTGCATCAATGGTTTGCAGAATGGGTGCTGAAGAATATAAAAAGCTGGGGACTGATGATCAAAGAGGTTCAAAACTATTCTCAATTTCAGGTGATTCTCCAAAAGAAGGAGTGCATGAATTAGAATTAGGTATGACTATTGAAGAATTTGCTGAGGAATTTGGTGATGGTGATACAAAAGCTGTGCAAGTTGGTGGTGTAGCAGGTTTTTGCATTCCTCGTAAGCAATTTAAAACAACAATCATAGGTGAAGGAAACACCACTGGTGGTTCTACAATGATTTTTAACAGCACTCGTTCAATGTATCATGTGCTTCATAACTATCTTGACTTTTATGCAGAAGAGTCTTGTGGACAATGTACTCCATGTAGAGTAGGTACTCAGCAATTATTAAAAGGTATAGAAGCTGTTAAATCTGGTGAAAAACCAGCTGAATATCTTGATCAATTGGTGAAATTGTCTGAGACAATGCGCATTACATCAAAATGTGGTTTGGGGCAATCAGTAACAAATTCATTTTCTTCAATAGTTAAAAACTTTAGAGAAGAAATGATTTACTAACACCTTAACAATCAATTTGTTAATTAAAATAAAGATAGAAAAATGGCAAATAATATAAATTTAACAATAGACGGAATTAAGGTGACGGTTGAGCAAGGTCAATCTATTCTTGATGCCGCTAGAAAAATCGATGTTAGAATTCCTACTTTATGTCATCACGAAGACTTATGCGTTGCTGGTAACTGCCGTGTTTGTGTGGTTGAAATGGAAGGTAGGGCAAATCTTATCCCATCATGTGCAACACCAGCAGAAGAAGGTATGAATATCAAAACTTCTTCTCCAACTGTTCGTAGAGCTCGTAAAGATTTAATGGGACTATTGGTTTCAGAACATAATACTCAATGTACTACTTGTTACAGAAGTACCAATTGCGAACTTCAGGATTTGGCTGCCGAGTACAATGTTGATAATGATACTTATTTAAGTGTTTTAAAACCTACAAGAGGTATTGATAAATCATCTTGGTCGGTAGAGAAAGACGACAGCAAATGTATCCGTTGTCAAAGATGTGTGCGAACATGTGCTGAAATTCAGGGAGTTAATGCTTTGGCCGTAACTGAAAGAGGTAAGAATATGAAGATTTCAACTTTCATGCACTTACCAATGAACGAAATCGTTTGTACAAATTGCGGTCAGTGTATTACTCACTGTCCAACAGGTGCATTGACTGAAAGAAGGTACTATGATGAAATTTGGGAGGCAATTGATGATCCTGAAAAACATGTTGTTATCAATACAGCTCCTTCAGTAAGGGTTGCGTTAGGCGAAACATTAGGATTTGAAGTAGGTGAAAGAGTAACTGGTAAAATGGTTACTGCTCTTAAAAAAATGGGATTTGATTCAGTATTAGACACTGACTTTACTGCTGACCTTACTATCATTGAAGAGGGCAATGAGTTATTATCTCGTTTAAAAGCAGCTCTAGTTGATAAAAAAGAGGTTGCACTTCCAATGATAACTTCTTGTTCACCAGGATGGGTGAAATTTATTGAGCACATGTACCCTGATCATTTGGCTCACTTATCAACATGTAAGTCACCTCAGCAGATGTTTGGTGCTTTAACAAAAACTTACTATGCTGAGAAAATTGGTGTTAAACCTGAGAATATTGTTAGTGTTGCAGGTATGCCATGTGCTGCGAAGAAGTTTGAAGCAAACAGACCTGAAATGCGAGACAGTGGTTACCAGGATGTTGATGCAGGTTTAACAACAAGGGAATTAGGACACATGATTAAACAATCAGGTTTAGATTTCCTTGATTTAGAAGATACTCCATTTGATAGTCATATGGGTGAATCAACTGGTGCTGCAGTTATCTTTGGTGCAACAGGTGGTGTTATGGAAGCTGCATTAAGAACAGCTTATGTTATTGTTACCGGACGTAAAGTTCCATTCGAAAACTTGAATATTACTCCAGTTAGAGGTTTACAAGGCGTTAAAGAGGCTTCTATTAAGTTTGAAAACTGTGTTCCTGAATATAGTTTCCTTGAAGGAGTAGAGGCAAAAGTTGCAATTGCACATGGTTTAACTAATGCAAGAAAAATTATGGATCAAATTGCAAAAGGCGAATCTCCTTATCACTTTATTGAGATAATGGCTTGTCCTGGTGGATGTATTGGTGGTGGTGGTCAACCAATTCCAACAAACAATGAAATCCGTGAGAAAAGGATTAAAGCAATTTATGATGAAGATATGGGAATGCCAATTCGTATGTCACACGAGAATCCTGAAATTAAACAAATATACGAGGAATACCTTAAGGAGCCATTGGGCGAAAAATCGCACCACTTGCTTCACACGAAATACAGAAAGCGTAAAAGGTATTAATTTATTGTTGACATTTATTAAAGAGCTGCTTTTTGAGCAGCTCTTTTTTTTGCTTTTTTTTATAATCCGTTTATTTTTATAAAAAAAATGGTGCTATAATGCAGCACTGAAAAAAAAAGAACGTCACTAATATAGAAGACTAATTGAAAGGTCAGTATAAAAATGTTCACGAGAAGTTGATTAAGGCTTGCAAGAAAGGAGACAGAAAAGCCCAATTTGAATTGTATAAACAATATTCCAGAGCCATGTATAATACCAGCTTTAGAATATTAAAAGACAGTGCTGAGGCAGAAGATGCAATGCAAGACGGTTTTTTAAAAGCTTTTCAAAACATTGAAACATATTCTGGTACAGTTAGTTTTGGAGCCTGGCTTAAAAAAATTGTTGTCAATACATCTTTGGATGCACTTAGAAAGAGAAAAGTAGAATTTGAGGATATTTCCGAGTTGAATCTGAAGATTCCTGAAGAAGAAACTTCTGTAGATGATGAGGAGCTAAATCTAAAGGTTGAAAAGGTGAAAGAGGCAATGCTTTTATTGCCAGATGGTTACAGAGTTGTACTGTCTCTTTACTTATTGGAAGGTTATGATCATGACGAAATTGCTGAGATTATGAATGTTTCTGCATCAACATCGCGTTCTCAGCTTGCCAGGGCCAGAAAGAAGTTGCTTGAATTGCTTGAAAGCAATGAATGAAGAATTGATTATTGAGTTGTTCTAGAAGCTATTTTAAATAGCAAGATTTAAAAAAACGTTTTTTTAAGTAACTACAAATTGTTGTAGAAATGAAAACACTTAAAGATTTTTTTGAGAAAAACAGGGAGTCCTTTGATGACCATGAGTTACCCATGGGGCATGAAGAAAGATTTTTAGGAAAGCTAGGGAAAGAAAAAAGCTCTTTAGGTTTAAAAGTCTGGTATGGAGTGGCTGCCAGTTTTATTCTTTTGGCGATGTTAAGTTTTTTCGCAAAAGACCGACTTTTAAGAAATAATACTTTAAGCGGAAAAACTGAGGTTGTTAGTTTGAGCGATATTTCTCCTAAGTATAAGGAAGTTGAAAAATTTTATCAGGAAGGTGTGAATGAGAAAATTGCTGAAATCGATGAGCTTAACTGCAGAATTGATAGTGAACAGAAAACAATGATTAATCAGGAATTGGAACAGCTAAATGTGAGTTACAAAGGCTTACAAGCTGAGTTAAAAGTGAATAGGAATGATGAACGAATTATAAATGCAATGATTACCAATTACCAGAACAGGATAAGATTTTTAGAGCAGGTAATTTATCAGATAAAGCAAAATTGTTAGTAATAAAATTTAATTGAAACAAAAAATACAGAAAGGGAGGTCAAGATGAAAAAGGAGAATTTAACAGCAATATTATTGGGGATAATACTAATATGTTCAACTCAGATTTTTGGACAGGATGAATTAAAAAAGGAATTCAATCAAAAATATAAGGTAAATCAATCTACTGTTTTGAAGTTAGAGAATAAATATGGAGACATGGATATTAAAAACTGGACTGAAGATGCAGTAGACATTAAAGTGGTGATTAGAGTTAAAACATCAAATGAAAAAAAAGCAGAAAGGGTTTTTAGTAAAATTGATATTGATTTTAGTGAATCAGGTGATATGATTTCTGCAGTTACCAGTTTAAATGACGGCATTAATAATACTAGTTTTAGTATTGATTATTACGTTAAGGTGCCTAAATATATAAACGTTGATATCTCGAATAAATACGGCAATCTTTTTGTCGAAGAAATTAATGGACTTGCAAATATTGCAGTAAAATATGGAAATTTTACAATTAATAAATTGGGCAGAGGAAAAGAAAAGCCAACAAATTTAATTTCGGTTGCCTACTCAAACGGATATTGCAATATTGCCGAATGCGATTGGTTAAAATTACAGGTTGCATATTCTAAAGTAGGGGTTGAATCAGCTTCTGCCCTTATAGTTGGCAGTAAATATTCTTCATTAAAGATTAAGAAAAGTAAATCAATTGTGACAGAGTCAAAATATGATCATCCGTTTAAAGTCGGTTATGTTAAGAACTTTGTTTGTAATGGTGCTTATTCTGATTTTGAAATAACAAAGCTATACAACATGTTAGAAGCTGATATTAAATATGCAAACCTTGAAGTGGAAGAAGTTGATCCTGACTTTGAAGAAGTGAAGCTTAAGTTAAGATATGGTAAAGCTTCGCTGAATATACCTCAAAACCCTGGTTACGAATTGAAAGCTGAATCAGCGTACGGTTCTATACATTATCCTCATAATGAGGGAATTAATCGCATTGTTGATCAAACGGAATCAAGTATTTGGGGCGTTGTGGGTAACAACAAAGCTCCAAAAGCTAAAGTAAACATTGATAGTAAGTATGGTACAGTTGATATAGATAATTAAAATAATAACTACTCCTTTTTTAAAAACCTGAATTTTTTTCAGGTTTTTTTATCCAGTTCTACTAATGTTTTTTAACTGGTCAAAATTTAGTATCTTGAGATTTGTGCCATTTAATTCAATGATTTTTTCTTGATGAAACCTAACTAATGCCCTCGTAGTACTTTCTCTTGATGTACCAATCAGGTTTGCAATTTCTTTTCTGGTTAGTGGCAGTTTAAAACTAGGGTTTTCAAAAATTGATTCGGAAAAGTAGATAATGGCATCCGCAACCCTTCCATAGATTTTTTTTTGACTCTGATTAAATAATTTCGTGCTTCGTTTAATGTTGTCCATGCATAGCGAAACCATTATTTCATATGCAAATTCCCCATTTTTTTTCATTAAATGCTCCAGGGTTTCTTTGTTAATATAACAAACCTTGAGATCACTCAATGCAGTATATGAAAAATGATTTACCCTGTTACTAAACAGAGAGGACATACCAAGGTATGAATGCGACTTTAAAATTTTAAAAATTTGTTCTTTCATCCCCGGGCCATCCATACTTTCCTTTACCAAACCTCCTCTAAGATATATAGCGTGGGATGTAAAGGCTCCCTGCTTCAAAAAAGTATCGCCCTTTTTTATTTCTCCATCTACACAATTAGCACTCATTTCAATTAATTCTTGCTGCTTAAGTTTTTGGCATGCAGTGGATATCTCTCTACAATTAATACACGTATTCATATACATTGTTTTATATCAACAAAATTATTGACAATTAATGAAATAAACATTGCCTAATGTCATTTTATTAATGCGAATTAATAGTTAAAAATAAGACTAATAAAAGCGGCAGCAATCCTGCCAAATACATGAACAATAAGTCCTTTTGTTGAACGGACTTTAGAGGCTCTTTGAATATCTGTTTTTTGAATAAGCCAATTGAACA
>JBNKRJ010000124.1:0-15981 GCA_050296515.1 Bacteroidales bacterium | reverse complement strand
ATAATCAAAGAGTCCTTTTGCAAACAATTCATCGATATGTTCTCTATCCTTTAACACCTGTTTCTTTTTTCTTCAGGAAGAACAAAATGCTCTTCAACCTTACTTTGTAATATTTTTCGTGCTCTTGAAAGATTTGACTTGGATGTACCAATAGAAATATTTAATTTTTCACTAATTTCTTTATGCGAATACCCATCTATTGCATACAGGTTAAACACCATTTTATAAGCTGGTGGTAAATCCTTTACTAATCCCAATAAATCTTTTGCACTTATGTCAGAAAGAATATCCTCATTCATTAAACCAAGCTCTCTTTCACTTATCTCAGTTATTGGATACATCTGAAACTGTTTTCGAAATCTCTCAAGAGCAGTATTTATTACTACTCTTCTCATCCATCCTTCAAACGCTCCAGTGCCTTTGTATGATGATATATTTGTAAATATTTTGATGAAGCCCTCTTGCAATACATCTTCAGCTGCTGAATAATCTTTTGTATACCTCAAACAAATCCCAAAAAGCTTCCCTGAGTACTTTTTAAACAAAGCCTCTTGCGCTTCAGGTTTCCCTGCTACACACCCTTTGATTATCTCATCCAGCTGGGTCAAATAATATTTCCTTTTGTATAGCTTTTTTATGTGCTCCAAAATTAATAATTACAACTCTATGATGAAAGATTTTTTTATTTGGTTGCGTTAAAAGAAAATCGTTCTACAATTTTTTTTAAGTTTTTTAACAAATCAAATAGAAAAACCATGACTTATATCATATTTAAGGTGCAATAAATCAGACAAATAGTATCAATTCTCGTCAATCAATAAAAACGTTCAATTCATCCTAAAAAAATTCGCATTTATCAAAGTAAAAAAATAAGAGGCAACTTTTAACGTACTATTTACATCAATATAATAAAGGAAACACTGCAATGGTTTTAAAAAATACAATTATACTCATTCTTTTGTCAGTTCTTTTTATTTTATGTAATAAAGAGCAGGATGAAGTAATTGTGCCCCAAGCCCATACAGTTGATAGGGCAGAAAAACTACTTCTTGAAACAAGTAATGAACTTGGTTTTAATTCATTTTCTGCACTATCTCAAAATCATCCCGAAAATAAAAATATTCTTATTTCACCAATAAATGCTGTATTAGCATTTAATTCATTAATACATGCATCAAATGATGCTACAGCTCAACAAATAAAGCACTTCCTTGGAGTTAACCACTTAAAAGACTCTAGTATAACAAAAGGATTTGATAAGTTAAACAGGCTTTTTTCGGAAATTGATGAAAGTACTCAAATTGAAGGTATAAACACATTGCTAACAGCACAGGATTTTGCACTCCTAACCAGTTTTGAGAAATTTGTTTCAGTAAGAAATTATATGAGAATTTCTAAAGATATAAGTAATTCTGATAATGGAAAAAAAGGGCAACCGGTTAAAATGGTTAACTCAATGAATTTTAGTGCAAAAATCAGGTTTCAGAAGGGTATAAACGATCTACCTTTTTACAATACACCTGATGAAATCAGTTTTGTTAAGATGCTTGTTGCGGAATCAAAGTTTAATCATTATTCAGATCCCGCAATACAAGCTGTTGAGTTGCCTCTTGGAAGAGGAAACTACAACCTTCTAATGATTGTCCCTCAAGGCTCGCAAACTATTGAAAATTTGACAGATAAACTTGATTCGAGGTTAATAAACCGGATTAAATCTAAATTTAAGAGGAATGCTCTGGAGGTTTTTCTTCCGATGATAAACTTCTCTGGCACTGAAACGTTTAATACCATTTTGAAAAAAAGCAGAATAAGCAGCTGCTTTAACAACAGAAAAGCTGTTTTTTCGAATCTATCTTCGGAAAAAGAAGCATACCTTTCGGATTTTGAGCAAACAACTGAGTTTAATTTAAAAGTTGATGAATCCTTTTCGCAATCAACACTAGTTGAAAAAACATCCCTATTGATAGATAGACCATTTCTTTTTGTGGTTTATGAAAAGTATTCAGATGCAGTAATTCTAATCGGAAAAATCAGCCATTTGTAGCATCAAATAATATTTAAAAGCAACCTTCGCATACTATCCAGGGCTGTTGATGAAGCTCTCCGTATATTTATATCCCTGTCGTGACCAAAAATAAATTTTTTAGCAAAGACTTTATCTGGTCCTGCAACAGCTATCCAAACAGTACCTACGGGTTTTTCATCTGTTCCTCCGCCAGGGCCAGCTATACCAGAAGTTGCAATAGCATAATCTGTATTGAGTGCCTTTTTTGCACCAATAGCCATTTGTTTTACAACACTCTCACTTACAGCACCATCATTCTCAATCTCATTAGGATTTACATTAAGTACTTTTTCTTTTATCTCATTTGAATAGGCAATTATGGCCCCTTTGAAATAAGCTGAAGCACCTGAGACAGAAGTAATCAAGCGTGCGACATTCCCGCCAGTGCAACTCTCGGCTGTAGCAATGGTACCATTTACTTTAGTTAAAAGTGAACCCACAACCTCTTGCAAATTTTGCTTATTGTGTCCAAAAATATAGTTAGCAATGTAACTTTTCAGTTTCTGTTCTTCCTCATCTAGTATCTTTTCCAGTTCATTTCTATCCTTACCAAAGATACTCAACCTTAACCTTAAATGCTCTGGAGAAGGCAAATAAGCTAGTTTCAGGTTTTTAGGTAAGGCATTTTCCCAATCCTTAATTTTTTCAGCTAAAAATGATTCTCCAAGACCGTGCGTAAGAATGGTTCTATGAACAATAACAGGTAGTTTGAACTTTTCTTTTATTAAGGGAATTACGCCATTTTCAAGCATTGGTTTCATTTCGAAAGGCACGCCGGGCATACTTACATAACTTACGCCCTTCTTTTCAAACCACATCCCTGATGCTGTTCCTTTCAAGTTTGGAATAACTGTACAGTTTTTTGGCAAATCAGCCTGCCGTTTGTTAGATTCTAAGGCAGGATAATTTAATTTTTTAAATCTCTCCGCTATTTTTTTAAAGATGTCTTCATGAAAAACTAATTCAGTATCAAAATATTCGCACAAAGTAAACTTTGTTATATCATCCTTAGTTGGGCCAAGCCCTCCTGTTATAAGAACTAAATCAGCCCTTAGTGAAGCTTCCTTCAATGCCTTTAATATATGCTCTCTATCATCCGCAATTGAAGATATTTGTTTTACCTTTATCCCAACCAAATTCAACTTATCAGCTATAAAAGCCGAATTACTGTCAATTACCTGACCGATTAGAATTTCGTCACCAATGGTTATAATTTCAGCTTGCATTTTTTCAGTTTTATTACTCTATTTGCACCAATTACCTCAACCTTTTATCGCCTTAATCCTCTGATATAAAGTTGGATGCGAATAGTTCACAAAAACATAGGCCGGGTGAGGAGTAAGATTTGTTAAATTATTTACTGAAAGCTTTTTTAATGCTGAAATAAGTGAGTTTGCTTGTTCATACTTTGCCGCAAAATTATCAGCCTGGTACTCGTTTTTCCTGGAAAAAACATTCATAAACAATCCTAAGATTGTAGAGATTGGACTAAACAGTATCCCAAAAGTAATTAAAGCTAGCTCGAATGTTGGTTGAGTGGCTCCCAAAGCTTTTGATAAATCAGGATTACCAATAAACAGTGATAGAATATAAAAAATCACCCCAGTTTGTATTATCGATAGCACCATAGAACTCAAAGTATGTTTCAGTTTATAGTGAGCAATTTCATGTGCTAATACGGCCACTATTTCATTAATTTCCAAATCTTTAATCAAAGTATCATACAAAACAATTCTTTTCTTTTTGCCTAAGCCGGTAAAATAAGCATTTGCTTTTGAAGACCGTTTGGAACCATCAATCACATAAATATTATCAAGCTTAAAACCAGCTTTTCCACTAAAATTCTGGATGGCATTTCTCAATTCGCCCCCTTCAAGAGGGACTTGTTTATTGAAAAGGGGGACTACTAAATTAGAATAAAACATGGCCATAAAAATGGAAAAAACACTTAAGGCAATCCATGCGTAAAGCCAAAACATTGAGGTGGTTACCTGATAAAACCATATAACCAGGCTCATAATACCACCACCTAAAATAGCCGCTAATAACCAACCTTTTATTTTATCCAAAACAAAAGTTTTAGGTGTTGTTTTATTAAATCCAAATTTCTCCTCAATGACAAAAGTTGCATATACTGAAAATGGCGTATTTAATATATCCGATGCAAAAAATAAAATTCCGAAAAATATGAGAGCTGCAAGAATATTGTTATCTGTCAATTGGTGGGCAAATTCATCAATCCAGGCAAATCCGCCATAAAAAAGCATCACCAATATTAAAACAACCTGAAAAGTGCCGGTTAAAATCGAAAAACGACTATTTACTTCACCATATCTTTGTGATTTTTTATATTCTTCATCATTATAAATTCCGTTTAACTCACCTGGCAACTCTTTCCCTCTCCAACTAGAATTTAAGTAACTCAATGTTCTTGAAAACAAATATTCGAAAACAATTATTGCAATGATTATTATAAAGATTGTTTGGTGCATAATTTCAGTTTTTGACATGCAAAGATAGGTAAAGTAAAAAGATATTATGGATTTAAGACTTACTTTTGGGCTATTAAAATTATTAGGTTATGATTCGAAAGATTATAAAAGAAGGGAAAGAAGCTCTTGTTATGAAGTGGGTGAATTCAAAAATAGAAAATTATGGAACAATAAAGGAACTAGAAATTGATACTTCAAAAAAATTAGTAAGAGCTGAACTTTTATTAAAAGGAGAAACAGCTGCATACAAAATTTGTCTTTGTAATTATGAACTTCAAAAAGTTGAAGACTCAACGTTTGTATTTATTGAACAAATTATCACTGGTCGTGAATGGCTTGATTTGTTAATTCAAAATTACCTTGAAAAAATTCTGCCTGGGAAAAAAATTGAGCTACCTAATAGTCTAGTTAAAAACATTGTGAAGTTACTTTTATAAAAAAGGCCCTATATTAGAATATAGAGCCTTAATATTTATCTAAGAAAATTTTTATTTCACTTCTTCAAAATCAACATCAGTAACATCATCGCCACCACTTTGTTGTTGGCCACCTTGCTGTGCTCCACCTGTTTGGTCTTGCGCATTTTGCTGTTGCTGAGCATTATACATTTCCTGAGATGCAGCCTGGAATACATTGTTTAGTTCCGCAGTAGCGGCATCAATTCCAGCAATATCCTGAGCTTTGTGAGCATCTTTTAATTTTGCAAGAGCTGCTTCAATAGGACCTTTTTTATCAGCCGGTAATTTATCCCCAAACTCATTCAATTGCTTTTCGGTTTGGAAAATCATACTGTCCGCCTGGTTCAATTTGTCAATGCGCTCTTTTTCTTCTTTGTCTTTTGCCTCGTTTTCCTTGGCCTCATTTTTCATTTTTTCAATTTCTGCATCAGTTAATCCAGATGAAGCTTCAATTCTGATACTTTGCTCTTTACCTGTACCTTTGTCTTTTGCAGATACATTTAAGATACCATTAGCATCAATATCAAAAGTTACTTCAATTTGAGGCACACCACGAGGTGCTGGTGGAATACTGTCTAAGTGGAAACGACCAATTGTTTTATTGTCTTTAGCCATTGGTCTTTCACCCTGTAATACATGAATCTCAACAGAAGGCTGATTATCAACAGCAGTAGTAAACGTTTCGGACTTTTTAGTAGGAATAGTTGTATTTGATTCAATTAAACGAGTCATAACCCCCCCCATTGTTTCAATACCTAAAGAAAGAGGAGTAACATCCAGTAAAAGAACATCGTTTACTTCACCTGTTAAAACACCACCTTGAATAGCCGCACCAACTGCAACTACTTCATCAGGATTAACACCTTTTGAAGGCTCCTTCCCGAAAAATGCTTTTACTTTTTCCTGAATAGCAGGAATACGAGTAGAACCACCTACCAAAATTACTTCATCGATTTCAGAATTACTCAACCCAGAATCATTCATAGCAGCTTTACAAGGCTCTATTACTCTTTGAATCAGATTATCAGCTAGTTGTTCAAATTTTGCTCTAGAAAGAGTCTTTACTAAGTGCTTTGGTACCCCATCAACAGGCATAATATATGGTAAATTGATTTCAGTGCTTGTGCTACTTGACAATTCAATCTTAGCCTTTTCAGCAGCTTCTTTTAAACGCTGAAGAGCCATTGGATCTCTTCTTAAATCAATGTTATGCTCGCTTTTGAAATCTTCAGCTAACCAGTCAATAATTACCTGGTCAAAGTCATCACCACCTAAGTGAGTATCTCCGTTGGTTGATTTCACTTCAAATACTCCATCACCAAGCTCAAGAATTGAAATATCAAAAGTACCACCACCAAGGTCAAATACAGCAACGTTAATATCTTTTCCTTTTTTATCTAAACCATAAGCCAATGAAGCTGCGGTTGGTTCATTAATAATACGCTTAACTTCAAGGCCTGCTATTTCACCAGCCTCTTTAGTCGCTTGTCTTTGAGAATCAGAGAAATAAGCAGGAACAGTAATTACAGCTTCTTTCACTTCTTGCCCTAAATAATCCTCAGCAGTCTTTTTCATTTTTTGAAGCACCATGGCTGATATTTCTTGAGGAGAATATTCCCTGCCATCAATCTGCACTCTAGGAGTATTATTTTTCCCTTTTACTACTTTATATGGAACTCTACCAACTTCAGTCTGAACTCTGTCAAAAGTTTCCCCCATGAATCTTTTGATCGAGAAAATTGTCTTTTCCGGATTTGTAATGGCCTGACGCTTAGCAGGATCTCCAACTTTTCTTTCGCCTCCATCAATAAAGGCAACGATGGATGGTGTTGTGCGCTTTCCTTCACTGTTAGGAATAACAACTGGTTCGTTACCCTCCATAACAGACACACATGAATTTGTTGTACCTAAGTCAATTCCGATAATTTTTCCCATTTCTAAATATTGTTTAATTATTTTATGCTTTCGTTTTTGTTTCGCTCAACTCAGGTCAATCTTTATGCCATCCTATTTAGAGGCAATTTTTGTGAAAAAATGTCGCATACAAAAGCATTTTTCCTTTTCGGGATGTCAGTTTGCATGACAAAAAGACAGAAACCTGTTAGGTTAAGCTCTCCAATTCTGCATTTTTGTCTAAATCAAAAGTGTTTGATAACTCTTAGGTTCTAGAACGATTACAAATTTGTACTATAACTTTGAATAATTTACCTTTGCTGATAATTTTAAAACATAAATTATGTCAGTTCATCTAAATGTAAGGAAAGTTACTACTCATGTGCTTCATGAAATGAAGTTGAAAAAAGAAAAAATTTCCATGCTGACAGCCTATGATTATTCAATGGCTAAAATTATCGATCAAGCAGGTATTGATGTGATATTGGTTGGCGATTCTGCCTCAAATGTAATGGCCGGCTATGATTCAACCCTGCCAATTACATTGGATGAAATGATTTACCATGCCAGCTCAGTAGTCAGAGCCGTAAAAAGAGCATTGGTAGTAGTTGATTTACCATTCGGCTCATACCAGGGAAATTCCAAGCTGGCTCTTTCGTCTGCGATTCAAATAATGAAAGAAACTGGTGCTCAGGCTATTAAAATGGAAGGAGGTCAGGAAATTAAGGAATCTGTAGAACGAGTTTTAAGTGCAGGCATACCTGTTATGGGACATCTGGGCTTAACTCCACAGTCAATTCATAAATTTGGCACCTATGTAGTTAGAGCGAAAGAAGAAGCTGAAGCAGATAAATTGGTTGAAGATGCTCATATTTTAGAAGAAACAGGATGCTTCGCATTAGTTTTGGAAAAAATTCCGGCCAAACTGGCAGCAAAGGTTGCAAATGAATTAATTATTCCAATAATTGGTATTGGTGCAGGACCTGAAGTTGATGGACAGGTGCTTGTAATTCATGATATGCTGGGAATAACCCAGGAGTTTTCTCCACGTTTTTTACGTCGTTACCACAACTTATCTGCTGAAATTAGAGGAGCAGTAGAAAATTATATTCAGGATGTGAAGAACGTTGATTTCCCGAATGAGAAGGAATCTTACTAGATTTTTGTTGGAACTTAGAACATAGAACTTGAAACATCGTATTAAGCTTACAATAGCAACATTCCTGGTCATTCTTACAACTCTGTTTTCATGCTCTCATGATGATGAGTTTGAAGTAGACGAATCAGGTTTATTATATAAGGTAGTTAAGAAATCAGAAAGTAAAATTAAGCTGAATAAAGGTGATTACATTGAGTTGGAACTAAAATATTCAACTGAGAACGACTCAGTATTATTCAATTCAAAAGAATTTGGAAGTTCCATTAAAATGCAAATAAACGAAATATCTCATAATGGAGGAAGCTTTGAAGATGCATTGTTGATGATGAATCCTGGTGATTGGTTTAAGTTCAAAATACCAACCGACTCATTTTATATATACACAAAAAAAGAATATCCACTACCAGGGATTTCTAAATTCCTATTATTTGATATTCATGTAATAAGAAAAGTCCCTAAGGAAGAAATTGAACAAGAAAGACAATTGTTTGAAGAACAAATGCAAGAGCAGGAAAAGATAACTCTTCAGCAATATATTCAGGATGAAGAAATTACAATAAAACCAAAAAAATCAGGTTTATATTACATAGAAAAAAAAGAAGGAAAAGGTTCTTTTCCAAAGCCAGGGGACTCATTATCTGTTCATTATACAGGAAGTTTGTTAAATGGAAAAATTTTTGATTCATCCTATAATCGAAAAATTCCTTTTACGTTTAAGTTAGGAGCAAAAGATGTCATTGATGGATGGGAAGAAGGCTTTTTATATATGAAAAAAGGAGGAAAGGCCATATTTATTATTCCATCGGAACTAGCTTATGGAAAAGAAGGATACTCAACAATTATCCCACCCTATTCCAGTTTATTATTTGAGGTTGAATTAATTGATATTAAATACAATAAATAAATTATATAAAATGAACAAAACAAATAAAATACTAATAACACTTACAATAGCCTTAGGGCTTTTTATTGGATTTAGTGCATGTAAAAAGGATTATATTGATTATGCCAAATTAGCAGCAGAAGAAGTTCAAGTAAGAGAACACTATCTGGCTGACAATTATGAAACAGTTGAAGTTGAAGATACTGTAAATGGAGGAATGGTTACAGCAATAATTTATGAAGGTAGGACAATTGCCCCTACCTCAACAGGACTATATTATATTGAAACAAAAGAAGGTGATGGAATCAAACCAACAATTGGAAGATTAATAACAGTAAGTTACAAAGGTTCCTTATTAGATGGAACTGAATTTGATTCAAATGATTGGTGGCAACAGGAACATGGTAAAGGTATAAAAGGTTGGGTTGAAGGCATTGGAATGATGAGAAAAGGAGGAACTGCTATACTTATAATTCCAAGTGAACTAGCGTATGGTTCACAAGAAACTGCAAATATCCCGCGGTATTCAACTTTGATTTTCGAAGTTGAGTTAATTAATGCCCAATAAAGAGTTTTGGAAAATGAATAAATATTTAGTTGTACTTTTTTTTTCGGTACTTTTCCATTTTAGTTGTTCGAAAGAATCAACAGACCCAATACAGGAAGAACAAACCCAAAGGGAGCAATACCTTTTAGAAAATAATATCACAACGGAACCAACTGCTAGCGGTTTGTATTATATTGAAACATTAAAGGGTGCAGGAGCTGCTCCCAGCCAAGGAGTTAAAGTAAAAGTTGCTTATACAGGTAAACTTCTTGATGGGCGGGAATTTGATTCAGGTGAGTTTGAATATAGATTTGATTTAAATCAAGTAATTTCTGGTTTTGATGAAGCTATAGGCTATATGAAAAAAGGTGGAAAAGCTACAGCAATTATACCTAGTCACCTTGCATATGGGGCATACTCAGTGGGTAGTATTTCATCCTATTCAACCCTTGTTTTTGATCTTGAATTGATTGAAGTATACGGTGAAGAAAAAGAAATTGAAGACAGAAATCAATATTTGTTGGATAACAATATAGAAACTCTACCAACTGAAAGCGGCCTCTACTATATTGAAACTCTTACTGGAACAGGAGAAATCCCTGACACGAATGATGTTGTTGAAATTGGTTATGAAGGAAAATATCTTGACGGTACATCTTTTGACTCTGACACAATTACTTATACTCATGGAACAAATCAATTAATCCAGGGACTTGAAGAAGGAATTGGATATATGAGAGCCGGTGGTAAATCCAGTTTAATTATTCCAAGTGAACTAGCTCATGGACCTGTTGGAAGCAACACAATCCCCGGCTACACTACATTAATATTTGATATTGAAATAATTAGCATTACAAAATAATTTTATGGGCACACAATAAAATATTGCGAGCCCATAAAAATTATCTCTCGAAATGAATATCTTCTCTCAATCGATTAATTTTAATTTCAATTCGATTCTTTCTTTCTTCGGGATACCAATCTTTGATTTCAGCATAGAACCTCTCGTAATATTTAAGCGCAGTTTCTTTATTTTTTATTCCATTTTCATAGACTTCGGCAATTTCCATCAAATACGCAGGAGTATAAAATTCTTTCCCAAGAACTTCTTCCCTCATTTTAATCATCTCAATTTCTTTATAGAAGAGTCCTTTTTTATGATAAGCAGCCTGTAATCCTCGATAGGTACTTGACATAGATAGTGGTGAAGGCTCTTGAAGCTCCAATGATTTATTAAAAAAAACTATTCCTTTATCCGGATCACCTAATTCGTTGTAAATATTTCCTAAATAAATACATACTTTGTAATCTACAGTATCTGGAAATAATAGCTGTTCCAACACGTCTCTTGCCTCTTCATAACGCTTAACAGAAAACAAACTTGCACCAAGGTTGGCCATTAAAGAAGGACTAATAGCACCCAATTCAATTGCTTTTTTAAAATCAGGAATACTCCTGTAATGATGGTTTCTTTTGTAGTGTGCATAACCACGTAAAGCATACAATTCCCCCTCGTTAGGGAAAACAGATATTGCTTTGTCAATAATGATTAATGCAGTATCAAATTTTTTATAACCAATATAGACTTTACCTAGCATATCAACAACGTGAATATTGGCAGAATCAACAGAATAAGCTTTTTTTAAATATTCAAAAGCTGGTTCCACTTGTTTTTGTTTCATTTTACAAACAGCCATTTTTCTTAAATACTCAGAATTCAAGCTATCAATAAAGTGAAGTCTTTCATACAAATTAAAAGCCTGTCCATAATCCTCTTTGCGATTGTAAATTGAGGCTAAATTTAACAGTGCTGCAACATGAAAAGTATCTTTGTTTAGTAATTTTTTGTAATCGTTAATAGCGGTAGTAATTTTCCCTGCCAGATTATTTGCTTTTGCCTTCGAGAAAAGAAAATCAAGTTGTAATGAATCAAGCTCATATGCTTTTGAAAACGAATAAACTGCCTGATTGTATTTTTGAACCTGTCTTTGTAATTTTCCTAGTTCATACCAAAAGGTGGTATTTAAACTGTCTTTCTCAAGTAACTTTTCTGTTTTGTTTATTGCAGAATAAATGTTACCAGACTCAGCATTTTGTTTAATACTTTCAATCTCGTCTTCAATATCTTGACTATATGAATTAATTGATAATAATACAATTAACAAACTTGAAAAATATTTTGCTTTCATTTGACACAGAAAAAAATTAATAACGAAACCAACAATGTAAAGTCATTGGTTTCGCTATTAGATTAATGAAAATTACTTTTTTTTATTGCAATTGGAAATTAATTGGAATCGTATAGTAGACATTTACAGCCTCTCCTTCATTCTTTCCTGGGCTCCAAGTTGGAAGTTTACTTACAACCCGGGCTGCCTCAGCGTCAAGGAGTGGATCAACAGATCTGACAATCTCTATATTAGAAACTTCACCTGTTTTATCAACAACAAATTTCACATAAACTTTGCCTTGGATTCCTTCCTTTACAGCCTGCGAAGGATATTTAACATGCATGGCAATAAATTTTCTCAATTCGAGTTCTCCACCAGGATATTCAGGCATAACTTCAACTACATCAAGTATTTTTTCATCCTTACCAAGAGTTCTTTTACTGACAACAACTACCTCCTCAGAGCCATTTGTTGATTCATTTCTAAGTATCTTATTCTTCGATACTGATTCAGAAGAAATGCTTTCTTTATTATCAAGGGCTTGTTCTTCCTTTGAGCAACTTATAAAATAAACAGAAACTACTAATATTGGTAACAGTACAATTAACTTGACAATTGATTTTCGATTTGAACTATTTTTTTTCATCATGATTAATCTTTTAAATGTTAAAGAATGATTAAAACTGTTGGCTAATCCTAAACCAAAAATTGAATAATTCTGCAATAGTACTTCCTGGTACTTTTCCATCGAAAAGCCTTTATTCAACAAGCCTTTATCTGCCAAAAATTCATGATTTTGCTTGATAGTTTTTCCATACCACCAAATAAAAGGATTGAACCACTGAACGATAGCTAACACCTCGAACAATAAAAGATCAATTGAATGCTTTTGGGCAACATGCACCCTTTCGTGATTAATTATTACCTCCAAATCTTTAGTATGCTGTGATTCTTTATCAATAAAAATGAAACCAAGAAAAGAGAATACAGAGTGCCGTTTTCCTGTAAAAACCATCCTGAAATCATCTTTTTTTTGAACTTCAGCACCATTAAAGAAACCGAGTATTGTTTTCAATTGGAATAAAAATCTTACTAAAAAGAAAGTTACTCCAACAACATAAAGTATGCACAATAAATTTAAAAATGAGAACGAACCAGGTACCATTGATTCAGGTTTTGAATTTGCTGATACATTTATGGTTGCCAACCTTACAAACCACTGAACCTCTTCATTTTTTGGAACCGAAAAATCAAGAAAGGGTACAAAAAAACCAAATACAATACCAAGTAATAAAAAAAAACGGTTTTGCTTAAATGAAGCTTCTTTGTTAAAAAACATCAGATATAACAAACAGAAAAGGCTTGTTATAAATACAGACTCAAATAGTCCGCTAAAATAATTTGTTATCATTACTTTCCTTTTTTGTTTTTGATTTCTTCATCAAGTAAACGCCTGATCTTTTCCATCTCTTCAAGACTTAAGTCATCCTCATTAGAGAAAAATGAGACCAACTGCTGGAATGAATCACTAAAATATTTTTTCAAGAAGCTGCCAAAAAATGACTTTGTGTAGTCTTTTTTAGAAACTATTGGAAAATATTCGTAGGTTTTTCCATATGCTTTATGATCTACAAACCCTTTTTTCTCCAATATTCGAATAATTGTAGAAATGGTATTATACGCTGGCTTTGGATTGTCTAAATGCTCAATTACATCTTTTACAAAACCTCTTTCAATCTTCCAGAGGATCTGCATTACTTGTTCTTCGGCTTTTGTTAGTTCGTTCATGCCACAAACATACAACTAAAAACTTAGTTAAACAACTAAATCTTTAATTATTCAATCGGAAAAAGAGCATTATACTGACATACAACACATTAGCCAAAACAAAAAAAACAGGCATACAAATCATGTCTCTGGCAATATTTCTGTGGATTTATAATTTTATCTTTAAATTCATCTGAGAAATGTAAGCGTAGACCTTTATTATACGCAGTTTCTATTCACTGCAATAGAAGCTAAATTCGTCCGCTACCCAAAGGAGTATTTCTTCTGTTCTTTTCCTTGATGAAAAGAACCAACTTAACGAAGTGATTTCACGAAGCGAAGCGAGTAAAAAATCAAGGCTCCACAAAAAATATCTCTCATCTTTTGCAAAGCCTAAGTGCGGCCGGGTGATTTTCGGACAAGTCCTCAACTTCCCGGTCTTACTAAGACTTTGCTTCAAGCTGTGTGATATTTTTCATGAGGCCGAAGTGAATACGCATTTTCAATGGCTATTCACGGACAAATCTTAAAACATTTTCAAATTTCGTGTTTTATTTATACTCCTAAGCTTTTTTGATTGATCCAGAATCATCAGGAAGAATGAAACCACATTTTTTTAAAAGTCTAAAAAAGGAAAGGGCGGGTAACCAATCCGCCCAATCATTAACCTAAACCTTATTATGAAAAAATAACATCTTGATTCTAAATAAGAATCGGATGTATTATAGAGGTACAGCAAAGATACGACAGTAAGATATTCAAGGCAACTAAAAATATATTAAAAAATGTTAATTTTATTTTAGGATTGAAATTGGTGTAATTGGAATACTGGAAATTTGTATATTGGAAACTAATAGTGAACAAATATACCACAAATAATACAATAAATATACTATAAAAAATATGCGTTGGACTAACTATCATAGCCACACCCACTATTGCGATGGAAAAGGTGAACCAGAATTATATGTAAAATCTGCAGTAGAAAATAACTTATATGCTTATGGTTTTTCAGGCCATTCACCAGTTCCTTTTGAATCGGGCTGGAATATGAAATATGAAAAATTGGCTACATACATAAAAGAGATTGAAAGTTTAAAGGAGAAATACCAAAACAAAATAAAACTATTTGTGGGAATGGAGATTGACTATGTTAAAAATCTCTGTGGAATTAAGCAATACCAGCATCTGGGGTTAGATTATACCATAGGCGGTGTACACTTTCTTGGTCAATTTGAAAATGGTCGTTTTTGGGATTTTGATGGAGGCAAACCCTGGTTTGAAAAAGGACTGAATGAACTTTTTAATAGTGATATTAAGGAACTGATTCGCTTTTATTATCAACAGGTTACGGATATGGCAATTCATGAACAGCCAGATGTTATTGCACACTTCGACCTAATTAAAAAGTACAATAAAGGCAATTATTTTTTCGATGAAAAGGACAGCTGGTACCAAGAAATAGTATTTGAAGCACTTGAAAAAGTGTCTGAAACAAAATCAATCATCGAAATAAATACTCGCGGTATTCTAAAAAAATTAAACGAGGAGTTTTACCCTTCAAATTTTATTGTTAAACGTTGTAAAGAACTAAACATACCAGTTTGCTTAAGCGCTGACACACACCATCCTGATGATGTAAAGGCCTTGCTTCCTGAAGCGAAAGATTTAATTAAAAGTAGTGGGTATAATGAGGTTTTCTATTTAGATGTAAATGGGTGGATTACACAAGAAATCTGAAGATTGAACTTAGAAATCAGGTACAAGAGTAAATCATTCTAATAAACTAACTCCTAAGTTCTTATAATTATAGTTGATTAATTGCATCGGTTAGCATCTCAACGCCACGTGGTCCGAATCTTTCACGCATTGAAAAGAAGAAATTAGCTTCAATAAAAGCATTTTCATCACTATCAGAACCATGCACTGCATTCATCTGGGTATTTATCCCATACTTTTTTCGTATTGTTCCTTCATCCGCCATTTCGGGATTAGTAATACCTATTAATTTTCGATATTCTTCTACTGCATTTTCTTTTTCCAGGATCATTGCCACAACCGGCCCTGAATACATAAAATCAACAAGTCCATTAAAGAAAGGTTTTCCCTCATGTATTCCATAAAAAGCCTGAGCTTGTGAAATACTTAACTTGGTCATTTTTAACGCCATAATCCTAAAACCAGCATCAGCAATATCAGCCATAATGTGTCCTATATGACCACTTTTAACAGCATTTGGCTTAATCATAGAAAATGTTTTATTTCCTGCCATATTATTTAACAATTATTTTAGGTTAATTTAACAAAGATAGTTTTATTTGCCTTATTTGATAATCTTTGACTACATAAATTGCACTGTTAAAAGTGTCAAAAAATTTCATTTCATTCATTAAAACTTTACTAAATTTAATTTGTTTATTAGATAGTTTACACCAAATTGAGGCTCCGTTCTGAAAATCAATTTGTTTACCCCAGCCCTAAAGGGAGCAAATTGATTTTCTTCACTCCCTTTAGGGCTGGGGTAAATGAAGAAAATTAATTTGCGA
>JBNKRJ010000123.1:0-10990 GCA_050296515.1 Bacteroidales bacterium | reverse complement strand
TAGCCTTGTTGGGTCATAGCTCTTGTTGTAGGCCGTTTCTCCTTAAAAACCTTCCAGATACCACAATTCTTGCCAGCTTAAAGTTGCCAGTAAGAAAATGACATCTTTTCAACAACCTAACCCCGTTCTTACTTGTAGGCTGCCAGGCTTGCGCTGTTACTGAGCACGTTTATAAAACACTGAAGCTGCCCACGGTTTATACCGAATGGTAATCATGTAATGGAAATTAAAATTCCCTAACATGCTAATCCTTCGGCATTATTCACTGCGTTCATGAGATCGCTCTCTATATTCGCTTAGTAATACCAATGCTTTTTTTATTATCTTGATAGCGGTTTTGTATAAGTAAAAAGAAAAAAGAAAGCACCTCTTTTTTGAAATATTTCAATTCAAAACCCTATTTCAAAATCCAAGAGAATGTTTATCAGATGAAACGAGGTAGCTGATTAGCAGGTGAGTGTGGATTGTCTTGTGGTTGGACTAAAAAGCCAGGAACTGGAGATTCAGTAAAAGGTGATTGTCACAACACCCAATCACTCATTCCAAAATTCCGCCAACGCCTCCGCCTGTTGCAGTACCGTTTCAGTTGCCAATTTTTGCATATCAGGTGGATAACCGTATTGACGAAGCGTTCTTTTTACGATTACTTTTAGCTTCTTTTTAACGGATTCTTTTACTGTCCAGTCGATGGTGGCATTGGCTTTTACGCGTTCTACCAATACCCTGGCAAGTTTTAACAATACTTCATCTCCCAGCATATCTTTTGCACTGTTGTTTGCTGCCACTGCATCATAAAATGCGAGTTCGTCTTTGGATAAGCCCATTTTTTCACCCCGTTTATCTGCTTCTTTAATTTCTTTGGCCAGGTCAATCATTTCCTGGATGATTTCGGCAGCGGTTATCAGGTTATTTTGATAGCGTTTTATTGAATTTTCGAGCATTTCCAATAAGGCACGACTTTGTACAATGTTGTGCTTGCCCCTTACCTTTATTTCGTCATTCAACAGCTTTTTAAGGACTTCGAGTGCCAGGTTCTTATGTTTCATGTCCCGCATTTCTTCGAGAAAATCATCATCAAGGACTGAAAGTTCCGGTTTTTTGATTCCGGCGGCATCAAAAATATCCACCACCTGTTCCGAAACAAGTGCCTGGTCTACTACCTGTTTAATCGCTGTTTCTATTTCATAGTCCGACTTTCCACCTGTTGGTGTTCCGGCATCAAATTTTTGTATGCGGGCTTTTACGGCCTGGAAGAAAGCAATTTCATCCTTTGCATCCATGGCTTCATCGTGTGGCAGTGCAATAGCAAAGGCTTTTGATAAGGCGGTGATTTCTCTTACGTAACGATTCTTACCATCTTTTAAGCTTAAAATATGCTCCACCGCTGCCAGAATAATTTCCAGCTTTTGTTTTACCGATGCATCAAAATACTCTTCGTAGGCAAAACCATTTCCGTAAGGAATTTTGGGTTCGGCAGCCATGGCAAATTCAGTTTTTAGTTCTGCATCTTTTTCAGCAAACATTTGAGAAACGACTTCGAGTTTTTCAAGCATTAGCCCAACCGCTTTTTCCTGTGCTTCAGCCGGATCACCTTTTCCTCCACTATCGGAATAGAACGAAAGCGCTTTCTTTAAATCAGAAGCAATGCCAAAATAATCTACGACCAAACCACCTGGTTTGTCTTTGTACACGCGGTTTACCCTGGCAATGGCCTGCATCAGGTTGTGTCCTTTCATGGGTTTATCGATGTACAAGGTGTGCATGCTTGGTGCATCAAATCCCGTTAGCCACATATCTCGTACAATCACTAATTTCATTGGGTCGGAAGTATCTTTCATCCGGTCAGCCAGGGTTCTTCGCTGGTCTTTGGTGGTGTGGTGTTTCATCATATCCGGACCATCGGAGGAAGAGGCAGTCATTACCACTTTAATGGCTCCTTTGTCCAAATCATCATGGTGCCAGTGAGGACGAATTTTAATAATTTCGTTGTACAGGTCAACAGCAATCTTGCGGCTCATGGTAACAATCATGGCTTTGCCCTCAATTCCGCTGTTGCTCCGCTCTTCGTAATGAAAAATAAGATCTTCGGCTACTTTTTTTAACCGTGCCGGACTGCCAATAATGGCCTCTACTTTTGTCCATTTGGCTTTTGCTTTTTGCGAATCGGATAACTCCTCACTTTCGAGTTCTTTGTCCAGTTCTTTGATAAGTTCTTTGCCTTCTTCTGATAAGTTGACTTTTACCAACCGACTTTCGTAGTATATCGGCACAGTGGCACCATCCTCAACTGCCTGGGCAATGTCGTAAATATCCACGTAGTTGCCAAAAACAGCCGGTGTATTGGCATCGGTTGATTCAACAGGCGTTCCGGTAAATCCCAGGTAAGTGGCATTGGGTAAAGCATCACGCATGTACTTGGCAAAGCCGTACACCAAACGCTGCCCCACTACATTGCCTTTATCGTCTTTAACATCAATTGTTTTGGGCTTAAAACCGTATTGTGTCCGGTGTGCTTCATCAGCCACCACTACTATATTAGTCCTATCCGACAACATTTCATAAACTGCCCCGGTCACTGAGCTTGTCGAAGTGTCGGGTTGGAATTTTTGAATGGTTGCAAACACAATTCCCCCGGAAGCAACTTTTAACAGCTCTTTTAAATGTTCCCGGCTGTTGGCTTGCACCGGAACCTGGCGAAGCAATTGTTTTGATGCTGCAAAGGTATCGAACAACTGATCGTCTAAATCGTTGCGGTCGGTAATGACTACAATGGTTGGATTGTTTAGCTGAAGCACCAGTTTGCCGCTAAAAAACACCATGGAAAGTGATTTGCCGCTTCCCTGGGTGTGCCAGACCACCCCGCCTTTTCTATTTCCTTTTTCGGAGGAGGCCTTTTTTACTGATTCAATGGCTTTGTTTACGGCGTAATACTGATGATAGGCAGCCACTTTTTTTATGGTTTGGATGGTGGCAATTCCTTTAGCATCAATATGTTTGTCTTCCTCAAAAACAATAAAGTGGCGGATGTAATCCAATAAAACAGCCGGATTACATAATCCTTGAATTAGTACCTCCAACTGACTGGTCAATGCGGAGGCTTCTTTTACCCCGTCGCTTGTTTTCCAAGCTAAATAACGTGAATAACCGGCTGATACGGAACCTGCTTTTGCATCAGCCCCATCAGACAACACGCAAAAGGTATTATAAGTAAACAAGCCCGGAATGGTTTCTTTGTAGGTTTGTATTTGTTTGTAGGCCGAATGCAGGGTGGCATTTTCATCTACGGCATTTTTTAGTTCAAATAAAACCAGTGGCAAACCGTTGACAAACAGTATTAAATCCGGGCGTTTGTTGTTGTTGTTTTCAATAATGGTAAACTGGTTGACAACCAGAAAATTATTATTTGCAGGATTTTCAAAATCAATTAATTGTATTCTATCGCCACGTTGCACACCATCTTTACGGTATTCTACCGGAACACCTTCGGTAAGCAGTTCGTGAAACTGCTGGTTGTTGACCATTAGTTCTGGTGAAGCAATCCGCTCGATATTTTTTATGGCTTCCTGCTGAGCTTCAAAAGGAATTTGAGGATTGTTCTTTGCAATGGCTTTCTGCAGCCTGTTTTTAAGTATAACCTCACTGAAATTGTCACGCTCCGGTGCTTCACCGGTTGCGGAGCTTGTCGAAGCATCGGGAGCAATTACTGCACCATGGATATACTTCCAGCCAAGGTTTTCAAGTTCCTCAATGGCCCAGTGTTCGATGTCGTTTTCGGTGATTTTGGTCATAAGATTAATTTCATTTTAGTCCTTTTGCAAGTTAACCTCCAAATTAAATAATTTTTCTTCCTTAATAAGGTGTAAATCTTCCTTATTTGTGTATAATAGCTGAAAGTCAGTCTGTTGTGAGCAATTAAGCATCTTCTTTAAAACCTTTTGCTTCTTCTTTGTTTTATTATTTTTTGAAAACATACCTGGCATTAATATCTCTTTTCTTCTCGCTTAACCTCATTAAAAGTTTTTCTTTTACAAATTCATTCAAATATGTTCTAACTGTTTTTTCATTAATTTCAGTATATTTTACAAACTCAGCCAAATTCGCTCCATGATGCATAAATAAGTACAAAAGGATTTTTCTTTGTGTATCATTATAATTTTTCCAGTTATTTTCAATTTTAACTATAATCGAATCATGGATCGTTTTTGAATGAGCACTAATTTTGTTTCTTAAAGTCAGGTAGACGTTTCCATTGCTCTCCCTATATTCCGGAACTGAAAGCATTGATTTTTCCATACTTTCATAAATTCTTGAAACTCCTTCATTTAATTGCCTCACATATCCCATGTCTTCCAAGACTCTTGCAACCCGCGGATTTCTTGCAAATCGTTCTGTTTTGATATTTTCTACGGTCACCTGGGCAGGAAGTGGGCCACTATTGCTAATTTCCAGGCGATTATCAAAATGTTTGATGTAAATGGAACTTCCCTGAACATTATAGGAACGATGACATAAAGCATTGACAACACCTTCCAGCCAGGCTTCTTCAGGATATTCAGGCACCTTTTTAAATTTCCCTGTCTCCATGTCCAGGAAATAATAATCTTTAAAAGAGGCTCTTAAAAAGGTTTTTATTTCATCTATTAGCCTGGGAATATTATTCTCAAAACGTTCATCTTTAATCACATTATGACCGGCTCCTGTCTTCGCCTCTGTACCTTCATACCTAATGTATCTTACAGATGCTGAGGGAATATATTTTTCAGGATCTTTTGCAAACAAAAGCACTGCTGCATTTTTAAAACTGTATTGTTCGCCTTTCTTGTTAGCCAAATAACATTTTACCGGCAGGTCAAGTGTTGCACCTTGATAGTTTAATTTTTCTTTATACTCAAGCAAAAGTTCTTCGTCTAAATCATGTTGATCAAACTCTTTTACAACTTCTTCCTCAAATCTTCTGATGGATTTGTCATATTCTAACTTTTTGATTCTCTCCAGATCCAATTTTCGGTTTTCGTCGTGAACCCTTAAAAAAACATTTTCATTGTCTTTCCTGCAAAAGATTCTTTCCAGCTCCTGTTCAACATGGTACAAGAATATAAGTTTCCCTTCAACCATCACTTCCTCCAACTGAATATTGCAGGAAGGATGAATAAAGCTGAAAGTTAATTTCCGGTATTCATCCAGCTTACTCCCTAAAGTATTTAAATCCTGAATTTCACCAGCATCAGAGACTCCAAATACCAAGGTGCCACCATCGGCATTGAGCATTCCGATTAACTCTTCTGCTATTTTGGTAGGTTTAATATCTTTCTCCCCAAGACCTTTGCGCTCAAAATACTGGCCTTCTTTTTGAGTTTGTAGGTATTTCAGGGTAATTATTGAATTTAACTGAGAAATCACATTATTCATGTTTCAACCTTGCTTAGCTATATGAGATTATTTGTAATACAATGATTTAGAGCGGCTTCAAAAAATTGCTTGGCTCTGTAATAACCTTGCTTAATTATTTTAGCTCTATTCCATTTAAAGTTTTCAAGTTCCTCAATTGCCCAGCGTTCGATGTCGCTTTCGGTGATTTTGGTCATTTTTTTGACTTTTATGCATTTTATTGTCGTATATTTGCATTACAATTTTAAATATAATGATATTAAAGATATCTCATCAACCAGCCGCAAGGTGTGAGTGTTGAAGGAGAAACGAAGCCGTTAAGTTTCCTTGGCGGCTTCTGCTTTTTTATATCACTCATTGTCTGAACCTTGATTATTCTTGATTTCACTGATTACTTGATTTTAATAGTTTGTTATTATGCACTCTTTTATGCTGTAAGCTTTTTGCACCAAAGTTAATAAGTAAACCAATTTCTAAATTATAGGCTTCCACATAATTCATTGCCTGGGCAAGATGAACATCTTCAAGATCTATCAATGCTTTTATTTCGACCATTATACAATCCTCAACAAAAAAATCGACCCGACGAGTGCCAATATCATGTCCTTTGTATTGTATCAACATCTCAAACTCCCGCTGAAAATTTATTCCCTGAAGCTCCATTTCAATAGCAAGTGCACGCTGATAAACAACTTCCTGGAAACCATTGCCCAAATGATTATGCACTTCCATGGCACACCCTATTATCTTATATGTCAGTTCTTTATGTTTCATGTCGTCTTTAACCTTGATTTGCTTGATTTCCGTGATGACCTGAAGATAAAAAAGAAATCATGGTAATATTCAAAATCCTTTAAAATCATGGTTCGGACTATTTATGGTTCATCTATTTTCACCCTCAACTCCCCACTCATCAACTTTGGCAACAATGTATCCCTTAATTGGGTGAGGGTTTGGATTTCTTTTGAATTGTTTGAAATAGTTTTAAAAATTGCTGATGATATATCATCAAACTTATTTATGGTCTTATCTGAAGGTATAATCCATTCAATATTTCTTAAACTTGTTAGTGAAACATATTCCTGAGTGCTACCACTTTTATTGGCGGCTATAAAATATTTCCCTAAAAAGCTTGTTAGCCATAAATATGTATAAACAGACCACTTTTTATTCTGAGATGTTTTGAAAAGAGCAACATTTTTAATAGCATAATCAATAGTTTCATTTTGTTCAAAGAATGTAAGGCCAATAGTCCCAATCATTGAGAAAAGTATATCATATTGCTCAACTTTACTTCGTTTATTAATATTGATAAAATCCTCTTCTGAAATTAGATATGCATCATCATCATTTAAGTGAAAGCTATTTAAATGTTTTGAGGTGATCAGTTTTTTACCTTCTTCTTTTTGTTTTGGAGAATCATGAGTTCCATCTTTCACTTCAAAAAGTTCAGTTATTACTCCAACTCTCCACCCCTCCGGAATCTCCCCCAGCTCACTCTCCACCATGGCACCTCCACTTTCTTTATAAGGCTGGCCATTTTCATTCGGTTTACCCTGAGCGAAGTCGAAGGGGAAATTGAACTCCACAAACCAACGTTTAAAAAGTACTTGTGCCAGTTCTTCCAGGGTTTGGTTTTGTTGGCGGAGAAGGATGATTTTTTGGTCAAGGCTATATAGAGTTTTCCCTACTTCCTTCTGAACATTTAGAGACGGGAAAAAAAGAGGTATTGATTGTATGGATTCTCCATTTAAACTGGCTCTAGTGGTCATAGTAGCATAATTCGCTACTGATTTTCTGAAAAATCTAGTTCTTAACAGGTATCCCATAAATAAAGGAGATATTTCAATGGGAGTCTCTTTTTTTAATCTTAACCTTTTACTAAATCCATTAAAAGTAGAGTTAGGATAATCCTTCAAAGCTACAGAAGTCATTCCTACTTCTTCTAATGATTCGCTTGTCCGTGTTATTAATATATCACCTTTACTTACATTACACGCAGATTGCTCCTTTTCATTTGAATTTACTAGGCCCTCCGGTTCATTAGGTAAAAAATAATTCCAAAAAACATCTTTGAAACTTATAAAAGTATATCCAAAACCAAATTGGTCAGCAGCTTTTGACAAACCGGAGGATACATTATATAATTCACCTAAAGTATATTCCTTCCATTCGCTCATAACTTAATCCTAATTTTTTTTATGCTGAGCTTTGCCGAAGCAAGCCGGTTGTATAATTGTTTTAACCATGATTTTATTGATTAAACAGATTACATGATTATTCATTATTGTTTTCTTCAAACTTTCTAAGGTTTGTATCTTGTGTCAATATCTTCATTTGTTGAATAGCAATTTGATTTAGCTTCATCAACCTGTCACTTTGTTTTAAATCTTCGTTAATAAATACAGCGTTCAAAGTTTCAAGATTGGCCAAACAAACTAGCTGGCTTACATTTGCATAATCTCTTATATTTCCTTTTTTATCAGGATTCTCATCACGCCATTGTTTAGCTGTTTTGCCAAACAAAGCCATATTTAACACATCGGCTTCATTGGCATAAACATAATTTATTTGAACCTTATTAAGATTTTCAGGTATCAGGTTTTCTTTTATGGCATCGGTGTGTATGCGGTAGTTAATTTTAGCCAACTCACGTTTTACAGACCATCCGAGTTGTTTCTGTTCTTCTTCTTTCAGCCTTTGGAATTCTTTTACCACATAAAGTTCAAATTCAACAGAAATCCAACTGGCAAACTTAAAAGCAATGTCTTTATGGGCGTATGTTCCTCCATACCTGCCTGCTTTTACTATGAATCCTTTCGCGTTAGTAGTGTTTACCCACTTTTGAGGAGAAAGGGTAAACGCATTTAACCCAGCCTGATTTCTAAACCCCTCGAATTCGAGGGGTTTAAAATCGGGATTATATAAAGTTTCCCAAATACCAAGAAATTCAATAGTATTGCGGTTTCGCATCCAATTTCCAATAACAGCACTGGTATCATCTGTTTTGTGCTTTGCAATATCTGTTAATGATATGTAATCCTGCTCTTTAGCCTGAAAAAACGTTATTTCATTACCTTGAACAGTTATTTTCTGTTTTTTTTTCATTTCCAGCTTCTTGATTCAAGCAAAAATACCAAAATTAGATTTTCACAATTTAATTCCAACTTTTGCCAATTGTTCTTTTATTTCTTTATCTAAAACCTGGGCTTGCTCCATTTGCTCACGCAATTGAGTAGTCAATGTATCCACTTTTTCCTGGAATGGAATGCCATCGTCTTCTTCATCGGGAATGCCTACATAGCGTCCGGGAGTTAAAACGTATTTGTGTTTTTGGATGTCTTCAAGGGTGGCTGATTTGCAGAAGCCTTTGATGTCTTCGTATGCCCCTAAATCCCCTAAAGGGGACTTTGAGCCACGTTCCTCAATAGCGTATTTGATTTCCTCAATAACGTTTTCAATTTTATTTAAAACTTGTTCATTCGAAAAGCGAATTACTTTATACCCCTTCGTTTCTAAAACTTGTGTTCTTATTTTGTCTTCCTCTTTTTGATTTTTATGAATTTCTCCATCAACTTCAATGACTAAACCATGTTGAATAGAGCAGAAATCAACAATATACTGGTCAACAATGTGCTGTTGTCGGAATTTAACACCCAACAGTTTGTTCCTTATTCTCTCCCATAAAACTCCTTCCGCTTCAGTTGGATTAGCCCTCATTTTTTCAGCACGAGTTTTCAATTCTCCATATAATGCAGGATTCGAAGAATTTAGAACAGATGGTGTTCTGTCTCCCCCTTTAGGGGGCTGGGGGGCATTGAGCCATGCATGATAAGTATCTGCTACTTTACTAATATCTTCTGGTGCAAATACCCTGTTTTTGCGGTCAATCATATAACCTAATTCCGAGGCATCAATAAACAGGGTTTCACCATGCCGTTGCTTTTTGCCCCTGCGCAAAAACCATAAACAGGCCGGAATGCCGGTATTAAAAAACAGTGCCTTTGGCAACATCACAATGCATTCTACCAAATCGTTTTCTATCAGCTTTTGTCGTATAGCTCCTTCGCCGCCGGTATTGGAACTTAGCGAGCCATTGGCCAGCACAAACCCGGCATGTCCGCCATCGGGTTTCAGGTGGTACAGGAAGTGCTGCACCCAGCCAAAGTTGGCATTTCCGGCTGGTGGCACACCGTATTGCCAGCGGGCATCGTCACGCAATAATTCTCCGCTCCAGTCGCTCACGTTAAACGGGGGATTGGCTATGATGTAATCGGCTTTTAAGTCCTTGTGTGCATTGTTTAGAAAGGAACCTTCGGTGTTCCATTTAATGTTGGAGCCATCAATACCACGAATGGCCAGGTTCATCCGGCACAGGCGGTAGGTGGTCTGGTTGCTTTCCTGTCCGTAAATGGAAATATCATCGAGTCGCCCCTGGTGGCTTTCAATAAACTTTTCGCTTTGCACAAACATGCCTCCCGAACCACAGCAGGGGTCGTAAACACGGCCTTTGTAAGGTTCCAGCATCTCTACCAGCAATTTTACAATGCTTTCGGGGGTATAGAACTGTCCGCCTTTTTGGCCTTCGGCCAGGGCAAACTGGCCCAAGAAGTATTCGTACACGCGGCCCAGTACATCCTGGCTTTTGGCTTTTTCGTCGCCCAGGGCAATGGTCCCGATGGTGTCAATGAGGCCACCCAGGGTTTGTGGGTCGAGATTGGAACGTCCAAAAGTTTTAGGCAGAATACCTTTTAGGGTAGCATTATCAGCTTCGATCAAATCCATGGCATCATCAATCAGCTTACCGATATTTGGCAACCTGGCTTGCGACTGAATGTAACTCCATCGGGCTTTTTCAGGAACAAAGAATACGTTCTCCGCACCATATTCGTCTTTATCCTCCGGATCGGCTCCGGCATAGTCACCTTCTCCTGCTTTTAGCTTATAATAAAGCTCTTCAAATGCATCGGAAATGTATTTTAAAAAAATCAAGCCAAGTACCACATGTTTGTACTCGGCTGCATCAATGTTTTTACGGAGTTTATCCGCCGTTTTCCATAGTTTTTGTTCAAAAGATTCTTTGTTCTCGTTACCGTTTTTTTTTGCCATTAATTAAAATAATAGGATGCATTATAAAATTTATTGCTAATATAATAATAAAGTTTGGTATTTAATAGAGCGTGGGGGCGGGGGTTAGATTGTGGGTTGTAATTTTAATTTCTGATGTTTCCCAAGTTAATTTTATGAATAAAATGATACAATTATCAATACAGATAAATTGCCCGATCGGCCTTATTGAAAACCTTCTTCAGCTCGCAATCAAGCCTTAGAGAGAACGGGAAGCTTCGAACTTGTTCGAAGATCACCCGTCCGAACTTAGGTTTGATAAGAGATGGAGGAGGTTTTCAATGCAGCCTTGACTTTTTTACTCGCTCTTTCAGAGCTACGTGAGAACAGCTTCGCCTAAGTTGCTTCGTTTTTGGGTCAACCGGAACAAAGTGGAGCTCATGAACGAAGTGAATAACCCAAAAATGAAGGTCGACTTTATTCAGAAATTGAAAAACAAAGTTAGATTTCACACAATAGTAATTATAAGTTACTG
>JBNKRJ010000122.1:0-57044 GCA_050296515.1 Bacteroidales bacterium | reverse complement strand
TAGTTAAGTAATTGATATTTATTCACTTTTCTTAAACTATTTATATGGAGTTCAAGAGCTTGCTTCGCAAGGTTAAACATATTCTTTTGTAGAGCGATTATTCGCTTTGCTCATGAGATCACTTCGTTAAGTTAAGTTTCTTTATAAACCCCGAAGGGCTCAGCGTAAGCTAATCCCTCTATGAGGGTTTCATCTATTTATTTAATACTATTTCAAATTGTTAAGTGGAACCGCATGATAAAAAATAATTATTGTTCTGTGTGTTAATAATTACTCGCAAACTCGAGAGAATACTTCGTTTAGTTATTTTTATCATGCTTGTTCCATTTATTGTTTACTGTATCAAATATTTTAATGTTTTCCAAAGACAGTAACAGTTGCACGATTGTTGGCCATATCCTTGGTATCATACCAGAACACAATCTTTGTTATGATCCTTTTTTTGCCCTTTAAATCAATTATTCTTGAACCTGAGTCTTTTGTAAAGTTGTTTCTAAGTTCAATGGGCTCATTTGTACCATTTCCGTAATGAACCACCATGCGATGCATGTTTAAACTTCCCTCCGTTACAACAATCTTTAAACTAACAAACCCTCCTTCTTTTACACCCACAGTCATTAAATCCTTTTCAACCTTGAAATTTACTTTTTTACTACCAAGCTTTACCCAATCACCAAGAAGCACTGGATTACTGCTAGCCAAATCAAAGTTTACCAAGCCAAAAATAAACAAGGAAACCATTGCCAGAATTAATGTTTTTTTGTTCATAACTGATAGTTTTTAAGTTAGTGCATCATAAAATTAAGGAAAGTATATGAATGCTAATCAAATTCATTTATGAATGGCAACAATTACTTGATTAATAATAGTGTGGTATTGGTTATCTTTATTTAAGAATCCCCGCTGTATGTTTACCGGCCAAAATTATCAATAATATGCAAGTTAATGTACATTTAGTACAATTTCTCCTCTTAATGACCAAATATCATGCGCCTGATATATAATCCTGATACACAGCACCTAAAGTAAGATATCAGAAAATATCATCAACATTCATTAGGGTTTGTTATAACGAATACCTGTTTCGAAAAATAGAAAAGCGCCAGTTTTATAATCAATTGAAAATCTGAGATCTGCATCAAAATAGTTCTTGTTATCAAGTACACCTGTTTTGGTTCCTATATAATGCTCTGCAAAACTTAGTTTGCTAAATTGCTCCCTGTGCATTCCGGTACCTACAAACACTTTAATTGTTTGCTTAGGAACCAGGTTAAATAAGGCAAGTAGCTCCTATGATTTAAACGAATCCGGATTTCCATCGGTATGTTCTGTAAGAATATTGTAACGGTAGTCTAACATCAGAAAGCCAGGTTTCAGTCTAACGCCCGGGTGAAAATCGATATATGTATAATGCCATTCTGCATTCTAATGAGATCCATAATCAAATTGTGCTTGTATATCCCATGATACAAAAGTTGGATCAATTTCCGTCCAGTAAATACTGTCTGATTTTCTTACTTTTTTCCTTTGAAAAGTGGAATTGGGTTTAAGGTACCCAAAGCATAAAAACAACCATCAAAATCATAACTTTCTGAATATGAAACAACTGGTTCATGATAATTAATTAGTTCACGAACAATAATAGGGCGATAATCAATTATTACTGGTTCCTTTTTCTCAGTTGGTGTTGATTTAGGGTTAGGTGGAGTTGTTCTTGATGGTTTTTGTCCTGGTTTTGGTTTCCTGTTTTCCTGATTTTCTTTTGATTTTTCTTTAATCTTCCTGATTTGTCCATTAATTTGGCTGCTATAAACAACCAAAATCGTGAAGAATACTAAAAAACGTAATACCTGGTTCATGAAAAAAAGATTTTATGCATTGCATAGGTTATAGTTTGCAAATTAAAGATAAGAATACCTTTCTTTTAATCCCCGCCAACTATATCGTTAGTACTGACTATAATTATTACCTTGTTGTGATATGGGTAATTAGTGACTTTTCTCATGTATCCAAATCAATGATTTTAAGATCAGATAACCTATATTTGCTCTAAATTACCAAAAAAGAACACAGTTATGAACGAAAGAATGATTAATCACTTCATGGAGATGGTTCAAATTGATAGTGAATCAGGAAATGAAGCTGAATTTATTAACTATTTGAAAATTGAATTTGAAAAACTTGGCGGAAAAGTTACAATTGATAGCTATGGAAATTTATTTGCAAAATTCCAGGAAAAGGGATGTAGCGGCAAGGAAGCCATTCTAATGTCATGTCATGCAGATACTGTTCAGCCAGGCAAGGGAATTGATCCGGTTTTAAAGGATGGAGTTATTCGCTCTAAAGGAAATACTATTTTGGGTGCTGACGACAAGGCTGGTATTGCTGAACTATTTGAAGCATTGAGAATTGCAGAAATACATCCGCCTGTGGAAATAGCAATAACCAGACAGGAAGAAGTTGGGTTACTTGGAGTTAAGGAGTTTGACTACAGCTTAGTAACTGCAAAAAAAGGATATTTATTGGATAATGATGTGCTGGATACCATTATCATAGGAGGTCCGACATACTATGCAATTGATGTGAAAATAAAGGGGCGTAGTGCGCATGCTGGCATGGAACCTGAAAAAGGTATCAATGCCATCCAGGCTGCAGCAAATGCTATCGCCAGGCTTCCTTTAGGAAGACTTGATGAAGAAACTACTGCTAATGTTGGAGTTATTTCAGGTGGTATTATCCGAAACGGGGTACCTGATAATGCAAGCTTCTTAGCCGAATGCAGAAGCCTTAATCATGAAAAAGCTGAAAGACTTTGCAAGGAAATGGAAGCCATTATCAAAGAAGAAGCTTCGAAAAATGGCGCTGATGTTGAGGTAGTAGTTGATAATAAATGCAAAGCGGTTGAAATAAGTCCTGATGCTGAAGTGGTTAAAATCTCTCAACTGGCTTTAAAGAAAGTTGGAGTCGATGCAAAACCTGCTTTTATGACAGGATTTACAGACGCATCTATACATAACAACAACGGCATTGAAATGGCAGGAGTTGGAATTGGGGCTCGAATTGAACATTCAACCGAAGAACATATCTATGTTGAAGATATGGAAAAGGCAAAAAATATGATAGTTGAAATCTTCAGATTATCAGCAGAATAATCTGTCAATGGCTAAGATTACCTACATTTGGGCAATTTTAGCCATTAATCCACATCAACAGTACATATTATTGAAAATATCGCATAAATATCATCCAGTTTCTCAAAGTCATAAAGAATCGGATTGAGTGACCTTCTTGCCAGCTCCAGGACTCCAACACTGATCATCCCTCTCCTTTTTGGGTCGGAGTTTAGTTTATGGTCATACCTTAATTGCAATTCTGCATGAGTATCTTCAGCATCAAAAGCACTATTTACTTCATCAAATTTAAGCTGGATGTGTGAAATATTTTTTATTTCAACCAGGTTTTGGCTCAATAGGTAGAATTTCTTACCCGAAAAAGAAATCTTTACGTTATTTACAAAAGCTTCTTTCTTAAAAATTCCATTGTGTATTACAGCCTGATACAGTTCAGAACTAATAAAATAAATATTTTTAACCAGTTTATTACTAATCCCAAGTTCTTGTTCCAAAGCTTTTACCTCTTTCTGAAAACTTTTCACATTTTGCATAAAATCTTTGTCTTCAGGTAAATCTAACCTTAGTAAAACATTATTATCTAACAGGTTGTAAGTGCTTTTGTAATCTTTCAGCATGATTCAGTTTTTTTTTATTTAAGTATTTAGTGTTTTTTAGTTCGACCATAAAGTCCAATTGTAGCAAGTCCACCTAAAGACGTTTCTTTATACAAACTAGGTAAATCGTGCCCGGTTTGCTCCATTACTTCCACCACATTATCAAATGGTACAAAATGTCTGCCATCTGAATGAATTGCATACAAAGCTGCATCAAGTGCTCGTTGAGCTCCAAACGCATTTCGTTCAATACAAGGTATTTGTACCAATCCTGCAATTGGATCGCAAGTTAATCCTAAATGATGCTCCAGGCCAGATGACGCTGCGTATTCAATTTGATAGATTGAGCCACCCAATAATTGGGTTGCTGCTGCAGCAGCCATTGAACAAGCAACTCCAACTTCTCCCTGACATCCAACTTGAGCTCCTGATACAGAGGCATTTTCCTTAATCAAATTTCCTATCAAACCGGCTGTTGCAAGTGCTCTAACAATTCCGTCATCCCTAAAGCCATAATTTTTTGAGAATAAAAATAGAATGGCAGGTAAAATACCTGAAGAACCACATGTTGGGGCTGTAACGACTTCTCCCCCGGCAGCATTTTGTTCCGAAACTGCTAGCGCATAGGCAAATAAGTAGGTATCATCCTCAGCTATTTTGTTCTGCATACGAGCTTTCACATAGTAAGAATAGGCCTTTCTTTGCAGTTTTATACTTCCTGGTAATACTCCTTCAGTATTTAAACCTTGCCGGATTGCCATTTTCATGGTTTTCCAGACTTTTTTCAAGTGTGTATAGATCTCTTCTCCCTCTACTCTTACCACATACTCCCAAAAACTACCGCCATTTTTCTCAATACTTTTAATTACATCAAGCATCGTAGTTTCAGGGTAAATATCTTTTTTTTCAAGCTTGCTATCTTTGTCCATAATTGCTCCGCCGCCAACACTATAGACCTCCCATTGATCAATCTCTTTATCATCTTTGAATGCTCTAAACAACATCCCATTAGGATGCAAAGGGAGTTTTTCATCACCTTTCCAGATAACCTCTGTTTCTGCAGGAAGAGTTTTTTCAATTATCCAGTCAGTCATGTGCCCTTTTCCTGTCAAAGCCAAACTACTATAGAGTTCAACCTTAAAATGCGTAGCATCAGGGTTTCGCTGGCTGAAGATTTCAGCAGCTTTTTTAGGCCCCATAGTATGACTACTTGATGGACCATTCCCAATCTTAAATAATTCCTTTATCGACTCCATTTCAAAGTAATACGGATAATTTATGTTAAAGATAGATGTTAATTAACAAATTTCAAAGTAAAACAACTTTCTGTTCATAGCCTACGATTTGACTAATTGTGTTTATAAATTTTGCTTGGAAACATTCGAAATATTAATCTTAAACAATTGAAAAACATAACATAACTATACATCCAGACACAAAAAGATGACTTTTGTCATGATTCTTCTAACTTCTGACCAATATTTTAGCAATCAACTGTTTATTAACCTAATACAAATCAACGTGGAAAATCAGACCAATAATTACGACATTAGTTTCTTTAAACCTACCACGCCCATTGCCAAATTTAACATAAATATTACCATAAGTCTGGTAACTATTTGGGCAATTGCTATTTTTAGGTTTCAACTAATTTTAAAGATCATTGAAAAACCAACACCTGAAGTTGCTTATACTGAATTTGAAAAAGTTTGGGATAAAGTAAGTGAAGGTAGTGCATCTGCAGACGAAGAAAAAGTAAATGCATTTACTTCTGCATGAACTGACAGCACGTTAAATTTAACATCCGAGGCTTACAAAAGTGTAAAATTAGCAGTAGTTGAACGGGCAGCTCCTTATGCCGGACTTGAAAAATACAGCATAAAAGCCAAGTTACTTCCTTTTATTCTTAAAGCTGATAAACTTACTGTACTCCAAGAAGAGGACAAAACATTGGCACCTGCTTCAATAGCAGGGTATATTATTCATAATCAATCATTTCTGGCCGATTTTAAGTTCCTTGGATTCCCGTTTCATTATTTCTACACAGCAGTATTCTTACTTATCCTGTTTGTTGGATTGTGCTGGATTTACTGCTATAGAACTGACAAAAAGATGTCTAAGTTCGAAGTTGTAGAAAGCGCTTAACTACATAAAATTAAATCAACAACTGAAAATCGGAAGAAATGAAGAAAACTATATTAACAACATTATCATTTGTGCCAACATTAGCCTTTGCTGCCGGGAACGTGCTG
Organism: Bacteroidales bacterium; assembly: GCA_050296515.1. Lineage (GTDB taxonomy): Bacteria > Bacteroidota > Bacteroidia > Bacteroidales > NBLH01 > NBLH01. Next base: position 51,065 of record JBNKRJ010000122.1, on the reverse strand, counting down.
CTTGAAGGAAATTTTAAAGTTGGACCTGCGATTATACTAATTTGTATTCTTGTACTTTTTGTAATGGTTGGAATCTTTTTTAGAGCAAAAGATACTACTGATTTTTACGCTGCATGATGCGGTATCTCAAGAGTAGGATCTGGTATGGCCATTGCATCTAACTGGATGAGTGCAGCTTCGTTCCTGGGAATGGCAGCACTTATGTACAGATCTGGTTATCATGTACTTTCCTACGTTATTGGCTGGACAGGTGGCTATGTATTATTATACTGATATTACTTTCAAAATTGTCTAATTCCGGCAAAGCCTCATTCGACTATTTTCAAGTAGCATCGGCATTTACCATTGCAATTTATATTTTACATTTTGGACTAAAATATAAATACAATTAGTATTACTTATTCTCATGGCAGGGCAAATCAGAAAGCACGGAAAGTACATGGCTGCTGATTTTATTGGTGATCGCTTTTATTCTCAAAACATGAGGATAGTTGGTGCTATTGTTGCCATTTTAATTTCAATTGCCTATTGTGTTGGGCAATATGGATGGCTGGATAAGTTTGACAAAGAGTCTGAAGAAATGATTTATAAAATGATCCATGGTGCTTACAATTATGATAATAATATTTATAAAAATTTAATATCCAACAAGTTACCCGTGAAAGAGTTGAGGATATACTATTAGCACAGATGGAAACTTCCAGGCAGTTATCAGTTACCTATACAAACCGTGGGGCCATTTGCCGACATTCTGATGATTACCAAAATGCAATGCTTAATAATAAAATTGTGTTAGAGTTGTGGCCGGATAACCTGACGGCTAAAAATTACATTAATATTCTACTGGGAAGACCGCTCGAAGAAAGATCAACGCTGGATAAATTATTTCCGGCAGACAGATAATTTCTAAAGTTATAGGTGCATCCGACATTGAAACCTGAAAACTAGTAAAATCCCAAGCCATTGAAGGAAAGAAACCTGACAAGTTTACGTTTTGCTTTTAATTTGTCATGCTACTAATGAGCGAAAGAAAAGAAAACCTGTGCGAAACGGCTTGTTCTGTATCTCTTGCTAAAAAGGAGCTGATTGCTTCAAAATCGCTCAATCGATCTTAAATTCCGCAACAAGATCTTTTAACCGGTTAGCTTCATTTGCAAGATTCTGGGCAGAAGATGAAAGTTCCTCCGCAGCGGCAGAGTTGGAATTAGTTATATTTGACAGTTGCTGAATTGAGGTATTTACAGTGGCTGCACCACTTTCCTGTTCCCTGTTTGAATCAACAATATGTGTAACCAACTCAGCACTTTTGAGTATTTCAGGAATAATTTTTCGTAATTGTTCCCCTGCAACCTTCGATATTTCATTGCCCGATTTTGACAGGTTTTGTATTTCATCGGATGCTTCCCGGCTTCTTTCAGCCAGTTTTTTAACTTCGCCGGCCACAACAGCAAACCCTCTGCCTGCATTGCCGGCTCTGGCGGCTTCAATGGCTGCGTTCAATGATAAAATATTGGTTTGAAAGGCAATATCAGATATTATCATTGTCTTATTGCTGATTTCACCTACCGAATTAATCGTTTTTAGAAAAACCTGCGAACTTTTCTCAAGATCTTTGGCCGAACGGTCGGAAATTTCCCTTATACTATCCGCTTTTTGTGTATTATTTTTAAGGGCCTCCAGTATTTCTTCCATCGATGAGGATATTTCTTCGGTTGTGGCAGCCTGTTCATACGAAGTCTGTGCAAACTGCTGAGAAGATGTATTGATCTCATCACTTTTTAATACCATTGTTTTGGAAGCATTATGAATTCCGGAAACGATAGAACGCAACTTGCCTGTCATTTCTTCAATTCTGGCTGCCAGAGTCCCCACTTCATCACTTTTTCTGATGTCTATTTTCACCCTCAAGTCACCGCCGGCAATCTTATTTACAATACCCACCAGATGAATAAGGGGAGTGCTGATTTTTCTTCCCATAAAAACGGCTATAAATGTTGCTATTGCAATGGTAATTAGTGTGAAAATCAACAAATTTAACAACATTCTGTTTTTTGCTCCCTGTGCTTCGTTGTCTAACAGTTCCATCCGGTTGTTGATATCATCGGTATAGTTTCCGGTACCTATAACCCAGTTCCATTCTTTAAACAGTTGAACATATGAGCGTTTTGGCTGCATCTTTTCTTTTCCGGGTTTAGGCCATAAATAATTTACGTATCCGTTGCCTTTTTCCTCACAGACCCGTACAAATTCCGCAAACAGGTTTTTATCGCTCCCCGATGCCACATTAAATTTTTTATCGTCTAATATTTTACCGTCCAGCCCCGGATTGGTCGGGTGCATAATCATTAGGGGATAAGGTTTTTGCATATCATTGATCCAAAAATAGCCACTCTCACCAAACCTGATTGTTTTAATATGTTGCTTACTTTTTTCCTGAGCCTCCTCACGTGTTATTTCGCCTTTCTGATAACTATCATAGTAAAATGAAATGGTTGCAAGTGCAATTTCTACCTGGTACTTTATTTTTTGATCATACTCCTGAAATGTTGACTTCTCAAGTTGTTTTAGATCATCGGTGCTGATTTGGTTAATGCTGCGCATTGCCAATGCACCAATCAAAAGTGCAACTAAAAGCGCGGTACCAATGGCAACTGCAATAATTTTAAGCGTAATTCCTTTCATAGCATCAATAAAGAATGGATATAAAGATTTTGCAAAAACTTTGCCTAAAGATATAAAATAGTTCAATTTCAATAAATTGCTTTGTAAAAGCAAAAAAAATCCTGATATCATCTTTTATTACCCCTTCCTTCAATTTTTTTGTTATTTTAAAGTTCTGAAAATCTTTATTAATGTAAATCTTAAAACAATGCAGAAATCGTTTTTTTTATTCTTGTTATTTATATTGACATATTCATCAGAAATAAGTGCCCAAACTGATGAAACGGTTAAAAAAGAAAAGAAATACAGTGCAAATTTCTACGGTTTTGTAAAAAGTGAATTCTTTTGGGATACCCGGCAAACTGTTTCTGCCCGCGAAGGGCACTTTCTTTTATGGCCATCAGCTGTTACAAGAGATAATAATGGTGATGATATTAATGCAAAGCCTAATTTTAATTTTCTAAGTGTTCAGTCAAGAGTTGGCGTTGACTTAAAAGGACCTGAAGTACTAAATGCCAAAACATCAGCAAAAATAGAGAGTGACTTTTTTGCCCAGGCAAACGATAACATCAACTTACTCAGACTAAGGCACGCTTTCGTAAAATTAAATTGGGAAAAAACAGAATTAATATTTGGGCAAACCTGGATTCCAATGTTTATTACAGGTTGTTTTCCTGGAACTGTCTCATTTAATACAGGTACTCCTATTCAACCTTTTGGCAGAAGCCCTCAAATCAGAGTTACTCAGAAATTGGGTGATGTAAAATTAATTGGAGTTTTATCATCACAAAGGGATTATACGAATAGAGGGCCTGAGGGTGCAACCGGAATCTATTTGAGAAATTCTGGACTCCCTGCAGCTGATTTTCAAATTCATTATGATGTTAATAATAAGGAAGCAGGCACAGCATTTTTAATTGGTGCTGGAATTGGTTATAAAAAAATTATACCACAGCTTCAAACTGACTCTGCATTTAAAACCGATGAAGGAGTTACTTCGATCTCAACGATTGGTTTTGTGAAAATTAAAATACCAGCATTGACAATTAAATTAGAAGGTGTCTTGGGTGAAAATGCAGATAACAATCTTAGTTTGGGAGGTTATGCAACGAATGAAGTAACTGATGCTGTTACTGGTGCCGTAAAATATACTCCATCAAAAACAATGTCAGTTTGGACAGATATCCATACAAATGGTAAAACCCAATTTGGACTATTTGCCGGATATACCCAAAACAAAGGATTTAAAGATGATATTATAGATCCGTCAACTATATATGGACTTGGAATTTATGATAGAAAAACAGGACTCGGAATTGAGTCTCTATACCGCATATCACCTAGGGTTGTTTTCAATCTTGATCATATTCGATTTGCATTAGAAGGTGAGTACACTGCCGCAAAATATGGTGACGGCACGTATGATACAAAAGGCGTTCCTCAAAATACAACTGAAGCAGATAACTTCAGAGCATTATTCGCTGTTTATTACTTTTTTAAATAAATTTGATTTTATAGTATTAGGTAGCCCGATTTTTAATAATTTCGGGCTTTTCTTTTATAAATTGATTGAATGATTTTAGCCACTGACGTAGATTACAAAGGTAATACCGCCAATGCAGCTGGTATTGTTTTTAAAGACTGGACAGATTCAGAAAGCTTCAAAGAATACACCGTCCAGCTTGACAAAATAAAAGAATACATTCCCGGACAGTTTTTTAAAAGAGAACTCCCCTGTTTAACAGCATTACACCGAGTTGTAAATCAGGAAATTACCACCATTATTATAGATGGTTTTGTTTGGCTTAGTGATCTTTATAAAAAGGGCCTGGGAGCATACCTTTACCAAAAACTAGATAGAAAAATCCCTGTGATTGGGGTGGCAAAAAAAAGTTTCTATTCTTTAGGCGAAAACTATCGGGAAATTTATCGAGGAGAAAGCAAATCCCCATTATTTATCACCAGCGCTGGTATTGATTTGGATACAGCAGCGAAAAACATTGAAAATATGGCTGGCAAACATAGGCTTCCAACTTTGTTAAAAAGGGCTGACAGTTTATGCAGACAGTGGTGATTTTCCCATAGGTTTCAAATCTAGAATCTTCTTGCTTGTAAAGTTACGATTTCTCAACTTAATCATCTGGATAAAAAAGGGCAGCCCAAAAGCTGCCCCAACAATTACAGATTCGACTTATGATTATTCTTTAGCAATAGTTTGCCTAATTTCCTTTTTTGGTGTTTTTATAGAAATAATATAAACTCCGGGTTTAAGATTAGATAAATCAATCTTATTTTCATTTACAGGAGCTTTCATAATTTCCTGTCCATTAAGCCCCATAATTGTTGCTGAAATAACACTTCCTTCAAAAAGTCTTACATTTAGTTCATTTCCAACCAATGGATTCGGATACACCATAACTTTTTCGGCATTAATATCCGAACGAACAGTTCCCGGAGCATTTCTTCCAGAACCTAAGCAGAAATCAGTAGCTTCTGAACGACCAAAAGAACTACCTGAAGCCAATACTGTTCCTGAAGCATCTTTTAAGCTGTAATTACCTGAACCATAGCTACAGCAAATACCATCACCATAAGAATCATTAATTGTAAATGTGTAACATCCTGTTTCCAAACAATCAGTATAGGTTACGGTTGAACCATCAGGTTGTGATCCATAAGTACCACCTGAAGCAATTGTTGATCCAGAGCTGCTTTTAATTGTCCAGCTAGTTTCTTCTGGGTAATTATCTAATTTAATGGTTAATGTAACATCAACACAAGTTGGCTGAGTAGTAACAGTTACAGTTGCCTGGTCAGTTCCGGTTGCACCATCATTATCAGTTACTGTTAAAGTTGCTGTGTAACTTCCTGCTGTTGAATAAGTGTGAGTCGGGTTGGCTGATGTGCTTGTAGTTCCATCACCAAAGTTCCAGCTATAAGAAGCAATTGATCCATCAGAATCAGTAGAACCAGCGCTGCTAAAGCTGATTGAATTACCTTCATAGCCAGTATAAGGTCCGTTTGCTTCGGCAGTTGGAGGAACATTTTGAGTAGCACCAGTACAAATCACTGTAGATTCAGAGCTTCCAAAATTACCACCTGTAACCAATGTGTTTCCACATCCGTCTTTTAATGTATACGAACCATTTCCGTAAGAGCAGCAAATACCATCACCATAAGAATCATTAATAGTAAATGTATATTCGCCTTCGGCTAAGTTCCAGTTAAGTGTGTATGTATTGTTATTTGAGTATTCTGAACCTGATTCAACAGTTGTACCTGCACTGTTCTTTAATGTCCAGCTTGTTTCAGAACCATATTTGTCAGTTACTAATGTAAGTGTAATAGCACCATCACAAGCAGAAACACCTGAGCAGGAAGAACCAACTGCAGCAGTTGTATTGTCAGTTCCGGTTGCACCTTTATCATCAGTAACAGTTAAACTTACATTGTAATTTCCTGCAGTTGAATATGTGTGAGACGGATTCGCTGAAGTACTTGTGCTTCCATCGCCAAAGTTCCAGTTATAGCTTACAATTGAACCATCCGAATCATTTGAACCAGCACTGCTGAAGCTGATAGATACACCAGGATCTCCTGAATAAGGACCGTTTGCTTTAGCTGTTGGAGAGATATTTCCGCCTGAAGTTCCTAAATCAACTCTTGTAGAATTCAAACATGCCCACATTCTGGCCTCTTGTCCATCTGAAAACATGTACATACACTGATCATCAACATAATCCATGTAATTCATAAACATGTCGCTGTTCCATCCGCCATTGCTTGAACAAGACTTTGAAGGATAAGATGGACAATTATAATTTGCAGCTCCTGCAAGTGGAGTATCATCAACATAGTCGTCAACAGAACAACCACCATCACCCCAGATGTGTCGTAGGTTAAGATAATGGCCTATTTCGTGTGTGGCAGTTCTGCCTTTATCAAAAGGAGCACTTAAATAGAAACTTCCATCATCATAGTCTGAACTACCGCAATATTGAGGTGAAAATACAACACCATCAGTAGAGGCCGCTCCACCTGGGAATTGAGCATAGCCTAAAATTCCGCCACCAATGTTACAAATCCACATATTCAAAGTAGTTGATGGAGAAGTTGGAGGATAAGCATATTTTACAGCATCATCGGTTCCCCAACTGGTTTTGCTATCAGAGTGGCGCTCGATATTAGATAGAACAAACTGGATTCCGGTACCAGTGGATGTAACACTAGTAAATTCCGAAGGAACATTTGACAAGTCTGGGTTTGTGCCACCGTAATCCTTATTTAAAACAGCAATTTGTGACTCAATTTGAGCCTGGCTAATGTTTTCCTGCGATTTTGAATAAACTACAATCACATTAACAGGAATTGTACGTGTTTCTGTAGCTTTAAAGGATGAGTAACTTTTAAGAAATCGCTGAGTGAATTGCTCTAATTCAGCAGCTTTTTCTTTCATTTTTGGATTTTTGCTAAGTTGCTCTACCATGTGCTCATGTGCGGCACATGTTCTCTGAGCAAAAGCGTTGGTTGTAAAAAAAGCAGCAAATACTGCTACCATAAAAAGAGAGTACATCTTTTTCATGTTGGTATAAAGTTTAAGTTAATAAAAAGGTGACCCGAATTTATCCGAAATGAACTTTTTTGCAAAGAAAATGGCGAGAAAATAACAATTGTGTATGCAGAAAGCAGAATTTCGTCAACGAATGTAAAATAACACCACTTCGTCTTAATTTAACCTTCAATGTAAAGCCTTCATTTTCCTATACTTGTTTCAAAATAAATATGAAAAATAAAAAAGGCAGCCTGATGACTGCCTTTTAAAATGATTAATTGATTAGCAGGTTATTTTTTTATAAATCTTTGTCTCACAACTTCCTCAGCATTAGAAACTTTTAGTATGTAAACTCCTGATTTCAAATCACCAACAGGTATTGAACTTTTATCTTTAAACAATTCTGTTGATTTAATTAAAGCACCGTTTAAGTTATAAATCTCAGCTTTTGTATTTTCTATTACTTCAAACTCAATGGTTAATACATCATTAACCGGGTTTGGAAATACTTTTAATCCTTCATTTAATGCATCAGCTATTTTAAGATTTGAAACACCTGTAACTTTTTCAAAACCAGCAACCTTTGCAGTACCACTTGAAGCAGTAACAGTTACCTGATCAATGTAAATTAAGTCCTGATTGTTACTGGCATCACACTGAAATGCAAATCTAGAACCGCTTGTAAAATTGTAATCAGAAGCATTTACAACAACTGTAGCATGATAGAAGTTTCCATTATCGAAATGGGTACCACTAACGTAAGCAGCTACTGTGTTCCAATTTGTTCCATCATATAAAATTACCCAAAAATCTTCTCCGCTTTCCATACTATAGGCATAGAAATAAAAGTCAATTTCTATTTGATCGTATGAAGTAATATCATGTGCAGCTGAAATCATTCTTGAGTTTACTCCTGAATTATCCCTTATTGCAATTGAATAATTCCCCTCATATGATCTTGAACCATTGTACCTTCCAACATCGCGTCCCCCGTCAATCCAGCCATCCCAGCCGGTTTCAAAATAGCTTTCTTCAAGAACAACGGTTTCTCCGGTTCCTCCAGTTGTAATGGTTGCGGCTGCATTATCAGTTCCGGTTGCACCATCATCATCAGCAACAGTTAAACTAACTGTATAATTTCCCTCGGTTGTATAAGTGTGATTCGGATTAGCTGATGTGCTGGTATTTCCGTCACCAAAATCCCACAGGTAACTAACTATTGTGCCATCAGAATCTGTTGAGCCTGCGCTACTGAAGCTTACAGTTACTCCTGTTTCACCAGAATAAGGGCCATTAGCCTCTGCAACAGGAGGTTGGTTTACCGGTCCGCCACCAGGAACACAGAACTCCGTAGTCTCTGAACTACCAAAATTTCCACCTGTGATAATGGTGTTAGTGCATCCATCAATAATGGTATACGATCCGTTTCCATAACCGCAGCAAATACCATCACCATATGAATCATTGATTGTAAAAGTATACTGATCTTGAGCCAGGTTCCAGTTAATATTATAGGTCGTACTGTTAGCATATCCTGAACCCGATTCAATTGTTGTTCCAATGCCATCTTTCAGTGTCCAGCTTGTTTCAGATGCATATTTGTCTGTTATCAGCGTAAGTTGAATATTTCCATCACAGGCCTCCACTCCAGGACAGAAATCACCAATTGTTGCACTGGTATTATCCGTGCCTGTTGCTCCTTTGTTGTCTGTAACTGTTAAAGTAACTGTATAACCTCCTGCAGTAGCATATGTGTGACTTGGATTTGCCTGAGTACTTGTATTTCCATCACCAAAGTTCCAGTTATAGCTTACAATTGAGCCATCCGAATCTGATGATCCAGCACTGCTAAAACTAACAGCTACACCAGGATCACTGGTATAAGGTCCATTAGCATTTGCTGTAGGTGGGATATTCCCTCCAGGTATACCCAAATCTGTTCTGCTAGAGTTCAAACAAGCCCACATTCTGGCTTCTTGTCCCTGAGAAAACATGAACATGCAGGCATCATCAGTATAATCCATGTAATTCATAAACATATCGCTGCTCCACCCGCCATTACTCGAGCATGACTTTGAAGGATAAGATGGACAACCATAATTAGCAGCTCCGGCTATAGGAGTATCATCAACGTAATCATCGACAGAGCAACCTCCATCACCCCAGATATGGCGTAAGTTCAGATAATGGCCAATCTCATGCGTAGCAGTTCTTCCTTTGTCAAATGGAGCACTTAAGTAAAAGCTTCCATCATCGTAATCTGAACTACCACAATATTGTGGCGAAAATACAACACCATCTGTTTCTGCCGGTCCTCCTGGAAACTGTGCATACCCTAATATACCTCCTCCAATATTACAAATCCACATATTTAAAGTAGTAGAAGGACTTGTTGGTGGATAGGCATATTTTACTGCATCATTGGTTCCCCAACTTGTTCTGCTATCGGAATGGCGCTCGATATTTGATAACACAAACTGAATACCCGAACTTGCAGAAGTCACCCCTGTAAATTCAGAAGGAACTCCAGATATATCCGAATTTGTTCCTGCGTAATCTTCGTTTAAAACTGAAATTTGCGATTCAATTTGTGCCTGGCTGATGTTTTCCTGCGAATTGGAATAAACTACAATTACATTTACAGGAATTGTTCTGATTTCGCCAGCCTTTAAAGAAGCATAATTTTTCAAAAAACGTGTTGTATACTGCTCCAGTTCGGCAGCTTTCTCTTTCATTTTAGGATACTTATTATATTGTTCAAGCATGTGTTCATGAGCAACACAAGTTCTTTGAGCCCATAAATTGCCCGTAATTAAAAAAGTAGATAAAAATACTACAATAATAGAGGTGTAAATTTTTCTCATGTTTAATGATTTAGTTAGTAAATTATGTTAGGTATGTCACAATTTATTGGAATTACAGTTGTTTTCAAAGAATTTGTTTAGAAATGATCGAAAGTGTAAACAGACAACGGGATTTTGTCAATTAATGACATTTGTCATGTTTTACAGGTTGCGAGAAAAAAAAGGCAGCGATGAAGCTGCCTTTTTATACTATCTTGTAAGAAATACACCTATTCCTTTATAAATCTTTTTTCTACAAAACCTTTATTGTCAGAAATTTTAAGTATATAAACCCCTGAATGTAAATCGCTTATTGGCAATTCTGTTTTATCATCAACAAGTTTCAATGATTTAACAAGAGCACCTTTTGTATTATATATTTCTGCTCTTGTGTTTTCTTCAATTTCATAATAAATTGTAAGCGTATTTTCAGCAGGTATAGGATGTACTCTAAATTCACCTGCTCTTTTCGTCATATCAAGTTTTTCATCAGATAAAATGGCTACCTTACCGGATCTGCTGCTTGCTGTTTCTGAAGCACTAATCACTACTTGATCAATATAAATCAAGTCGGAGTTATCACCACCATTACATTGTATAGCAAATCTTGCATTAGTTGGGAAATTGTAATTATTTCGACTAATAGTAATGCTGATATTGCCAAACTGTCCATTTTGGAAATCAGTACCACTTGCATAATTACCAATTATTCTCCAGGTGCCTCCATCATTGTAACCTACAACAAAGAATTCTCCGTTTTCCATGCCATCTGCATTAAAATAGAAATCAATTGTTAATTCCTGATAACCAGTAACATTGTAGAAAGGAGAAAGCATTGTTGAGTTTAATCCCGAATTATCTCTTAACTGGATTGAATAGTCCCCTTCGTATGAAAGAGGTCCCGAATACCTTTCAACATCAATTCCGCCATCTGTCCATCCATCCCATCCTGACTCAAAGTAGCTTTCAGATAAAATAACAGGAGCTGTGGAGCCAGACGAAATCGTTGCAGTAGTCAAATCAGTTGCTGTTGCACCCTCATTGTCAGTAACTTCTAAGCTAATATTATAAGTTCCTGAAGAAGTATATGTGTGACTTGGATTGGCTAAAGTGCTGGTATTGCCATCACCAAAATCCCATAGATAAGAATCAATAGTACCATCTGGGTCGCCTGTACCAGTACTGCTAAAATTGATTGCTTCATCAACATTTGCTGAATAAGGGCCATTTGCATTGGCAACAGGATTCGCATTTCCACCTCCGCCAATAGTCGCTGTAGTTTCATCTGTTGCAGTGGCACCATCATTATCTGTTACAGAAAGTATAACAGTATAAGTTCCTGGGGCAGAATATGTATGTGCCGGATTTGGAGTGGTACTTGTTGTTCCATCACCAAAATCCCAAAAACCACTAACTAAATTACCATCCGGGTCGCCTGTGCCAGCACTGCTAAAGTTAATTGCTTCACCAACATTTGCCGAATAAGGACCATTTGCATTTGGTGTTGGTGGAAGATTTCCAGCACCTCCTGTCACTGTCGCCGTTGTTGTTGCCACAGTAGTTGCTCCATCATTGTCGGTTACGGATAAAGCTACTGTATAAACACCTTCAGCAGAATAAGTATGTGTAGGATTGGGTGTTGTACTTGTTGTTCCATCACCAAAATCCCAAAAACCACTTACAATTGAACCATCAGAATCGGTTGTTCCTGCGCTGCTGAAACCTATTGGTGAACCAGCCTGACCTGTATAAGGTCCATTTGGTGAAGAAACCGGTGGAGTATTTGAAGTACCGGATGAAATTGTTGCTGTTGTAACACTTGTTCCGGTTGCTCCTTCATTATCAGTAACAGTAAGGATTACGGTGTAAACTCCGTCTGCAAGGTATGTGTGTGTTGGATTTGCAAGAATGCTTGTATCACCATCACCAAAATCCCAATGATATCCATCAATTGTTCCGTTACTATCTGATGAGCCTTCGCTACTTAAATTGATAGCAACATTTGGTTCGCCTGTGTAAGGGCCGTTTGAGAATGCGACAGGGGCGGGATTACCACCAGGTGTACCCAGATTTTGACGGGTTGAATTCAGGCATGCCCACATTCTTGATTCCTGACCAAGTGAAAACATTATCATACAATAGTCGTCTACGTAATCCATGTAGTTCATAAACATGTCACTGCTTCCACAAGAAGCATGTGGATACGAAGGACACCCATAGTTTGGTCCCGAAGCACTTGGAGTATCATCCACATAATCAGTTGCAGAACATGGTCCATCACCCCAAATGTGTCGTAAATTCAAATAGTGTCCAATTTCATGTGTTGCAGTTCTACCTTTGTCAAACGGAGCGCTTAAATAAAATGAACCATCATCATAATCAGAACTACCACAATATTGCGGCGAAAACACAACTCCATCGGTTGCCGAATTTCCCCCAGGAAACTGTGCGTATCCAAGAATTCCACCACCAATGTTACAAACCCACATGTTCAGATGAGTTTCAGGTGTTGTCGGTGCTACTCCGCCTTGTGCAGGTATTTTCATGGCATCATTGGTTCCCCATGATGTTCTTGTTGAATAAGTTCTGTCAACCCCTGCAAGAACAAACTGAACACCTGTATTGTATGAGGTCACACTGGTAAATTCCACAGGCACGCCTGTAATATCTGTATTTATACCACCATAATCGTTATTTAGAACGGTAATTTGAGATTCAATCTGTGCATCACTGATATTCTCTAAATCATTACTGTAAATTACATGCACATAAACAGGAATTGTTCTTGTTTCGGCCGCTTTCAGGGAGGCATAACTTTTAATGAATTTTCTTGTAAAATTTTCCAATTGCTGAACATTGTCTCTCATTTTTGGATTTTCTGAAAGTTGTTCCAATAAGTGGTTATGCGAATTACATGTACGTTGGGCATACAAATTTGCGATAGAAAAATAACCTGTCATTAATATTAACAGAAGTACTTTGTAAAATTTCTTCATATTAGTTTTTGTTTAGTTAATAAGTTTTGCGAAGATAATTGATTTAGGTTGCGAAATGCTTACTTTATTTATTAAACAGCTAAAAATTTCTATGAGAGGCAGCATTTTATCCGTTAAATCACATCTATTTTATCATAACAAAATGACAGTAATTTTATGTTTGCTTTTCATTAACAGGTGTATAAACTAACTTTCCCATAAAGAACTTTCAAATGGATGTTTTCTTCATACGTCATCATTTATTTTTGATTATTAAAAAAAATTATTAGTACCCTTTTTGTTAACTCACAACAGTTCCATATTATTTATTTGTAAATAAGTTGTTAAATTTTCAAAAAAAATGTTATGAATTGTGAAAGAATATCAATATTTTTGGCTAACCTAAATTTATACGACCAAACAGATTTAAAAACTGTTTGCAAAAAGAGGCTGTTATGGAAAAGAAAATATCTCTGATATTTTCGCCACTTTAAGCAGTAACAGTAAATTTATATGTAAAAAGTAAGCCCTCTACACTTGTAGTGTGGGATGCTATTATATATGCTATTATTGTTAACCACTATTACCTAGATGAAGAAGATTAACTGTGTTATTATTGACGATGATCCAAACTCGGTTCTACTGATTGGAAAATACCTTGAAGGTTATGATGAGTTTAGAAAAAAAGGAGCATTTGTATGCCCTGTAAGAGCGCTTGAAGCCCTTCCAAAATTAAAGCCTGAACTAATTTTTTTAGACGTTCACATGCCCAAATTAAATGGAATTGAAATAATTAAAAGGCTGGGCTCTGAATTTAATATCATTTTAACCACAGGAAGTGGAGATTATGCCTTACAAAGCTATGAATACAATGTAATTGATTATCTTTTGAAGCCTATCACTGAAGAAAGATTTTCTAAATCAATTAATCGTTTTAAAGAAAAGAAAGGGTATAATTTATCAAAGGACAATATTGAATTAGCTGAAAGAGTTAATAAGACAAATGTTCTTTTTGTAAAGGAAAATTATCAAACTGTTCAAATTCCATTAAGCAAGATTATTTATCTTGAAAGTAACAGGGAATATGTGAAAATTGCTACTAATGAAAAGGTTTACAAAACGAAACAAAGTCTAAGCTATTTCGAAAAGCGATTAAAATCTTATTCCTTTTTAAGAATTCATCGTTCATTTATTGTTCCTTCGGATAGAATAAATTCGTATTCGGCAACAGAAGTAAAAGTTGACAATGTGAAACTTCCTGTTGGAAGAAGTTACCAAAAAGCATTAACAGGAATAAGATCTGCAATTTGAAAGGCATGGCAATTAGATAAGGTCTATTTCTTATATTGCAATAAATTATACCAAGCCCAATTTGTTATGAAAAAGCTATTCTGGATTGCTATCATCTTATTAATGCTGGTAGGTTGCTCAAATATTGAAGATAAGAAAGAGCAAATTACTATTGATACATTTAGACTTCAAGAGTATACTATTGAACAGCTACAAGATGCTTATAAAACAAATAAGCTGTCAATAAAAGAAGTTGTTCAGCTTTATATCGACAGAATTAATGCCATTGACAAAAAAGGTCCTAAGTTAAGTTCTGTAATTCAGCTCAATCCTGATGCTTTAATAATTGCTGAAGAGCTTGATAAAGAACTTGCTAAAGGCAAGATTAGAAGCCAGATGCATGGTATTCCAGTTCTTTTAAAGGACAATATCGATACTCATGATAAAATGGCTACCACTGCTGGCTCCAGAGCACTCAAAGATTCACATCCTTTAAAAGATAGTTGGGTTGCTAAAAAACTCCGAGATGCCGGTGCGGTGATTCTGGGTAAAGCAAACCTAAGCGAATGGGCCAATTTCAGAGGGGAATTGTCTACTAGTGGCTGAAGTGGTATAGGTGGACAGGTTAAAAACCCATATATTCTTGATAGGAACCCCTGTGGTTCTAGTTCAGGTTCAGGAGTGGCAGTATCAGCAAATCTATGTATGATTGCAATTGGCACAGAAACAAATGGTTCAATTGTTTGCCCTTCAACCAGTAACGGAATTGTTGGGATTAAACCTACGGTCGGTTTAATTAGTCGCTCAGGAATTATCCCTATTTCATTTACACAGGATACACCTGGCCCAATGGCCAGAACAATAGAAGATGCTGCAATTTGTCTCTCAGTACTCACAGGAATAGACTCTGCTGATAATAAAACATTACTTAGTAAAGGAAAATCAATCCCAGATTATGCAACAGTACTTAAAAAAGACGGTCTCAAAGGAAAACAACTTGGAGTATACAAAGAAGCTTTTGGTGCACATTTTAAGGTGGATGAAATGATGAATAGGACCATCGAACTTTCAAAGGCTCAGGGGGCAGAAATAATTGAAATTGAAAGTATTACAAATGAAAATATAGAAGCTTTATCATTCGAAATAATGCTTTACGAATATAAAGATGGATTGAATAAATATTTTGCCTCACTGGGCCCATCTTCACCAATAAAAAAAATGGATGATTTAATCTCTTTTAATGAATCAGATTCCGTTGAGCTCAGGTATTTTAACCAGGCTTACTTAAAAATGGCTAGTAAAAAAGAAGATTTAAACTCAGAAGAATATAAAAACACCCTTAAAACAATGCAAAAAGCGATTAGAGAAGAGGGTCTTGACAAAGTAATGGGAGAAAACAAATTAGATGCAATTATAGCTCCGACAGGTTCACCAGCATGGAAAACTGATTTGGTAAATGGAGATAACTATTTAATGGGAAGTTCTTCTCCTGCGGCAATTTCAGGTTACCCTAACATTACAGTTCCAATGGGGTTTATTGATGAATTGCCTGTTGGAATTTCTTTCTTTGGAAGAGCTTGGAGTGAACCCGTTTTGATTGAAATTGCTTATGCTTTTGAACAAGCTACGATGGTTAGAAAAGCTCCTGAATTTTTAGAACATTAAAAAAGGGAGCCTAATATAGACTCCCTCAAAATCAGATCAATAATATATTTTATAATAAAAAGCTCAATAAAATACCGGCAGCAACTGCAGAACCAATTACACCTGCTACGTTTGGAGCCATAGCATGCATTAACAAGTGATTCGTTGGATCATCTTTTAAACCCATTGTTTGAACTACCCTTGCGCTGTCAGGCACCGCAGAAACACCTGCTGCACCAATAAGTGGATTGATTTTATTATCACCTTTAAGGAACAAGTTCATCACCTTTGCAAAGACTAATCCACCAGCAGTGGCTACAATAAATGAAACAGCACCTAAAATAAATATGAATACCGACTCCCACTCAAGGAAAACATCAGCCTGAGTTGATGCACCAACTGTAACACCCAATAAAATAGTTACAATATCAATCATCGATGTACGAGCAGTTTCAGCCAACCTTTTTGTTACCCCGGACTCTTTCAATAAATTACCGAAGAACAACATCCCTAAAAGCGGTAAAGCACTTGGAGATATAAAAGTTGTCAATAGCAAACCAATAATTGGAAACAAAATTTTCTCCAATTTGGTCACAGCTCTTGGCGGTTTCATTCTAATTAAACGCTCCTTTTTTGTGGTTAACAGTTTCATTATCGGAGGTTGAATTACAGGCACTAAAGCCATGTACGAATAAGCTGCTATCGCAATCGGACCAATAAGGTTCTTTACGGTAGTTCCATCACTTAAAAGATTTATCCCATTTGCCAACTTGGATGACAAGAAAATCGCAGTTGGACCATCTGCACCTCCGATTATACCAATCGCACCTGCCTCTGGAGGAGCAAACCCTAATGCAAGGGCCCCAATAAAAGTTAAAAAGATACCAAGCTGTGCGGCTGCACCAAGTAACATTAACCTGGGGTTAGATATCAATGACGAAAAGTCAGTCATAGCACCAATTCCCAAGAAGATCAGAGGTGGATAAACACCATATTTTACCCCGAAATATAGATAATTGAGAACACTGCCTTCCTCATATAAACCTATTTTCAATCCAGAAGTAGCATCTGGAGAAAAAAGACCTAATTCTTTACCTGTCTCAAGGGTTAAAAATGGAACATTTCCGATTATCACACCAATTCCGATTGGTATAAGTAAAAGCGGCTCATAGTCATATTTGATTGCCAGGAAAATAAAGAATAAACCCACTGCAATCATACCCAGATGCCCCCATGTTGCGTTGGCAAAACCGGTATATAATAAAAATGTTTTAATGCCACTTAATACACCCCCATGATGTGGTGCACCTTGCTGTACTACCTCCTGTGTGTTTTGGGAAGGGTTTGCACTTGCTGTTTCATTATTAAATACCATCATTTGTAAGAAAAACAGCAGAGCTATTATTGAAATTACTGTAATTAATTTTTTCATGTGCATTACTGAATTTCTAATAAAACATCGTTTTGAAGCACTGTATCTCCAATCTTAACTTTAATACTGGTAACCTTTCCAGCTTTTTCAGCCAACACATTGTTTTCCATCTTCATGGCTTCCATAACCATCAAGTTATCACCAACTTTCACTTCATCACCTTCTTTCACAAGAATCTGCAAAATAGAACCAGGTAGTGGAGCCTTTACTGGTGTAGAGCTGGTGCTAATGTTTTTCTTTGGTTTACTTTCACTTCGTTTTGGTTCTGGTACAGAAGAACGCACTAGTTTAGGAGTTTTCGAACTTTTCACCTCTTTGTGAACTTCAACCGAGTACTGTGTGCCGTTTACTTCAATTTCTGCAATATTATCTTCAAAACTAATAATATCTACATCATAAACATTCCCTCTTATCGTAAATTTATAATTTTTCACTTGTTTAAATTTTAGTTAAGTAATTGATATTTAAACATATTCTTTTGTAGAGCGATTAAGTTTCTCTATAAATCCCTCTATGAGGGTTTCATTTGGGTATATTTTTTATTGTTCCAATAAACTCAATCTATTTAATGCTATTTTAAAGGCCAACGCATATTATAAATCTTAGAGCTCCATGGAGAATATGTTTTAGAAACTTTTTTAATAGTAATTACTGCTTTTTCTTCATCGTGCATCTCATTCAAATAAAGATAAAGAGCAGTACTAATTGCCGCATTTACAACACCTGGCAGCAAGACCTCTTCATCATTCTCTTCATTTACTAATTGACCTTTACGTTTAAGTCTCGACCGTGTTTGCCATTCAATTAGCTTAGGTAGTTGCTGAAATACAAAATAAAGAGCAAGTAAGGCTGCAAACACAATCACATAACCTACTAGGGCGATCATCAGGTTTTCGGAATTTAAATCCGTAATGTTTAAAATAATTGGTCCCATAATTATTCCTTTTTAGGTTATAATGGTAAGTTTGAATGCTTTTTAGGTGGATTAACATCCTTTTTGGTTGCTAATGTCTGTAAAGCACGTATTATTCTGAACCGGGTATTTCTTGGTTCAATAACATCATCAATATACCCAAACTTCGCAGCATTGTATGGATTTGCGAAATTATCCATATATTCCTTTTCCTTCTCATTAAAGAATTTTGTTCTCTCGTCTGGATCTTCAATACTTCGGAGTTTTTTACCTTCCAATATCTCAATAGCTCCTTTTGCTCCCATTACGGCAATTTCTGCAGATGGCCATGCGTAGTTAATGTCACCACGTAATTGCTTAGAACTCATTACGTCATGGGCTCCACCATAAGATTTTCTCAGTGTAACAGTTACTTTCGGAACTGTAGCTTCACCATAAGCAAATAACAACTTTGCTCCATGAGTGATTATTCCTCCATATTCTTGCGCACTACCAGGTAAAAAGCCTGGTACATCAACAAGAGTGACTAAAGGAATATTAAAAGCATCGCACATACGAACAAAACGAGCAGCTTTTCTTGATGCATCTATATCAAGTACACCTGCAAGGTAGTTTGGCTGATTGGCTACAATACCTACAGGTCGTCCGTTGAACTTTGCAAAACCAACAACAATGTTCTTTGCATAATGACGGTGGAATTCAAGAAAATCATCGTTATCAACTATTGTATAAATAATATCCTTTACGTTATATGCCTGATTGGCTTGTTCTGGAATTATTTCGTTCAAATTATCATCTAGTCGATCAATTGGATCTTCACAGGCAGTAACAATTGGATCCTCCAGGTTGTTTTGTGGGAAAAACTCAAGCATTTTTCTTATCAGCATCAAGCCTTCCTCTTCATTTTCAGCTTTAAAATGTGATACACCAGATCTGGTTGAGTGAATTGTTGCACCGCCAAGGTCTTCTGTTGAAATAGTCTCACCAGTAACAGTTTTTGTAACTTTTGGACCAGTTACAAACATGTAGCTTGTTTTATCACTCATAACCACAACATCAGTAAGTGCAGGAGAATAAACCGCACCTCCAGCGCAAGGACCAAAAATTGCAGAAATTTGAGGAATAACTCCTGAAGCCATAATATTTCTCTGGAAAATTTCAGCATATCCAGCTAAGCTGTTTACGCCTTCCTGAATTCGGGCACCGCCACTATCGTTAATTCCAATTACTGGAGCGCCAACCTTCATGGCCTGATCCATTACTTTACATATTTTTTGAGCGTAGGTTTCTGATAATGAACCTCCAAACACTGTAAAGTCTTGGGCGAAAATATATACTACACGACCGTCAATGGTTCCATGTCCTGTCACTACGCCATCGCCTAAGAACTTGTTTTTTTCCATCCCAAAGTTTGTACAACGATGAGTAACAAACATGTCCATTTCTTCAAAGCTACCATCATCAAGCAGCATTTCAATACGCTCGCGGGCAGTAAATTTGCCTTGTTCGTGCTGCTTGTCAATTCTCTCTTGCCCACCACCTAATCGGGCTTCATTTCGAAAATCTATTAACTGTTTAATTTTTTCCTGGCTATCCATATGTTATTAATTATTTTTTGCTGATTTCCAATTTGTTTCCTGCTTTCGCAGACTTTATTTGCTGCAAAATTCAGTTAATACACCTAGAGTTGATTTAGGATGTAAAAATCCAATATTTAACCCTTCAGCTCCTTTTCTGGCTTGTTTATCAATAAGTTGAACACCTTTTTCCTCAGCATTTTTCAATGCTTCATCAGTATTTTCTACTGCAAAAGCTAAATGATGAATCCCAGGTCCTTTTTTTTCGATGAACTTAGCTACAGGACTTTCAGGATCTGTTGCTTCTAAAAGCTCAATTTTAGTTTGCCCTACCATGAAAAAAGCTGTCTTTACTTTTTGATCAGCTACTTCTTCAATAGCATAACATTCAAGACCTAACACTTCTTCATAATACTTTTTTGCCTCGTCAATGCTTTTAACAGCAATGCCAATGTGTTCAATATGAGATGGTTTCATTTTATAAAATTAAATTATTTAGATTATAAGATTCCTTTTTGGATAAAATTACAATGATTAAATCACTGAATTCATTGGTTATTAGGTGCACAAATATAAAGACAAGATCAATACAGAATAAGCTTTATGTTTTTTAGCATATAGGCTAAATCGCTGATTTCTAAAATTAAAGCTCTGTTAATCAAATATATAATTTCCAAAACAAGTTTTACAACATATTTCGCTTTTTTATTCGTTTTTCGCTTTTTTTGGTCATTTTTAGTCAAAACATGGCTATTTTTGTTAAAAAAATCTAAAAAATTGACAAAATTCAGATATGAAAATCGTTATTCTTGATTCATTAACTTTTGGCTCAGACATAGACTTATCAATTTTTAATCAATTTGGAAAAACAGCCATATATGAAACTACTCTTCCCGAAGAAATCACTGCCAGGATAAAAAATGCCGAAATAATAATAACTAACAAGGTAAGAATAAATCGTAAAGAATTAAAAAATGCTGCGAAACTAAAGCTGATTTGTGTTGCAGCTACTGGTTATAACAACATTGATATTGAAGCAGCAAAAGAGCATCGTGTAGTTGTTGCAAATGTTAGGAATTATTCATCGGAATCAGTTGCTCAACATACTTTTAGTCTAATACTTGCACTTCAAAACTCCCTGGTTGAAAATGTAATTGATACCAGAAACGGCAGATGGAGTAAGTCTCCGGTATTTACTGTACTTGATTATCCTTTTTATGAACTTACAGGGAAAAAACTTGGAATAATTGGCTATGGATCAATAGGAAAGCAAGTTGCAAAAATTGCTAAGGCTTTTGATATGGAAATATTAATAGCTAAAAGACCAGGAATTGAATATACTGAGAAAACCCGAGTTGAATTTGAAAAGTTAGTATCAGAATCAGACATCATCACTTTACATGTTCCATTATCCGAAACCACTCTAAATTTGTTTGGAGCAAAAGAATTTGAGAAAATGAAGTCTTCAGCCATACTCATAAACACGGCGAGAGGTGGTATTGTAAACGAAGAAGCACTCTATTATGCATTAAAAAGCAAAACAATCAGGGCAGCTGCAATTGATGTAGTTTCAAATGAACCGATTGAACCCAATAACAGGCTGCATGAATTAAAGAATCTATTAATTACGCCTCATATGGCATGGGCATCTTTTAAAAGCAGACAAGGATTAATTGATGGAATAGTTCTTAATATTAAAAAGTTTCTTGCCGGAGAAAGTGCTGATATAAACCTGGCTAAATAGCTCTAAAAATTGCCTTAATTTTATGTTTTCCTAGCACTTAAAGGCTTACAAATGTTAATAAGACTTAAAAATGTAATCAATTTGTCTTTAATTGCGTTATCTTAGAGCGGCATTCAATTATTTATGTTTCAGAACAGAAAATACAGGCACATCCTTTTGTTAACAGTCCTTTTGTTAAGCCAGACAAGTTGGGCCCAAAAGGTTTATTATGTAGGTATTCCTGGGTCAAAACTGAATTATGTAAGTGCCGCACAGGAAAAAGCCCAATGGTGCTGGGCTGCTTCCATTCAAATGGTATTGAATTATTACGATATAGATATCACTCAGCGCCAAATAGTTGAAAGAACTTATGGGAAAGATGTGTTTGGCGATTTACCTGACTGGGCAGCAAGCATAGAAACCATTCATTCTAACTTAAATAACTGGAGTGTTGATAATAAAGGAAAAACCTATATTGTGAATGCTCAATTTGGAGCGGGTGCACCAGAGCCTTTTTTTTTAATTGAGGAATTAAGTCATCAACGTCCCGTAATAATTGGATATCAATCAGAATCCGGAGGGCATGCGGTAGTTGTTACCGCATTGAGCTATTACGAAAGTGCAATAGGACCAGTTATCCGCTCAATAGTTGTTAGAGACCCACTTTCAAGCAATTGTGAAGCTGGTAAAAAAGGTAGAATTGAATACGAAGCCTCCTCGTTGGCTAACCGAATTATTGCCCATTGGTTTATAAGGGTTTTTGATACAGGATTTTAGTTTTGGAAATTAGTTTTTGTAAAGTTTCAGGCTCCAGGTTCCAATTTCAAAGTTCTATTTCTTCCAGAAAACAGGGGTGAAAATAATCATCACAGTAAACAGCTCTAGTCTTCCCATCATCATTAAAAAAGAAAGTACCCATTTACCAACTGGGTGGATATGCGCGAAGTTTTCAACCGGACCAACAGAGCCAATTCCAGGGCCAATATTTCCCAGTGAAGCAATAACAGCTCCCATAGCCGAATCCAAATCCATGCCCAAGGCTGACATAATTATTGTACCTGCTGCAAATGTTAAAATATAAAACACAATGAAAGCAAGCACATTTGTAACAATCTTCTGATCTACAGCCCTATGATTCAATCTTACCGGAATAATGGCATTCGGGTGCAGTAATCGTTTAAATTCTAAAAAGCTGTTCTTGAATAATATCAATATACGAACTATTTTAATGCCACCACCAGTAGAGCCTGCAGACCCTCCCAAAAACATCATTGTAAATATAAGCGCAATAGCAAGCGGTCCCCAACCTAGATAATCGGCAGTAACATAACCTGTTGTCGTTATTATTGATACTACCTGGAAAATTGAGTCTCTGAATGCTTTCTCAAAACCACCATCATAATTTCTTATAAAAACAATTGTGGTTAATGCTATTGTGAAAATCAGAACAAAACCTAAATAAGCTCTAAACTCCTCATTAGAAATAACTTTCTTGAATTTAAATTTTAAAGCATAATATGACAAAGAGAAATTAACCCCTGCAATAAACATAAACAAGGTGATAACATACTGAATATAAGCTGATTCACCAGCAATACTTGCTTGCTTTGTGGAATACCCTCCGGTTGCCATTGTTGTAAAGGCATGATTGACAGCATCAAACAAATTCATACCACCAAACATCAATAAAATAACCTCAGCAAGAGTGAATGCTGCATAAATTCCCCAAAGCCGCTTTGCTGTTTGCCTTACACGTGGATGTAACTTATCTGCCGTAGGACCAGGAACTTCAGCAACAAATAATTCCATGCCACCTATACCCAACATTGGAAGAACAGCTAATGACATCACAATCATTCCCATACCACCCATCCATTGGGTGATGCTTCTCCAAAACAGCAATCCTTTTGGCAAAGCTTCAATATCAGTAAGAATTGATGCACCAGTTGTGGTGAATCCAGACATGGTTTCGAAAAAAGCATCGGTAAAGGACGGAATATAGCCACCTATGACAAATGGCAATGCTCCAAAAAGTGAAAACACCACCCATACAAGTGCCACAATCAGGTAACCCTCTCTTTTACCAAGCGACTTTGAAGCCTTTGATGTTTTGTACCAGGCAAAACCTCCAATTATAAATGCGATAACAGAAGGAGTTAATAATGCATAGAAATCTTCCTCTACATAAATTAATGCAACCAGTGTTGATAAAAGAAGAAAGAAAGACTCTATGAATAATAGAGAACCAAGTAGCCTGAATACAATCCTAAAATTAATCATTTGAACTACTTAAATAACTGATTAACTTTTTTTAGTGCAGTGGGCAAAGCAAAAACAATCACTTTGTCATTTGCTTGCAATTGGGTTTCTCCTTTGGCAATAAAACTTGTATTGCCTCTAATAACCCCTCCCACCAAGGCATCTTGAGGGAAATTAACCGACTTTAAAGGTTTTTTGGTAACTAAACTATCTTCATGAACAACCAGCTCCAGAGCTTCTGCCGTTGTACCTGCAAGACATTGAACTGTAGGTACTTCTGCGCTCATAGTGAAACTAAAAATATGGCTGGCCGCAATTAATTTCTTATTGACAACTGAGTCTACACCCATACTGTCAGCAATTTGGATATAGTCAAGGTTTTCAATCTCTGCAATTGTCTTTTTTACTCCAAATTTTTTAGCTATGGTACAGGTTAGAATATTTGCCTCAGAATTTCCTGTCACTGCAATAAATGCATCCATTTCAGCAATGCCTTCTTCCTGTAAAACATCGATATTTGTTCCATCAGCATTCACTATCAGGGTGTTATCAAGATAATCTGCAAGTTCAAAACCCTTATCTCTGTCTGATTCAAGTAATTTAACATTAAACTTACCTTCAATATCTTTCGCTATTTTTTTGCCTATCCTGGAACCACCAAGAATCATTACGTTTTTAATTGTAAAATTCTCTTTACCAGCGTATTTCAGCAAATGATCAATCCCTTCTTTACTTGTCACTACATAAATCTGATCCATTGCCTTAAACCTGGTATTTCCCCGTGGAATAATGGTTTCAGAATTACGAATTATAGCAACTGTTCTATAATCGTAGGGTTCGTTTTCCTTACTTGCTTCGTTTAATGTTTTTCCAATAATTGGTGTGTTTTTATCCAATTTCAGGACATAAAGGGATAAATGACCTGATGAAAACTCAAATCTTTTATTTGTTCCTGTTTGCTTAAGCATTGAAACTACTTCCTTACTTGCAAGTATCTCAGGGTATACAATAGAATCAATGCCCATTTGATAGATGAACCTTCGGTTTAAATCTTCGAGATACTCATGGTTATTAATTCTGGCAATAACCTTTTTCGCTCCCAGTTTCTTTGCAAGAACTGCAGCAGTCATATTTACCTCTTCAATTGGTGTTACTGCAATTAATAATTCCGTCCTTCTTATATCCGACTCTTTAAGCGTTTGTATTGATGTTGCAGACCCTTTTATGGTCATCACATCATAATTTGCATCAATTCGCTTTAAATTGTCTTCCTCACTATCAATAACAATAATGTCATGATCTACCGTATAAAGCATTTTAGCAAGATATGTTCCTACTTCACCAGCTCCTGCAATAATAATTTTCACTTATAGTTCCTTTTTTATAATTATTTTATACAAGTTAACAAAAAATGTAATTATATAATCTACGATTATGCTGTAACATTTCGTATAAAACATTCATCGTAGGTTCCTATTATCTCAAATCCTACTTTTTGATAACATTTTATAGCAAATTCATTATTCACCTTAACATTTAAACCAATAGCACCCACTGTTCTTTTTAAATCACTACACAAATGAGATGTTAGTTTATAGGCAATTTGCTTTCCTCTGTAATCTGGATGTGTTGCAATATTCCCTAATGCAGCCACTTTATATTCAGCAGAATAAACATGTATTCCCGATATTCCTGCCAATGCGTTATTATCAAAATATCCAAGATACTTTCCGGTTTCAAGCATCCTGCTATCAAACCAGTTCTCAGGATAAGCAACTGAATAAAACTTGTTTATCTGATCAAGATTGTTCTTCGATAATCTTCGGATATTTTCATCATCTATTGTTGCTAATTCCTTCCTTAAAGCCATTTTATAACTTAATCCGTAATACTGGATTATATTTTGCCGGCCAAATAAATCGACTAAACCTTCACTAAGATGTGCATAAAACTTATTAGGCAATAAATTTTGTATTTGCTTTAACAAAAGATAAGGATATTCCTTTTCTCCTCTGTAAAACAATAAAAGAGTCGGAAAGTCAGAACCCGTATATAAAAGAGCAATGGAGTGTATAACTCCATCATTTTCAATCCCATACCAGATAGTTTTTGACCAGAAAAAATCATCTAAATCTCCAATACAATAGGTTTGTAGTTCTTGATCTGATTTTAAAAAGTCAAAAATCTCCTCTTTTTTATGAAGTATTTGAACATTCATTTTTTAGTGATAAACTCACTTAATTCAGTTCTAATAGCATCTGTTTTTTCCTTCAGCATATTCTTAGTTGTAGCCTCCACCAATAGTCTTAAGTAAGGCTCTGTATTTGAAGCTCTTATATTAAACCACCAATCTTTAAACTCAATGCGGTATCCATCAAAATCATGAAATGCCAGAACTTCTTCAGATTTTGTAAATTGCTCTTTAACCTTCAGCATGGCATCTTCTTTTTTCTCAACCACAAAGTTTAATTCTCCTGAATTATGGTATTTAGAAATTTCTTTTATTAAATCTGAAATATTTTGGCCTTCTTCTTTGAGTCGTTTTACAATTTTTAGAACAAGGAGAGCTGTTAGCATTCCGGAATCAGAATAATTAAAATCCCTGAAGTAATAATGACCGGCTAATTCTCCACCAAATAAGCCATCAATATCCCGCAACTTCATCGCAGCATAAGCTCGTCCAACTTTCCACATAAAAGGATCTCCGCCCAACTCTTTTATGTATTCTATCACTGATTTTGAGGTTCTAATATCATGAATAACTTTTGGTTTATTCGTTTTTTTATCACCTTTTAAAAAGTGTTTACCCAAAACAGCAATCATTAAGTCAGGTTGAATAAACTGTCCTTTTTCGTCAACAAACATTACTCTGTCGGCATCCCCGTCAAATATAATTCCTAAGTCGCTTTTGTTATCTTTTACGGCTTTTTTAAGGAATTTGACATTCTCTTCAACCAACGGATTTGGCGAGTGATTTGGAAAAGTACCATCCAATTCATAAAACAAGTAATTGGGAGTATCACCTAAAACTTGTTTGGCCAATAAACCTGCCATTCCATTTGAACAATCAACGGTAATATTTAAATCTGAAATATCTGGTAAAGAACGCTTTAAAAATGCTATATAATTGTCAATTACATCAAAAGGCAGGATTCGTCCTTTTTTTTCTGCAATTACAATTCCTTTTGTTTTAATAAGGTGTTCAATTTCTTTTAAACCATTGTCGTAACCAACTGGCAAAGCGTGTGTCATTGAAACCTTTAAACCATTGTATTCCTTATCGTTATGCGAGGCAGTAATCATTACTGAAGCATCAAACTGATGTTTGGCTGTTGAATAATAAATCATCGGAGTTGTAGCCAGTCCTGCATCATAAACAGTTGCCCCACTATGAGTTATCCCTTTTGTTAAATATTCAAAGATTTCAGGTGATGATAAACGAACATCTCTTCCTACTAGAACTCTATCCGTTTTCAATAATTTTGGCAAAAAATAGCCAATTTTGTAAACATCATTTTTATCAAAATCCTGGTTATAAATTCCTCTGATATCATACGCATGAAATGCTCCCATTAGGTATCGATTTAATTTAAAATTTCGAAATTAAAAATAATAATGTATTCGGTTAATTCTTTTCCACGAAAATCAAAAAATTATTTATTGTGAATATCTGTTCTAGATTCATTGAACTTAATTAAACAGCTAATATTCAACTAACTAAAAAAAATGAATGTTATCTTTTAATTCCTCTTTTATTTAAGGCAATACGGTATCTTTGTGCGTAAATATTGTGCTGTCGCAAGTTCGTTGAGAAATTGTGATATCCTGAAAAATCTTCTTTAGCACACATGAAAATGTAATTGTGCTTTTCATAGTTTAAAACGGCATCAATTGAAGATATCTCCGGCAAATTTATTGGTGCAGGAGGAAGTCCAATATTTTTGTAAGTATTGAAGGGTGAGTCAATTTCCTTGTCTTTATTCAACACTCTTTGAATTGAGAAATCTCCAATAGCATAAACAAGTGTAGGATCAGATTCAAGTGGCATTTTCCTGTTTAGGCGATTTATGTACAAGCCAGCTACCTTTGGCTTTTCTTTACTATATTTCGATTGTTCTGCCTGAACGATTGAAGCTAAAACTGAAACCTCTAACTTGCTCATATTTAATTTCCTGGCTTTAGATACTCGATTATCCGTCCAAAACTTTTTGTATTCATTTAGCATTTTTTCGAAAAAGCTTTTTGCACTCTGGTTCCAGTAAAATTGATAAGTATTGGGAATAAACATACTAATAACAGTTTCGCGGCTAAACCCGTACTTTTTTAGAAACTTGTTGTCGTTTAAAAGGGTTATTAACTCTAGTGAATCAAATTCGAGCTGGCTGGAAATTTTCTTTGCCAGTTCTGGTTTTGTTCGAATATTGTTAAATGTCAAATTCAGTGCTTTTTGATTACCGCTTCGAAGCATGTTTACCAGGTCGTTATTACTCATTACAGGCTTTATTTCATATCGTCCACCTTTTACCCTGCCAGTATAATTTTTCTTTTCACTTACCCATTTAAAACTTTCAATATCTTTTAAAAGATCTTTAGAGGTTAAGGAATCAAGCACAGCATCAAAACTGGCATCACTTTTAATATAAAGAAATGTAGGCTCTTTTAGCTGATTTGATATATTATCCGCATATATTTTTTGGTAGAAGTTGTAGGCAATAAAGAGAGCAACAAACAATAGAAGACTAAAAACTACAGAAATTATCTTAATTATTCGCTTTTTTTTACTCATGTATTTTAAATTTGTATAAACATGCGTTTGTTAACCAAAATATTAGACACAACGATAAAATTTGCTTAACAGATATTTATAAAGTTAATAATTTTATGAAAAGATATAACAACACAAACTTTGCTTTTTGTAAAAAACAGGTCGCAAAAATACAAGATTAATACAAAGTAGAAAGTTATTTTTTCAATTTTCACTCGTTAGAAGCTTATGAAAATGCGTTACAAAATATTTTTAATAATAATTGGCCTTGTTTTCTTTCAACTAAAAAGTACAGGGCAAATTGAAGCCATACAAGATTTGGCATCCGGGGCAGGAGACTTAATTTCGGGTGTTTCGGCCAGCGATTTGGATGCATGCTGCGCAGTAAGTGATTGTTGTTGGGATGGAGGCTTCTTTTTTATTGATTTTTTAATCGATCACCATGAAGAAATTATGGATTTTACGCAATCGGATCCAACATTATTGTCGCTTGAAATTGATGGAGGTTTTACCTATGCAATTCACTACGGATATGGTAAGTACTATAATTACATCAACTATTTACCAAGAGCAAGGGGTAACTTAGGTGTTTTTGCTGCCGACTTTCGTTACAATATTCTCACTGAGTATACCGATGATTTTCCAAATTCATACAAATCATGGGAATTACTTTTTTTAATTAACCTGATGCCGGATGAAAGTGTGAAATTTTCAATAGGTTCTGGTGTTTTTTACGAAATGTATACTGAGAAATATTACAACGAGAATTATTTTGAGACAAGAATTGGCACATTTGAGAACAAAAATTTTCTTGGAATTGATACCAGGGTTGTTTTTGATTACTCAGCTGCCAGATATCCTTTTTTTGAAGCAGGAATTTAT
This sequence comes from Bacteroidales bacterium, assembly GCA_050296515.1. Classification (GTDB taxonomy): domain Bacteria; phylum Bacteroidota; class Bacteroidia; order Bacteroidales; family NBLH01; genus NBLH01. The sequence continues at coordinate 21,549 of JBNKRJ010000122.1, read as the reverse complement.
TACAACACAAGAATAATTGATTTTGAACATTTGTACGGATATATTTCATTAGGTGGGACCTACCAAAATTATTATCAGGCTCATGATATTTGGGCTGCAAGAGGTGGTCTGATATTCAATCTTCATTAAAGTGTAAATCATTCATTATGAAAAAGATATCTCTGAATTCCATCTTTATCGCACTAATTGTTTTTTTTACCGGATTTTCAGCCTTTTCACAAATAGAAGACATTAAAGACAAGGCAAATGAAAACAAGGATAAGAACAACAATAATGTTTCAAACAATAATTCTGACAATCCTGGTGATGGAATAGCAGATGCATGTTTTGGAGCCTGTTTTGATGTTGGTTGTAGTGTATTTGTTGGATTTATTGGTGAATATACCAACCATCTTTACGAAATGAAACCAAATGATCCAACAATTCTTTCACTGGATATAAACGGAAATTTTGCTATTGCTTATCATAAGGGGGTAGATAAAAATTACACTTATGCTAACTATTTACCTGGGATAAGGGCTAATTTGTTATCGTTTATTTTGGATTTCAGATACAACATACTGACTGAATACACCGACAATTTTCCAAATTCGTTTAAATCATGGCATCTTGATTTAGCCTTAAATATTGTACCTGACGAAGCCTTCAAAATTGGCATTGGAATGGGGGTACAAGCTGAAATGACTACAGATTCCTATTTTCATGAGTACTTTTTATGCTCAAAGATAGGTCTTTTGGGAAATACCGATTATATCGATTTTGATTTAAGAGCATCAGTTGACTATGAAACAGAAGCGTATCCTTTTTTCGAAACAGGTTTAAGGTTTAATAAAAGGATGCTTGATTTTGAGCACTTAAGTGGTTATATTTCATTAGGGCCTATCTATCAAAACTATTATCAATCACATGATATATGGGGCTTTCGGGGTGGTGTAATTTTCAACTGGCATTAACAACCATAGAGTATAGAATGCTATTAATTTGTCATTGGTGTAAACAACAAACACATTTCAAATTAAACAGAAACTTACTTTTATGAATGATTTATTCAAAAAAATTGCCTTACTGCTCTTACTTTTTGCTTTTGCGTTTCAGTTTGAAACAAATGCTCAAATTCATGATATAAAAACAAAATCAAAAAGCAATAAAAGTAGCTCAAGTTCATCTTCAGATAGTTACTCTTCAAGTTCAGATTCTGGCAATGATATAGCCAGCGAATGTATTGGTGGATGTTTTTCAGAACTATTTACATCTTTATTAGAAGGATGCATTTCAGGATTATTCAGTGGTGGTAGCAAAAATGATGACAATGATGATTTTATTGTTAATGGTGATTTAAACAAAGATTATGCTTACGAAGAGTCCAAAACAAAAATCACCAATGAAGAATTATTACCTATAGATACCACTGAAAATGAAATTGAACCCGAAATTGCGAAAAATATTATTGAGGAGCCAAAAACAGAATTAACAGCTCCAATTAAAGATAATAAAGAGACAAATGACATCATTAATGAACCCATTGAAGTTTTTGAGGCAGAAAAAGATTTTTCATTAGACCTTAAACCTCAATTTGACTTGGGTTTTCATAAGGGTATTGATAAAAATTACACTTATGTGGATTATCTGCCTGGTTTGCGAGCCAATTTACATTTTCTATCCATTGATTTTAGATATAATATTTTAACTGAATATACTGATGATTTTCCTGATTCATTCAAATCTTGGGAATTACTTCTTATAGCAAATATGACTCCTAATCAAGATTTCAAGGTATTACTGGGAGCTGGATTGCAAAGAGAAATTTGGGACGAACCTGTAAACTTTACAGAATTCTATTTGGGAACTCAAATCCCTTTTAGTAATAGCAAGGATTATTTTGATGCTGACACAAGATTCTCATATGATTCTGAAACAGAGATGTTTCCATCCTTTGAAATTGGTGGTCGGTACAATATGCAGTTCCTTAATTTCGAGCATCTTTCAGGCTACATCACTCTTGGTGCAACTTACCAAAATTATTACCAATCGCATGATATTTGGGCACTTAGAGGTGGTGTGATAATAAATATTCATTAAACATTCCTATGATGCAATGGAAAGTTAGATCATACTATATACTGCAAAAACTAAACTAAGAGCGTAAATATTCAAAAATAAGGCTTACTGTACAGAAATACACGATCTTGTCAGAAAGGAAGGATTTATCTACAGATACTCCTCCCTTTCCTTTGCATTATTCCTTAATAATCATTTTAGAAAAAGTAGCCTTTTTGCCCTTGACTTTGATTAGATAATTATTAGGAGCTAAATCCTCAAAGTTTACTGTTGAGTTTTCTAATTTTAATTGTTTCAAAAGTTCACCCTTTAATGAATAAATTGATATTTCCGAATTTGGTTCTACACCTTTCAACGTCAAAATGTTCCTTACTGGATTTGGGAAAACGATTATATTTTGTTTAATAAGTTCATCATTCAAAGAAGTAATTCCAGCCCAATTAATAACACTTTCCTGACCATTAATTAAAACATTAAATGCTAAGGCACTATTTGCATCGCTTAATGGAATTTGTAAAAAGTCATTTTCAACAGGAACAGCTGTTGCCATACCCACTTTAAATTTTCCATTCTGTGTATTAGAAGCAATAAGCCAGTCATCACCAATTTTTTCAGGTTTTCCTAAGCTCGCAGTTTGCACTCCTTCAACAGAAGTAATATCAAAACCATAAACCGGTGTTGCTGAATAAAATACTAAAGTATTGTTTTCATATTTTACTTCAACTTGATTTACTTCTCCATTTTTTTTACTACCCGATTCCACAGGAAATTCATCTATTAAACTTACAATATACTGTAAAATAAGTGATGCATCCATAGAATTTAATGTCTCATCGTTATTCACATCAGCTGCATCAATTCGCCATTCCTCCCATGGGTTTGAAACGCCCCATTCTTCTGTACTTAATTCAACACTATTTTGCAAAACAAGAAAGGCGTCTAATGCATTAATTCCGTCTATTCCATCTACATTACCAAATGGCAATACTGAGGTAACCAAGCCATCAACATAATATACTGCAATTGAATTATTCGATTGAAAGTCTGTTATTTGTATAAATGAGTTATCAACTGTTAAAATTGTGAAATCTAAAAATAGTAAATCTCCAGTTCCTGAAATCAATGAAGAGTTTTCAACTGTAATAATAAGTTCTCCAGGAGTTGAATTATCAATATTAACACTTGCAGAAGGATCAATCGTACCTGTCAAACTAAAATTATTATATTGGATGTGTTCGTAATCATAACTTAAATCGAATTGATAATTGCTGATTCCACAAACTCCTGGAATTTGAGAAATTGAAACACCAGTACTAAAATTATCTCCAACAAATGTATTTGTATTGCCTACCGTTAATGTGTTTTCAGTTCCTATTTTAACATTACCATTTTCAATAATATTTACTTGAGAGGCATTAAAATAGAAGTTGCTGATTTCCATTAATGAATTCCCACATGAAATTGCGTTAAATCTTAACCGAATTAAACTTCCAAAACCCGAAAATTCAGGTATGGTTTTTATAACAACAACGTTAAGCAAACCTGGGGTATTTTCATTTACTTCAATCATAACATCATTCTCCGACATGGTGCTTGCAAGATCATATTCTACATATTCACAAATTGTCTCGTCATATGATAAATCAAATTGATAAGCAACAATATTGTCGTCAGGTAATATTTCTGTAGTATTAATTGAGATACTGAATTCATCATCAATTAAGGCACTAACATCATCCACTGTTATTGTGTTTTCTCTGCTTATTGTAACATTTCCATTTCCGATGTTGCCTACTTGAGAAGCATTAAAATAAAAGTTACTAATCTCCATCAAAGAATTTCCAATTGAAATTCCGTTAAATCTTAATTTAATTAAACTTCCAAAGCCTGAAAATTCGGGTATAGTTTTTATAACAACGACCTTAAGCAAACCCGGAGTATTTGCATTTACTTCAATCATAACATCATTCTCTGACAAAGTACCTTCAAGATCATATTCAATATATTCGCAAATTGTTTCATCATACGATAAATCAAACTGATAAGCGACTATATTGTCTCCAGAAGTTATTTCAGAAGTATTTATTGATATATCGAACTCTTCACCAATTAAGGCATTAACATCATCTACTATTATTGAATAATTTTGAGCTTTTATGTAAAAGCTACCCAAAATGACAAATATAAGAACAGAAAATATTTTGATTTTTTTCATAGGAGTATGATGTTAATTAGTTACGTCCACAAATATAGTAAAAAATGGCTACACCCTATATGCTTAGTTTTTTTTAAATAATTATAAAATTTTCTTTAACTGCTTCATTATTTGTTTATATTTGCCATCACTAAACAGGGGTGCCAATAAACGGCTGAGATCATACCCTTTGAACCTGGGCGGATAATGCTGCCAAGGAAAAGAGTCTCTCTAATGTTTATTCTCCCAAATAAACTTAACCAAATGAAAATTCTTTGTAATGGAATGCCTGTTGCTCTAGAAGAACCTTGTTCTTTGTCTTCTTTATTGGCAGAGAAAGGACTTCTTGAAAAAAAAGGAATAGCAGCTGCTGTTAACAACGCTGTAGTTCCTAAAAATGAGTGGGATCAATTTATTTTGCAAGAAGATGATAATGTGCTGTTAATAACAGCCGTACAAGGAGGATAATGTTCTTGCGACCACCTTGCCTTTTCTATAGATTATACAATAACCAAACAATATGAAATAAGCATAATTAAAATCATCATTAAACACAAAAAAAGAATGATTATTTTAATTAATGCGATTCCATGTGACCTTTGAAATAAATAAAATTTAACACATGAAAAATAATCTAACACAGGAGTCATTTCCAAATTCAAAAAAGATTTATGTCAATGGAAAAATTCATGACATTAAAGTAGCTATGCGTGAAATACAACTGGCTTCAACAAAAGATAAAGAGGGAAACCTGATTAAAAACCTGCCAATTACTGTTTATGACACATCCGGACCATTTACTGACCATGAAATTGATGTTGATGTAAAGAAAGGATTGCCTAAACTCAGGCAAAATTGGATTTTGGAACGAAAGGATGTAGAAATCTTGCCAGATCTTTCTTCGGAATATGGTAGGAAAAGGAAGGCTGACTCCACATTGGATGAATTGCGATTTGAGCATGTAGTTACAAATCCTCTAAAAGCAAAACCAGGGAAATATGTTTCACAGTATTATTATGCTAAGCAGGGAATTATTACTCCCGAAATGGAGTATGTGGCCATCAGGGAAAATGAAAGAATCGATGAGCTTAAAGAAAAATTCAAACAGCACAAAGGTTGTCCAATGGGTGCACAAATTCCTGAAACACATATCACACCAGAGTTTGTGAGAGCTGAAATTGCAGCCGGAAGAGCCATTTTACCGGCAAATATTAATCATCCAGAATCAGAGCCAATGATAATTGGTAGAAACTTTAGGGTTAAGATTAATGCAAATATTGGCAACTCACCAACAACATCGAGTATTGAAGATGAAGTGGAAAAGGCTGTATGGGCATTTCGCTGGGGAGCTGATACAATTATGGATTTATCAACCGGTGAGAACATTCATGAAACCAGGGAGTGGATTATTCGGAACAGCCCGGTTCCTGTAGGAACTGTGCCTCTTTACCAGGCTTTGGAAAAAGTCAATGGGAAAGTGGAGGATTTATCCTGGAAAATTTACAGAGACACTTTAATTGAACAGTGTGAGCAGGGAGTTGATTATTTTACTATTCATGCAGGCCTGCTGTGGGAACATATTCCATCAACCATTCACAGAACCACTGGAATTGTTTCTCGTGGTGGTTCAATTATGGCCAAGTGGATATTATTGCATCACCAGGAGAGTTTCTTATACACCCATTTCGAAGAAATTTGTGAAATACTTTCGGCTTATGATGTGGGTATTTCTTTAGGTGATGGTTTGCGCCCTGGTTCAATTGCAGATGCTAATGATAAAGCACAAATAAGTGAACTTAAAGCTCTTGGCGAATTAACACAAATTGCGCGAAAGCATTATGTACAGGTCATTATTGAAGGTCCTGGACATGTACCAATGCACTTGGTAAAAGAAAACATGGATCTCCAGTTAAAATACTGTGACGAAGCACCATTCTACACATTGGGCCCTTTAGTGACAGATATTGCACCAGGCTACGATCACATCACCTCTGCAATTGGAGGAGCCATGATTGCCTGGTACGGCACTTCAATGCTTTGCTATGTGACTCAAAAAGAGCATCTTGGACTGCCAGATAAAAATGATGTGAAAGAAGGAGTAATCACTTTTAAACTGGCTGCGCATGCTGCTGATTTGGCAAAAGGATTCCCCGGAGCACAATATCGTGATAATGCTATGAGCAAAGCAAGGTTTGAGTTTAGATGGAAAGATCAATTTGCAATTGCATTGGATAGTGAAAAAGCCATGAAGTTTCATGATGAAACATTGCCTGATGAAGGTTATAAATCAACTCATTTTTGCTCAATGTGTGGTGAGAATTTCTGCTCAATGAGAGCTTCAATGGAAGTAAGAGAATTGGCTGAAAAAGTGGATAAAAAAGCAAAAGAGTTTCAGGAAGCCGGAAAAGAAATATATCTGTAGAAAGTAGAACCTGAAATTTGAAATCAAATCAATGCGTAAAACAAGAAAGTAGTGTTGTGTAAAGGGTAATTTGTGGCTGTATCAAAAGTCTAATTCAATGCAATTTTACTTTCATTTCAACAACAAAAGAGCGTATTTCAACAAAATTGAAAACAGATTGATTGGATTGATACAAGATTGAAAGAAAAATTTATGGAAAAACTAGTTTTGATACAGCCCCAAGTGCACCAGCCAGGTGCTGTCACCTGGCTAATTGTCTAAAATATCATACTTGACTTAATACTAGATACCAGTAGTAATTCAGCAGATTATGGAACTTATTTTAATATCATACCCAAATTTTTTCAGAGGTGAAACTGCAATAGTTACTCGTCTTTTAAATGAGTATGATTTCATTTTCCATTTACGAAAGCCTGATGTGAATGATATTGAATATATAGAATTCATACAGCAAATACCAAAAAAGTTTCATCATAGAATTGTAATTCACAGGGCTTATAACAAATTAGAGAACTACACTTTGGGAGGAGTACATTTTTCTTCAACCAACAGACCTGAAAGTCTGGAATCTTTTGCTGAAAAGATACTTAGCACATCTTGTCATAGCATTGGCGAAGTAGAAACTTTACCAAAAGAGTTTACTCATTGCTTTCTAAGCCCGATTTTCCCCAGCATTTCAAAACAGGATTACGATAATGTGCTGGATAGAAGGGAACTACGTTTCTTCTTGGAAAAAGAAAGAAAGGTGAAAGTAATTGGCTTAGGAGGAGTTAACCATCGAAGGCTTTGTGATTTTAATGGCTGCTTTTTTGATGGATATGCCTTGCTAGGAGCTGTTTGGGGAGGTAATCCCGAGATGGGAAAGAACATTGAAAATAATTTTAGAAAAATATACGAATGGGTAATGAGCGACCATACTGTTTAAGCATTGCTGGCTTTGATCCCAGTGCTGGTGCTGGTGTTTTAGCAGATGTTAAAACCTTTGAGCAACTTGAGGTTTATGGCTTAGGTGTTGTTTCTGCGCTCACTTATCAGAATGAAGATAACGTTGAAGGACTGGAGTGGATGCAATTCTATGATATAGAAAAACAGCTTTTGCCTATACTTAAATATCCAATTAAAGCAATAAAAATTGGCCTGATTAAGGACTTAGCCCTTCTGGAAGAACTATTAAATTTTGTAAAATCTGTTTATAAAGATGCATTTATTATTTGGGATCCGGTTTTAAAAGCCTCTGCAGGCTTTAATTTTCATAAGAAAGTTGAATTGTCAGAAACGTTTTTAAGCAAATTAAACTTGATTACACCCAATTATGATGAGTATCAACAGCTTGGTTTTGATATATTTAAAAGAAACTGCGCAGTTTTGTTAAAAGGTGGTCACAAAGAAGAAGAAAGAGGTACGGACATTCTTTTTCTTAATGGAACAGAATACAAAATTTATGGTGAAGAGTTTAAAAATAAGCACGACAAACACGGTACAGGTTGTGTTTTTTCTTCAGCTGTAGCAGCTTATATTTCAAAAAGATACAATATTATTGAAGCATGCAAACAAGCGAAAAAATATGTAGAAATGTTTATCCTGTCAAACAATGGAAAACTAGGCTATCATAAAATCTAAATACTATGAAAATATCAAAGCTACAGTACATTACGCAGGATTCAGATAAGTATCCGCACGCAGAGCAAGCCAGAATAATGTTTGAAAATGGTATTAATTGGGTGCAGATTAGAATGAAAAACGATTTAGATAGCGAAATAATTAAACAATCGAAAAAGGCCTTACAATATGCAAATAAATATCATGCAAAATTGATAATAAATGATTCGATTGAAATAACCAAGGAGATTGGTGCACATGGTGTCCATTTGGGGCTAAAAGACAGATCAATTGAAGAAGCAAGAGAGTATTTGGGACAGAACTTTATTATTGGAGGTACTGCAAACACATTCGAAGACGTTGAAATACAAATATCAAAAGGGGCCGATTATATTGGTTTGGGACCATTCAGATTTACTTCAACAAAACAAAAGTTAAGTCCAATTATTGGATTGGAGGGGTACAAAAATTTATATAAAAACCTAAAGGAGCATGGTTTTACAACACCGATTGTAGCGGTTGGAGGTATTGAAATAGACGATATTGAGCAACTAATAGCAGTGGGGCTGCATGGTGTTGCAATTTCAACAGCGTTACTTAATAAATATGGCAATTAACAACTAAGGGATATGCAAAAATTAATTTTAGGAGATAAAGAATTCAGTTCCAGGCTATTTACAGGAACTGGTAAGTTTAATTCGAATGAAAACATGCGAAAAGCAATTGCAGAGTCTGGTTCAGAACTGGCAACTGTTGCTTTAAAACGGGTAGATATTTCAGACAATCAGGATGATATGCTCAGACATTTGGATTTACCTGGTGTAAACTTATTGCCAAATACTTCCGGTGTCAGAACAGCCAAAGAGGCCATTTTTGCCGCGCAATTAGCACGTGAGGCACTTCAAACCAATTGGTTAAAACTTGAAATACATCCCGATCCAAAGTACTTGTTACCCGATGGAGAAGAAACATTATTAGCCACCAAAGAGCTTTCTAAACTTGGGTTTATTGTATTACCATATGTTCAGGCAGATCCTGTTTTGTGCAAAAAGCTGGAAGAAGCCGGAGCTGCTGCAGTAATGCCGCTTGGTTCCCCAATTGGTTCAAATATGGGATTACAAACTCGTGATTTTATCCGAATTATTATTGAGCAAAGTACTATACCTGTGGTGGTTGATGCAGGAATTGGAGCACCTTCGCATGCAGCAGAAGCAATGGAAATGGGAGCTGATGCGGTATTGGTAAATACTGCAATTGCTGTTTCGCCAAACCCTATTGAAATGGCAAGAGCCTTTAAATTAGCCGTTGAGGCCGGGAGGATAGCTTTTGAAGCACATTTGGCTGAGAAAACTAATTTGGCTAACGCTAGCAGTCCAATTACTTCTTTTTTAAATGAATTAGATTAAAATACGGTCATTGGTCACCTGACAGTAGTCAATTATAATCAATGTCGTTTGGTTTTGAAAAGTGTGTAATTGTATATTGGTCTATTTGTGTATTGGTATGTTGAAAAATTGTCTGTTTGCCTTGAAATAATATACCAATACACTAATTTCAAATATACAACCCAAACATTATAATCGATTTATAAGGCTTGAATAAACGACATTAGATAACAAATGACTAATAACAAAACAAAACAGAAATGAGCTTTTACCAAGAAATATCAAATCGTAATTGGAACAATGTTTCAGCCTCAATTTATCAAAAATCAGAAGCAGATGTAAAAAAAGCCTTATCGAAAGACAAGCTTAATCTGGAAGATTTTAAAGCATTGATCTCACCGGCTGCAGCTCCTTACCTTGAGATTATAGCACAAAAAAGCATGTATCAAACGCAAAAGCGGTTTGGAAAAACCATGCAAATGTATATTCCGCTGTACCTATCTAACTCATGCACAAACACTTGTGTTTATTGTGGCTTTAATCACAGCAACAAATTTGAACGTACGCGTTTAAGCATGCAAGAAGTGCTGGAGGAAGCCAAAAGAATAAAATCATATGGTTTTGAACACGTTTTGCTTGTTACAGGAGAGGATAACAAAAGTTGTGGTGTTGATTATATTAAAGAAATGATGCAAGTGATAAAATCGATGTTTTCACTGGTTTCAATTGAAGTACAACCACTTAAAACAGAGGAGTATAAAAGTTTGGTGGGAGAAGGTTTAAATACTGTTTACATTTACCAGGAAACCTACAATGAGCTAAACTATAAGAATTATCACCCGACAGGTAAAAAATCGGATTACAAATACAGACTTGAAACACCCGACAGACTTGGAGAAGCAGGGGTCCACAAAATTGGATTAGGGTGTTTGCTTGGTCTGGAAGATTGGCGGACAGATTCTTTTTTTACAGCATTACACTTAAACTATCTTGAAAAAAAATACTGGAAGACAAAATATTCAATTTCCTTTCCAAGATTGCGTCCACATACTGGTGGTTTTCAACCAAATTATGTAGTCACTCATAAAGATTTAGTACAACTTATTTGTGCTTACAGATTATTTAATGAGCATGTAGAGCTTTCACTTTCGACACGCGAAAGCCCTGTTTTTAGGGATAATATGTTGAAACTCGGAGTAACATCTATTAGTGCAGGCTCTAAAACAAACCCCGGAGGGTATTCAAATGAGAATGCCTCTCTTGAGCAGTTTTCTGTGCATGATAACCGAAGTCCTCAGGAAATTGCCACAATGATTCAAAATAGCGGATACGAAGTTGTTTGGAAAGATTGGGATCACTTTATGCAACAAAGTTAATCTCATCGAAACATCTATTTCTTTAAGTAGTTCCATTTTTTAGATTTGCTATATCACTGCTGTTTCTAATAATGGTAACCACATTTGAATCCTCATTCATCCGCACTTTTGTTTGACCTTTTTCGGGGTATTCATGTTGGTTAACAACGTATCTGATGGCCTCTAGTCTGGCCACATCTTTATCATTCCCCTTTATCACCACCCAGGGGCAGTAAGGAGTAGAGGTTTTCTTAAACATTTCGGTCTTGTACTTCGTATAATCTTCCCATTTCTGCTGGGCAACAGCATCTACGGTGCTAAGTTTCCATTGCTGAAGAGGGTTCGTCTTTCTTCTGTCAAGCCTTTTCTTTTGCTCTTCATTATCAATTGAGAACCAGAATTTTACAATTACAATTCCATCATCAATCAAAAGCTTTTCAAAAACATTCACAGTTTCCATAAACTGGTCGTGTTGATTTTGTGTGCAGAACCCCATCACAGGTTCAACGACTGCCCTGTTGTACCAACTTCTGTCAAAAAAAGCAATTTCGCCAGGATTAGGTAATTGATTAATATATCGTTGAAAGTACCATTGCCCTTCTTCTATTTCGGAAGGTTTACTAAGTGCTACTATCCTGTACCATCTGGGATTCAGATACCTTACAAATCGCATAATTCCACCACCCTTACCAGCAGTATCCCTTCCTTCAAAAATGATTAACAACCGCTTCTTTTCTCGCTGAATGTGAGTTTGCAGTTTAACCAACTCTGTTTGCAGACTAATATATTCAGGGTTATTTTCTATCGAATATAGTTTCATCCCCGTATCTTATTGAAAAGTTAAGGAGGCAAAAATATAAAAAGAAACAATCATTTTAATGTACTTTTCCATATTAATGGTGGTGAAACAATCTATCTTGACTGTATAAGAATACCTTAGTTTTTTAATAGATTTGTAGACTAGTTATAAAAACATCAAATCAATGAAGGTTATCAAAATAAATACTGAGATAGAATTAAAACAGATTCAGCTTTCTGATGCAAAGGAAATATTCACAACTATTGACAATCAGCGGGAATATTTAGGTGAATGGCTGCCTTTTGTAAAAATAACCGAAAAAATTACAGATACAGAGAGTTTTATAAAGTCGGTTCTGGAAGCCCCTGAAGATAAGCAAGAGTACATATTTGTAATCAGATATAAAAGCGAATTTGCTGGTATAATTGGCTTTAGGGATACCGATCATATGAATCTTAAAACTGAAATTGGATATTGGTTGTCGGAACAATTTCAAGGAAAAGGTATTATTTCCAGAGCAGTAAAAGAAATTATCAACTTTACTTTCAATGAGCTGGAAATGAATAGATTGCAGATAAGGTGTGCAGTTGGAAACGAGAAAAGCAAAAGAATTCCCCAAAAGTTAAATTTTACTTTTGAAGGAATTGAAAGAGCGGGCGAATTACTTGATAATGAAGGATTTACGGATGTTGAAGTATACAGTTTACTTAGAAGCGATTTATAAAAATGAAAATCAAGCATAAGAAACTAATAAAATTACTCCAAAAAGCTTATTCCGCTGAAAAGGCAGCAGCGTTTGCTTATCAGGGGCATGCAGCTTCTGTTAAAGATACTGAGGCAAAATCAGCAATTAAACAAATTGAAATTGATGAATGGGAGCATCGGGAAGAAGTTCTCAAAATAATGAGCATGTATAATATCCCAGTTTCCAAATTCAATGAAATTAAATTTCATATTATTGGCAAAATAATCTCATACAGTTGTTTCATAATTGGTCGATTTATGCCGTACTATTTTGCAGGAAGGCTTGAGAGTGGAAATGTGTGCGAATACTTTAAAATGATGCATTATTTTCATGCTTTGGGTATAACAAGCCATGATGAAATATTGTATCAAATGGGCATAAAAGAGAAAGAACATGAGGTATATTTTTTAGAAAAAGTAAGAAATGACAATTGGCTGCCGTTCTTTGAAAAGCTCTTTTTATGGGGAAAAAAGAAAAGTTTCAATAATGTAGATTTAGAAAAAAAACACCCAGTTGAAAAATCTTCTGTTTATTACAGAACTATAAAAGACTAAGTTCTCATTTTTTCCTAGTGAAGAAACAGACGTTTCTACATAAAATAATTTGATCAAAAACAGTAATTTAGCGATCTTAACAAAAACAACAAAAAACCATTAAAACCCTAAAAATGAAGCACCTAACAAGATTTATTTATTTACTCATTATTTCATCTTGTCTTTTTGCCTGTAAGAAAGAAAGCTCTTCTGATAATAACTCTGTAGAACTTACAATTTTGTATACAAATGATGAGCACGGCTGGATGGAACCTACTGATGAATATGGTGGCGCTGCTGGTATATCAGGCCTTTGGAAAACAAGAGAAAGTTACGATGGTTCAGATCCTTATCTTGTTTTAAGTGGTGGTGATATGTGGACAGGACCTGCCATTTCAACATGGTTTAAAGGAGAGCCAATGGCAGCAGCAATGAATGAGATGGGATATGATGCAGCTGCGATTGGGAACCACGAGTTTGATTTCACAGTTGATATATTAAAAGTCCGCTTGCAGCAAATGAACTTTCCTATATTGGCAGCTAACCTTAAGGAAAAATCCACAGGTAACGCTCCTGCTTTTGTAAAGCCTTATATTATTAAAACAATAAACGATATAAAAGTAGGGATAATCGGGCTTGCTTCGCTAAGCACACCTTTTACCGGCTTTCCTGATTATGTTGCTGATTATGAGTTCACAAGCTATGCTGAAGCTATTGATACTTATGCACCTATGGTACAAAACGAAGGTGCTGATATAATTCTTATTATTGGGCACATTTGTCGTGATGAAATGGAAGCATTGGTTCCTACTGCAAAAAAATACAACATTCCATTTATTGGTGGAGCGCATTGTCACCAAAGTGTTTTGCAGGTGACAGATGGTGTTCTTCTGGCTCAAACCAATGGTGAACTTAGGGAATATGTTAAGGTAGAACTTGGATATGATAAAACAAATAAAAGTGTAAAAATAGTTTCAAAGGAAGCTGTAGTAAACAAAGGAACAACAGTTGATACCAAAGTAGAGGAAATTGTAGCATTTTGGCAAAACAAAGCCGATGAAGCCTTATCAGAAGAAATAGGTTACTGTTCCTCAACAATTTTTCAACCTTCGGTTGCCATGGGCAATATGGTATGCGACTCTTGGTTTTACACTTTCCCTGATGCAGATGTTTCAATAACTAATGCCGGAGGTATCCGACAAGATGTTGAAATTGGAGCTATTAAGCTTGAAACAATCGTAGGTCTGTTGCCTTTTAATAATTCAATTATAAAGTTAGAATTGACTGGGACTCAGCTTTTGGATTGCATTGATAATTACCTGGTTGGAGGAATGAAAACAATTGGAGGAAACACTTTATTAAACGGTACCCCAATTGATACAAATACCACATATACAGTGCTTACAACTGACTATTTGTACTCATTATCAAATAGTAACTTTAGTAAATACGATCCCACGCCCGAAAATACTTCTGTGCATTATCGTCAGCCATTAATTGATTGGATAAAGTCATTAAATACAAGTGTGAGCAATCCGCTAAATAATTATTTAGACAATAACCCAAGAAGATAGTTGATATAGTGTTTATCAGAAAAGGTTTGGGAAAGCAATTACGAATTAGTTTATATTAACAAAATCCTTAACGGTGCTAAGTATCATCTCTTCAGATACTGGTTTTGATAAATAAGCATCAAACCCGGCGGCCAGAGCTTTTTCTCTGTCACCAGACAGAGCATGAGCAGTAAGTGCAATTATTGGGATGGAATTATTTATTGCCTTAATTTCTTTTAGTGCCTCATAACCATTCACGTGAGGCATTTTTATATCCATTATAATCAATTCAGGACGTTCTTGTTTAAATAGTTCTATAGCTTGCTTTCCATCCCAAGCATGAATAACCTCTACGCTTGGAATATCCAGCACTTCATTGATATAAAGGAAGTTAACCTCTTCATCCTCGGCCACTAATATCTTCACTTTCATTTTTTATTCTTGTTTAACTGACTTACTAAATACCTAGTTTCAGTCAAAGCACTTAACAAATTTACGTTGAATCAAAACCAATTACTAATATAACCAATATTTAGCAAAAAAAAGTGCAAGGGTTACAAAAAGTACCTATTTAAACGTTATTTTTTTGTAATTATTTCCTTAATCCCAATTGAACTATCAAAATCTATTCATTATGTAAATTAATGGGACTATTTTCCAATAGTAACTCAATAAATTTATTTAAATTATGCTCAGATGATTTATCCTTCAAAGCTTCACTTAATACTATCCCGGCTGTTTTTTGCAAATCTTCAATGTTTTTATCTGAAGCATCTGCCATGTTTTCCGAATAGTCCTTTCTGTTTTTATAAGGAACATCAATTCTTTTATAGTTTGGCTGATGTTCTTTTTCTAATGTTTCAAAAATCTTTTTCATCTGATAATCAACAGTATCAAGACTACCATCCATCATAATATCCGGGATTGATTTTGCCCAATTCAATAGCCCCCATTTTTTACTTTTTGAAACATTTGGCAGTTTAAACTGACCACCATTACCAATAGATAAAATCAACATCTCTTTTGCCGATGGGTATTCACACTGCGCAAACTTAGAATCACGAGCCTCGGCATAGGCACACATGGTCGGATTATTTGCAAATACGCCTCCATCAATATTAACCATTTGTTCTTGTGTAGCAAGATTTTCAACTATTGCTGGCGGAAAATAAGTTGGCGCTGCCGAAGTTGAACGAACCACATCTTTTACAAAAAACTCACGCTTCTTCTCAGGACGTTCTTCACTGTAGAAAAAGAAAGAAGATTGTTTGTACATATTATAGGTTGGCACCAGGCAAGGCTTTACTAAATCGTGCATTTTTAAGTTTCCAAATTCTTCTTCAAAAATCTGTTCAAGTTTACCGGGGCTATACGTGTTTGCATTAAATAAAGATCTCAGGCCCAACCAATTGTTCCTTTTTGAGCCGTTAAAAATGCTGTAGCCTTTTTTAACGTAAAACTCCAATGCTTCTGAAGCTTGATATTTTGAAGTTGGAGCATTTTTCTCTTTTGAACTATTAGGTGTAAGATAAAAACAACTCAATATTCCTCCTGTACTTGTTCCAACAATTAGATCAAATAAATCAGCAATCCTAAGATTTTGATTCCTTGTTATTTCCTGTGCTTTTTCTTCAATATATTTTAAAATGTATGCAGGAATAATTCCACGTATTCCACCACCATCAAGTGATAATATTCTTACTTTTTTCATAGAATAGGATTCATTAGTTTCTGTAAAAATAGAAAATAAGAAGGATTAGCTGATTAAAATAATTGGTTAAAATTTCCATAACTTCATAAAACATTGAAACCTACAATTAACTCCATGCAATATAACATGTTAATATTTGAACGAAAGTTTCTTGTTCTATATGAAACAGATATTAACAGATTTGTATATATTGCGACAAAATAATTAATAATGCAATAAATTCAATTTATGAAAATGTTAAGCCCTAATGACCAAAGAGCAAAAACTGCGATTTTATTAATATGGATTGTTTTAGGAATGGATATTATTAGTCTGGTTTCAGATTTCTTTGAATACCAACTACTCCAAAGTGCCACCACAGGCAATATTACTATGGCAGAAGCAAACGCTAATGATGCTCGCCAGGATATTATTGGTATTCTTCACCTTGTTGTGTATATTATTTCTGCGGTTACTTTTATTATGTGGTTCAGAAGGGCTTATAATAATTTACATAAAAAACTTAGCTATCTAAACTATTCTGAAGGATGGGCAGCAGGTAGCTGGTTTGTACCAGTACTTAATTTGTTCAGACCATATCAGATAATGAAAGAGCTTTATGTTGAAACTGACAAACTTTTAAAGAAAAGGCTTGAGTTTTATGCCTCACAATTTAATTATTCAGCTATTGGTATTTGGTGGGCATTATGGATAATATCCGGTATACTTGGTCAGTTTGTAATTAGATGGAGCACCCAGGCAGAAACTGTTGACGATTTTATCATTGGTTCAATTGCAGCTTTAATTTCTGACGTAATAGCCATCCCTCTGGCCTTTATTACGGTTAAGGTGATAAAGAATTATTCTGCTTTGGAAACAGAGCTTTATAATTTAAAGGAGGAAGAGGCTGTTGATAATGAGCAATCATCTGGTTCCGAATAATCATGTTAGTATTCAAATGAATAAAACATGCCTTTTACTAATAATCTCAATTATATTTGCAAGCTGTAGCAAACAGCCTATGATTGATATAAAAAATGGTGATATCCTGTTCAGAGGAACCAATACTTCCGGGCTTTCCGAAGCAATAAACGAAGTTACTCAGACAAATTCCGCAACTAATTATACCCACATGGGAATATGCAAAGTTGAAAATGATACTGTTTGGGTATATCATGCCGCTCCGGAAAAGGGTGTTTGCAAAGAAAAACTGGCACTTTTTTGTCAACCGGATAATAAAGCCTCCTACATGGTTGATCAATACAGGTTAATACAGGAATTCCAAACATCAATAAACGAGGCTCTTTCATGTGCTGATAAACATCTTGGAGAGCCCTATGATTACTCATACATCATAGAAAATAAAGGCTTTTACTGTTCAGAATTTATTTATGAAATATTCAAGAAGGATTCGATATTCAAACTGAATCCTATGACCTTTATAGATCCTGAGACTAATGAATTTCACAAAGGATGGGTGAGCCATTATAAAAATCTGGGCATTGAAATTCCAGAAGGAAAACCTGGGTGTAATCCAAACGAAATGTCAATTAGTAAGAAGATTGAATTTATTAAAAGAGTTTACACAACAAGTGTTAAAAACTAACGAGGCAAGGTAATACAAGATATTCAACAAGTTAATAAGTTAAGTATTTTATCACATGATCTAAATTTTATTTACCATAAGCATATCTGATTTATTTAAATTCATCGACTTTTACTCAATTATTCTCAACTTCTATCTTTTTTTGTGTTATACCAAACCGCTGTTAGTAATTGGTTTACTTCGCAAGCTCTCAAACCAAAACTGCCAGTTGATCGACATATACAAAGCCAGTATGGAATTCCGTTTTACAATATTCCATACTGGCTTAGTATAAATTTACATGCTTGAGCAACAATCAAAGTTGGAGTAGACTTTATTTTTCTTATTTTGAATTCAAAAACCTGGTACCAATTTATTCATTTGCTATATAAATAACAGCATATTTTTTCCGTTTGGATTTTTTAATTTGGAATCGTTCTACCACACTATCTAATAATACCAGTGCTATGGAAAAAGAATACGTTCTAAGAGAAAATGATGCAAGTGAATTATCAAGGTTGAAATTCCAGCACCATGTTTGGAAAGAAGAAACCAATTTTGCTATTACCAGAGCGAAAGTATTTGATGGTGAAAAAATTATCGATCTTGGTTGCGGACCTGGGTGTCTAAGCTATGATTTGCTTGAGCTGATTGGTGAAAACGGAGAAATTTATTGCATTGATAATTCTGATTTATTTATTGATTATATTGACAAACAAGGAATTAACAATATTAAACCTGTCAATTTAGATATCCGAAACGGACTTTTTGATTACTTTACATTACCGGATGAAATTGACAAAGTGTTTTGCAGGTGGGTACTAATGTTTATTGAAGATATTGAAAAAATAATAGCACAAACCTATCAATTGCTAAAAACAGGCGGAAAATTTATCTCAATAGAGTATTTCAACTTTAGGCATATATCAATGTTTCCAAAAAGTGATATTTTCAACAACGCATTTCAGAATGTTTGGAAGTTGATAAAGCAAAATGGTGGTAATCCGGATATTGGCAATGATATACATCAAATAATGCATAAAACAGGTTTTAAAAACATCGAACTATATCCAATTTATAAAACCGGAAAGGCAAATTCTCCAACATGGAAATGGTTAGAAGAAACTAATTTCAATCACAAAAATCTGGTTGATGCAGGTTTAATTACTCAAAATGAATTAAATGACTTTTATTTAGACTGGAAGCAAAAATCAGCCTCTGAATTATCTTTTATTTCGGCACCGCCTTTAATGATTACTATTGGTGAAAAATAAGTCTTTTGGTTTGTTTAAAATACTTCTCTTTCCTGGTAGAATCGCTCCTAACCTTTAATCAACACCTATAGAGTTTATACTTATAATGATAATAATGAGGTAGCTACAAAAACAGATAAGCCTACCTTTTTTGAACCTGGAAGTGGTGACAGAGTTTGGACAATAATTTATTTGTCTGAATAATATTTCGTACTCAATCACCGGGTGAGTTGTAGGTGTTAATAGACTATTATGTTAGAAAAAATACACCTGGTGATTAGATTTTCCGGATAACCTGTCTCTCTGGATTTCCAATTTTACCAATAAACAGAATTGTACTTGTTACCTGTTCTTGTACCACAAATAAAAATGGTCTGCCGATAATGACTTCATTTCCTCCACCTGCTGAGTTAAATTTCTTTATAAACCCCGAAGGGCCCAGCGTAAGCTAATCCCTCTATGAGGGTTTCATCTGGACAAAAAACTTATCTTTAGCCTTTATTTTCAAAAAAGAAATCTTTTATAAATAAAATCTAGAAGGACATATTTGAAATGATACAAACACGCAAAGATCTAATTTACATTCTCTTAGCAGGTTTCTTTATTACAAATGCCATCATGGGTGAGATGATTGGTGGAAAACTAATACAAATTGGCCCCTTTACTTTAAGCATTGGGATTATCCCATGGCCGGTTGTTTTCCTTACTACCGATTTAATTAACGAATATTATGGTCGCAAAGGCGTTAGACGTTTAACTTTTCTAACTGCCGGTTTAATTGTATATGCCTTCATTTTATTGTTTATGGGAATGCAAACAGGTGCTGCCTCTTTTTCTCCTGTAAATGATGAGGCTTTCAACAAGGTATTTGGGCAAAGCATGTGGATAATTGTTGGGAGTATTACTGCATTTTTATGTTCTCAGTTACTTGATGTAATCGTATTTTTAGCCATAAAAAAGAGAACTGGTTCAAAAATGCTTTGGCTAAGAGCCACTGGTTCCACAGTAATTTCTCAATTGATTGACACCTTTATTGTTGCTGGAATTGCATTCTGGCTGCCTGGTAAATTGACTTTCATGGAATATATAAACACCTCAGCAACAGGATATACTGCGAAATTACTCATTGCCATAGCCATAACTCCGCTAATTTATATAGGGCATTATTTTATTGAAAGGTACCTGGGAGAAGAAAAACCTAACAACATACAAACAAAATAATCCTTAGTTTATTGCCAGACTCAACAAACTTTCTATTTCAATATGATTCTGGGATATAGTTTTTTGAAACAATTTTTATAATTCATCGTATACTATAAAAAAAATAGCTTGAAATAATTAAAAACATTACTATGAAAATTAGAAATTATCTGGTGGTTTGTATTCTTGTGTTGGGGCTGATATTTAGTGTTTCTTCGTGTGTTGTTGTTAATACTAAGCACGATAATGGCTTACACAAAGGATGGTACAAGCCAAAAACATCTCCTGCACATAATGCAAACAAAGCTCATTATAAGAATGAGCAAAAAGGGAAAAACAAACAAGATAAAGACAAGAAGAAAAAAGGAAAAAAATAAGGATACATAAATCAATGTCGTTTAGTTAAGAAAGATTTAATCAGATTCATCAGGCTTCGACTCAGCTCAACCTCCAATTGGTCATACGCTGAGCGGAGCCGAAGCACATGAAGTTTTTCTGGTACAGGAGCTACTACCACAAAAAACATAAGTATCCCAAAAGAAACTTTGAGTGTTCAATTTAACTTTGATGGAAATGCATCATCAGCATTAAAAACAAATACCGTTTATCGTTGGAGAATTTTTGCGAGTAAAGATGATGCTCAATCACCAACTGGTTGGAGGTTGATTTCAGCGAGTGAAGAACAAAGAGGGATTTTTATTATAAAATAGGTTATAATTGTATATCTTTTTGAAAAGGCCACCATTGAGTGGCCTTTTTGCTTTAGATTAATTGGGGAACATTTGTTTTGCTATTCTAAAAAGGTACAGATTGTTCAATCAAGGCTATTAACAATGTTTATATTTGACTAGATAAATAGCTTAATTCAAACTGAAATGAAAAAAAAGTATAAAGACTATTTTGCAGAAAAAGCAAAGGATTATGATCAAGAAAAGTCTCGAACTGAGAATGTTAGCAACATTGCGAACCTTATATTAAAAGAGGTAGCCTATGATAAAGATATGCACATCCTTGATTTTGGATCTGGTACCGGTTTGTTATTAATGCGAATTAATAGTTAAAAATAAGACTAATAAAAGCGGCAGCAATCCTGCCAAATACATGAACAATAAGTCCTTTTGTTGAACGGACTTTAGAGGCTCTTTGAATATCTGTTTTTTGAATAAGCCAATTGAACA
>JBNKRJ010000121.1:0-93159 GCA_050296515.1 Bacteroidales bacterium | reverse complement strand
ACCAGAACGGAGATACACTACCCAACATAATAGATACCGCCCAATGGGCAAGGCTTGAAAGCGGTGCATGGTGCACTTACAACAATACCAACGACCCTGATACCATTGCTACCTACGGACGGCTTTACAACTGGTATGCTGAAAAGGTGCTGCTTCTTCGCCAAACTTCGGTCACAATAAAGATTCATAGAAACTAGAAATTGCAAGGGGGTTAACCATTAAAGATAATAAAAAGCGTTAGTGTAACCATGTCACGCTAACGCTAATTTTTATGTTTTGCTGGTCGTTTACTATTTATCGTCTTCAGGAATAGTAACATGTCCCCAGTTTTCGCCAGAACGAATTCTGTTTAACTGAGTGTGGGTAATTCCAAATTCTTTAGCTAATTTATAAAGCTTATATTTTCCTCTTTTTAATTTTTTCTTTAATCTAATTACATCAGATTCAGTTAATTTCGCATTTGTAATTCTGCCTTTTCTGTTAATGTTTTTGTAATTAGGGTTCTCTTTGTGGTGCTCAGAAAGCATATCTCTGGTAACCCATTTTAGGTTATCTGCCTGATTGTTTTCTTTTTTGAAATCAAGGTGAATTACAAATTCATGCTCATCACTTGGCTTTTTACAGAATGCCTCAGCTACCAATTTATGAACAATCTTCGTTTTTTTGTGTTTCCAGTCAATGTTCGACTTAAATGTAAAATACTTGTAACCGTTTACGTTTTGTGATTTTAAAATCACCCAATCATCAACCTCCTTTTTGAACCTGCGGATACGTCCAAAATTAGAAATTTCATACTTCTCTTGTTGATTAATGTCTGTGTCAACAATTGGAGCCCATTTTTCATTCCAAAATGTGTTCTTTTCTTTTTCCATTTTTTAATTTGTTTAGTGAGATACTTGATTTAGGTCAATCTGAAAATGAGAAATCTATTCGATTTGTTAAGAGGATAACCAGCAAAACTAAATAGTAACTTCCATTTTTCAGTCCAATACTATGCACTTTCGTACAATAATACTCTAAATAATTGTATCTTAATTAATTCCTTTTTGTGTAATGACAAATATACTCATATATTTTTAAAAGTCAAGGCTTTGAATGAAAAAAAACTATATTGATACACGGTTGGAACGCCCGAAGCTAAATATTTACAAAAAATTCCGATTAGAATCGAAGATTAAGGTTTTGATTCCCAACGAAATATACGGGTGGTTAAAATTTCCTTCCGGCAACTGAATTTTTTGATAATTTATAACAAAATTTACTCTTAAACCTATTTTTGGATTAAGGATATAAGAAGCATTAACAGAAATATCAAAAAACCGGGCTCTAAAACCCTGTCCTTGCAGGTTTCCATAATCACCTTGTCTTAATTCATAAGATTTGTAGATGTCTTTTCCATAGCTAACTGAATCGGTATCAAATCCGGCTTTTGCAAAGGTGCCTTTTAATTCAAATAAATACCGGTTTTTATGATAATGGATCTGTGCAACAAGCTCTTTAACGTTTGCCCCGGATGGGTGGGCAAGGGGTTGATAATGATTTCCATAATTATTAATGCTATTTGAGTACGAGTAGGTATATGGGCGTATCAGGTTATATTCAATTCTTCCGAATAAGCTTTTAATGTTAAATAGATCAAATACTTTTAAGCCGGCTTGTATTCCGTATTTGTTGCCCCACCAATTATTCCCGGATCTTAGTTCTGATATAACAAACTCATCTATAATAACCTGGCTATAGAGATGGTACTTTTTCCAAAGCTTAATTTTCCCACCTAACCCCAGCAAGGCGTTATCTGCAGAACCTCCGGAAAACTCCGTTGGCCTGAAAAAAATAACGGGGTTGAGGTAGTTCACATTAAAGTAGTTAACTCCCACGGAATCAACCGGATTTGAAACAATTGACTCAAAAAAGTTCAGGTTGAGCCAGGTGGTAGCATTCCAGCTCAAGTAATGTGTAAATAGGAGTTTGTTTTGCAATTCATTGTCTGCTCTGTCCAAATCAGGATCTTTCAGGGCCCCAAACATCCATATGTACTTAAAATTCCAAACGTCTACTGTTGCTTTTACAAAGGGATAGCTTGTAGAATTATCGGAAAGAAATAAGGAGCGATAACCTTCACCAAAAAAGTTTTTACCAACACCTGCTTGTAAATTCAGTTCCCTCCAGGGTGAATATGAAAGATATCCGGTTACGCTTAAATAATGACGGGTTTCGCCTGTTTTCATGAAGTATTCTCCAAATTGCGGGATTATTCCCGTTGAATCGATTATGTTGCGTAAAAACGATGGAAAAGATGCAATTCCATAAAATCCATCAAATCGAAAAGCAACTGTTTTCTTAAACTTCCCTCCTACTGAAATACCCAACTGGTAATTATTCAAAATTTTAGAAGAATCAATATCTAACCTCGGAGCAATAGTCAATATAGGATTCACATATGCAGAAAATGATTGCCTATTGATATCCAATAAATTGTTATTCAACAATTTACCACTTTTATTGATAGCAAAGTTATCGTCAAAAATAATGCTATCGGAAAGCAGAAAAGGCCTTACATTTAAATGTAAAGAACTATTCTGATACTGGCTTTTTTCAAAAAGTAAGTTTGTTTCTGAATTAAGAGGCAAATACTGCTGACCAACTGAATAAACACTGGTTTGTATGCAGGCAATCAGAAGAAGAACTGGTTTAATCGGCAGACTAATACGCAATTTAAGATGAGTTCTTGTTATTTTAAACCTTTTCAAAAACACTTTCAAGTAGTTTTATTCCATTTTGCGAGGAATCAATTTCAGCTTCAATCCCAATAGGAAAAATAGCCTGATCTTTTATGTGCCCAAACGAAAAACCATTAATTACAGGAATATTTAAATGTCCAAGTCGATCATTGAAAACCTCGTTTAAAGATAACGAATTTTCTTTTGTAATTTCTTTATTGTCGATATCACATCCATCAAATTTGCCTAAAACAATACCAGAAGCCTTATCCAGCTTTCCTGACAATGCAAGCTGTGTCAACATCCGGTCAATTTTATAGGGTGCTTCCCCAACATCTTCAAGAAATACTATTTTTTCAGTGAAATCAATATCAAAACCAGTTCCGATAAGAGAGTTTACAATTGCCAGGTTCCCTCCGACCAGTTTTCCCTTAGCCCGTCCGTGATTAAGAAATTCAAGCTTCTCTTCTTTTGAGGTAATAACCAATTTATCAGAATGTTGCGACCTGAAAACAGCTAAGAATTGTTGCCTGGTATAGTCTGAAAAAGAAGAAGTTCCAACAACCCCATGAAAGGTAATCAACCCTGTTTTTTGCCAAATTGTATTTAACAATGCAGTTATATCACTGTAACCAATAAAGACTTTGGGGTTTCCTTTTATTCGTTTAAAATCAAGCTTATCCAGGATTCTGGCGCTTCCATATCCACCACGAATGCAAAGAATGGCATCGATATCAGGATTTTCAAATGCCTCATGCAAATCATCAAGCCTGTCTGAATCGTTCCCTGCTAAATACCCCTTCCGGTTTAATATTCTTTGGGTAAAACTACTTCGGAACCCTAATTCTAATAGATTTTCCTGTGCCTCAGCCAGTTTGCTTTCGGTTATCGGGCCTGCTGGTGCAATTAAAGCAATAAGATCATTCTTTTTTAAAGCTTTTGGTTTTATCGCAGGCTGTAAATCATTGTAATACATTCGATATTGTTTACCTTAGATTCCTATCTTTTTTTAAACTGGTATGGTTAGTAGATTGGTATATTTGTGTATTCGTGCATTGCCTTTCTTATCTGCACAATTAAACTTAGAAATTATGACCTTGAATTTAGAAATTTACCCAGATTTTACGAATGATTAAGTATTTGTGGGCTGTCTTTTTAATGACATCAATTATAATTTCCAATATACTAATACACCAATTACCACAAATGTAACTATTTGTCTGTTTTTTTCAAGGTGTAAGCTCTGTAAAATTGTTACCGGATTCAATTTAAAGATCCTTAAAGCTCTTTTCGCATTCGGGCAACCGGAATATTTAACTGCTCTCTATACTTTGCCACTGTTCTTCGTGCAATTTGGTAACCTTTTTCCTGCAATATTTCTGCTAGTTTTTCATCTGTTAAAGGTTTCTTTTTACTCTCATTATCAATACATTCCTGCAGTATTTTCTTTATTTCCCTGGTAGAAACTTCTTCCCCGCTATCTGTTTGCATTCCTTCTGAGAAAAAGTATTTTAGCGGAAAAATTCCAAAGTGACTTTGAATGTATTTACTATTAACAACCCTCGATATTGTTGAAATGTCCAGATTTGTTTTCTCTGCTATATCTTTCAATATCATTGGCCGAAGCTTTGTTTCATCGCCTTCGGTGAAATAATCCTGTTGATACTGCACAATAGCATCCATTGTATGCATAAGGGTATTTTGTCGCTGTTTTATCGCATCAATAAACCACTTTGCAGAATCAAGCTTTTGTTTCACAAATGAAATGGCCTCTTTTTGCTGCCTGGTATTATTCGCCTTGTTTTTATGATACGACTCAAGCATTGTTGCATAGGTTTTGCTCACCCTTAAATCTGGAACATTTCTTGAATTCAGACTCAAAATTAACTCACCATCAATGTTTTCCATTATAAAATCCGGAGTAATATGTTGGGAGTTCTTATTTAAAGGATTGGAATAAGCACTTCCGGGTTTCGGATTTAACCGAAGTATTACTTCTACTGCATCACGCAAATCATCTTCGCTTAAGTTGAGCTTATTTATAATTTTTTCGTAATGCTTTTTAGTAAACTCGCTAAAATGATTACGAATAATTTTATAGGCCAGTCTAAACAAGATATTTTCAATCTCGTTTGTAGTTGTTTTAATTTTATGCTCAAGTTGTAGTTTTAATGACTCCTGCAAATCTCTGGCTCCTACTCCGGGTGGATCAAAATCATGTATAATTTCAAGAATATCAAGCAATTCTTTCTCACTTGTAATGATGTTTTGCGAGAAAGCCACATCGTTTACAATTGCTTCTACATCTCGTCTTAAATACCCGTCTTCGTCAATATTTCCTATTAAATATTCGGCTAATACTTGTTGCTTTTCAGAGAGTATTCTAAGTCCGAGCTGTTGCTCCAGGTGTTCATGAAACGAGGTTCCGGTAGAATAAGGAATTTCTGTTTTTTTATCGTCTGCTGAATAATTGTTCGTTGTCAACTTATACGAGGGCAATTCATCGTCATCAGGCAAATAGTCTTCTAAAGAAAATTCATCATCATTCGATTCGTATTCTTCTTCTTCTTGATCTTGCTCTTCGTAATTTTCATCCTCTTCCCGGCCTTCTTCCAGAACAGGGTTTTCTTCAATTTCTTTCTTTATCCTCTGCTCTAGCTGAATAGTAGGCACCTCCAGCAACTTTATAAGTTGAATTTGCTGGGGAGAAAGCTTCTGAATCAGTTTTTGTTGTAATCGTTGCTTCAGCATTAATCAATATCTCTACAATCTGTCAAAAGAACAAAAATAAACTAAATACGCGAAAAAAAAAGTATGTATGTAAATTATTCTACTATTCTTGCAATTTTGACATTAATAAATGACACTGTTTTTCGTAATTCAATGAAAACAAATTTTATACTAAGCCCGTTTGAAATATTGTAAATTGAAATTTTAGAATGGCTTTGTGCCGATCGACTGGCAGTTTTGGTTTGAGGGCTTGCGTAGCAAACCAAATACTAACAGCGGTTCGGTATAAAAAAGAAACCTCAAAGAGATTAATTTCTCAATGAGGTTTAAGTATATCAAAATATAGCTTTTCTATAATCCTATTTATTTCAGCTTAATGTACTGATAGGTAAAATATTCAGGAGACAAATCTTCGCCTGTGGCATTTTTAAGCCAGCCACTTAAAGTATAATGGGCTCCTGGTTTAAATAGTTTTTCAATCATGTATTTCCCAATTTCAGGATTGTTTATACACTTTGATTCGCAGCCACCTTCGCCTTTTAAAATATTCATATTTATGTAACTATTTATTTGTGAGGCTATTAATTCCCCCAGCATGTAGTTGTGATATTTACAGGGCATTGTCACAATATGAGTTTTTGTTGCCCAATCTGGCTCATCACGATCGGCAGTTGGTTTTTTTATCATTTGGTACTTTTCAACCAAATCCCACCACAATTTATTTAGATCCTGGTCCGGATTTTCGTACAATGCTTTTTCAAAACGATACATCACCTGTGCCCATCTACTAAAAACAAACTTTTCCATTTGCAACTGCTTCAAGGCATATTCCTTTATTTTTTCTTTTTCTTGTGGCGAAATTCCAACAACCTTTTCCAGCCAGGTAGGGTTTACAGCCATATTACTAAAAAATGTTGCAACAGCGTCATTAGCGGTAAATTGAGGTGCTTGTCGTAATGTGTAAGGCAATTCTTTATTGATGTATTTTAAATAAGCTGCAAATCCCGATTCATAAAGGAAAGTTTCCATATAATCTTCGGTCGGAGTAATACTGGTTGACATACGAACATCACCTTTTCTGTTTAAATCCATTGTAAATGCAAGTTGGCTTTTACCTGGCTTTTCAAACAAATCAGAGTTTCCGTATACTGTTGAAATATCAATACCAATCCCATTAAAATAATCACCAACAAGTGCAACAAAGTTTTTGTCTCTGTAGTATTTATCAAAATTCACATCAAAAATCTCTGGCGCCTTCTGAAAATACCTGTTTTGATAGTGCCAGGGCCTTAACTGCTCAACTGTAATGTTATACTTTTGGGCCAAAGCTTCATCAATTTGCTTTTTCAATCCTTCATAGGGCCCTTTTGTTAATACATCCAAATCATCAAATATCGTTTCAATTTCTTTCGGATCCTGTCCGTTAATAGTAAGCATCATTTCATGATAGTTATTAAAATTCAGCTTCTTAGCTTCTTCATTTCGAAGTTTTATAAGCTTAATTAGCTTATTGTCAATCATTCGTCCAATCTTTTTACTTGCCCGCCAGTATTTTTCAAGCTCTACAGAATCTTTTGATGTCCTCAGTACTTCTTCAATTTTATTATCGCTAACTTCTACTTCGTTTACAGTAGGCCTAAAAGTTTCATATTCCCGCCTTATGTCATTTTCAAGCGAAATTATTTCAACCAACATGTCTTCATCTATTTGATATGGCAAATGTAAATTGTACAGAACATCAAGCTGTCTTGCAAGTAAAGTATCTTCAATCAGTTTAGATTCCTTTATCCTTTTCAGCAGCTCATAATTCTGTTTATTTCCATAAACCATACTTAAAGCAATACTAAGCTGTTTTGCAGTATTGTATTCATCCTCGCTTCCGGTAGTTGAAGCAAGATATGAGGCCATGTTGTATTTTTCCTGAAGCGGAATAATTTTTTTCTCGTAAGCTGAAATAAATTCGGTGAGTTCGCGCGTAAGCTTTTCTTTTTCAGGCTCTTTACATCCTGTATTAAAACAAAATAGTGGTAATAACAGTAAAATAAATCGATTTCTTTTAAATATTTTTTTAAACATAGCAGAAAGGTTTTTAAGAGTAAATATTGAGATTTTTTAAATTCAAGCTGAAAAAAACTGTAAGTTCTCAATAATGTACGGAAAGAGTTTTCTTAATCCCTTTCTTAACTGCGATCTATTTCTTCACAAAAACAAACCTTAATTTAATTTATTTGTTAATGATTACTTTCGTCACAACGCTAAGTGAAAACTTACAGCATTTATTAAGTTACGGAAATTTTAAAGATTTTCAAAGTTTTAGCAGCCTTATTTACCATTTGTAAAAACTTTGCCTAACTGCATTAATATTTGCATCCTGCAATTATTTTATTGCTTCAATGTCAAAATTTATATCTTTGCAATTCTGTTTTCTTTGGTAATAATAAAATACCAGAGTCTGCATACTTTGAAATACATTTAAACAATTAAGTAAATGGAAAAAGTTCTTATTGAAAACCTGTCGAAACATATTGATAAAGAAGTTTCATTATCAGGCTGGTTAACAAATAAAAGAAGTGGGAAAGGACTTGAATTTTTAATCATTAGAGATGGTTCTGGTTTTGTTCAATGTATTGTTGACGAAAGTAAAGTTAATGAAAGTTCTTTTCAGGTAGCTAAAGGTTTAAGTCAGGAAAGTTCTGTTATACTTACCGGAAACGTAGTAAAAGACGAACGCCAGATTGGAGGATATGAAATTCATGTTAGCAATCTTGAGCTAATTCATGAATCAAAGGAATATCCAATTACCAATAAACCTCATGGGGTTGAGTTTTTAATGGACAACCGACACTTATGGTTAAGAACTAAGCGTCAATGGGCTATTATGCGTGTACGAAACCGCATTATCTTTGCTATACACAACTTTTTCCAAAACGAAGGTTTTGTTCAAATGGATTCCCCTCTTTTCACAGGAAACGCGGTGGAGGGAACTACTACATTGTTCGAAACCAATTTTTACGAAGATAAAGCATACTTATCCCAGTCTGGTCAGCTTTATGGTGAAGCTATGGCAATGGCTATGGGCAAAATCTACACGTTTGGACCAACTTTCAGGGCCGAAAAATCAAAGACCCGAAGACACTTATCTGAGTTTTGGATGATTGAACCTGAAATGGCATTTTACGATAATGATAAGAACATGGATCTTATCGAAAGCTTTATAAAGTACATTCTTAAGGATGTAAAAGAGCATTGTACAACAGAATTTGAAATACTTGAGCGAGACACTGCTCTGTTTGACAAAATTGTATCCGGAAAGTTTCCAAGGTTAACTTACGATTACGCAGTAAATGTGTTAAAAGGACATGAAAAAATTGATGGTAAAACAACCATTGAAACTTTGGAAAATGATTATAAAGAAGTACTTGCAGAAATAGAAGCGAAGCAGAAAAACATTACTGAAGCCGAAAAGGAAATAGAAGGTGGTGTAAAAAAAGGGAAACGCAACTTCTTACAAAACAAAATTGATACCTTAAAGAATGAAATTAAGGACCTGGAGGACAGAAAGCGTGTAATTCCTGACTGGATACAATCAGCTAAAGATTTTAAATACGGAAGCGACCTTGGTGGATCTGACGAAACTGTTTTAACCAGGATGTTTGATTTACCTGTGATGGTTTACAACTGGCCTCACGAAATTAAAGCTTTCTACATGAAGCGCGACGAAAAAGATACTCACTTGGCAAAAGGCGTTGATGTTTTAGCACCTGAAGGATACGGAGAAATTGTTGGTGGCGGTGAGCGTGAAACTAACGAAGACTGGCTGATTGAAAAAATAAATGAGCACAAACTCCCTATGAAAGCTTTTGAATGGTACCTTGACTTAAGAAGATTTGGTTCTGTACCGCATGCAGGCTTTGGCTTAGGGCTCGAAAGAATGGTTGCCTGGGTTTGTAAATTAAAACACATCAGGGAAACAATTCCATTCCCAAGAATGTATGGGAGACTTTTCCCTTAAAATAATTTTGATAATTCGTTTTAAAAGCCTGTTTTACAGGCTTTTTTATTATCCTTAATTGAAAATAAGTTCTTGCTTTTCACCTTTTTTTCAATTATACAAAGCCATTATGGAATATTGTAAAACGGAATTCCATACTGGCTTTGTATATGCCGATCGACTGGCAGTTTTGGTTTGAGAGCTTTTTTCCAGGAGCAAACGATAAAGCCCTGTCATTTATCATCTCAATAACCAACAAGTATGCCCTATATCACCGTTATACAATCTTACAAAGTCAGGTAAATTCCACCAATAAAACTCCTCCCGGGTTGCGGTAACCGCGATGAATACCATCCATCACTGGGTGTTGAAAGATCTTCCCCTGCATTTGCTGCATCCATGCCAGGATGATAATATTCTTCATCAAAAACATTGTTGACATTGAAAAATATTTTGAGTTTATCGCCAAACAGGTTGATAATTTGGAAATTCAAATTCGTTACAAAAAACGCATCAACTTCTTCAATTGGGTTTGATAGTATGGTTGGCCTTTTATCTACATAATTCATTCTAACATTAATATGCAGGTACTTAAATAAATCAGCGTTTACTATAAGATTGAATTTATGTGGTGCAATATCTCCAATTTTGTCAGAAGAACGTCCGGTTGCAGTATTTGTCCTTACCTCGGCATACAATGCATTTACATAGCTATAGTTTAGATGAATTGAAGCATTATTAACAGTTTGACCATCAGAAATAAGAATGTAATTAATTTTGCATTCAGCTCCCCAAATATTTTTGGTTGGTAAATTCTCTCCCTGAAAAATACTATTTGTTATTCTGTTATTAAACAATGTTACTTCGAACCCAAAATCTGAAAAAGTTGATAACACACCAAAATCAACGGCCTGTATCATGTCAGGCTTTAAGTCAGGGTTTACAGTCAGGCCGCCCCATCCTCCATACAGGTTCCGGGGCGCAGGAGTCTGAAAGCCTTCTCCGTAACTGGTTTTAACACTTAAATTGTCAGTAAATGCGTAAGTGGCACCAATACGCGGACTGTATATTTCTCCGTGAATTTCATTTTTATCATACCTCAACCCTGCAACAAAAGATAATCTATCATTTAATAACAACAATTTGCTCTGAACAAAGCCACCCCATTCCACATCAATAAAGGTATTTCCGGGGGTTGTTCCTGATCCAATTGGGTATGGAAATAATATAGCGGGGTCTGTCCATTGTTGGCCAGGTATCCAGACAGTACGATCGGAATAGGCATATTCGTAAGACTTTTGAAATTCAGCAGATGATAATTTCAAACCACCACTTATCTTCCAGTTAAGCAATGCCTGGTATTCAAAATCCTCGTATAAACTCCATTTTTTCGACATGTACTTCCAAGTAAGCATTTCTACTGTTCTTTCAGAATTCCAATCATCTGTGGCATTCCATCCCTGGGCCCAAAAATTTTCGGGCAAAGAACCGCTGTATTGATAAGTTCCAAGAAAAGACAGGTTGAATTTTTCACCAACGCTGCTTTTATATCTTAAGTAGAGAATATCCCGGCCGAATTTCCAGTTGGTAGTGGGCAAAGTTTTATCATATGGATACTCCGAACCATTACCATGTTTTGTGAGCAAATGGTTGTAACCAAATTCCAAGTCCTTAAATTTAAGTTTTCCCAAAAAGGCATGATCATCAACACTATTGTCAAACTCGGGATAATATTCGGTATACGGCCCCCATAGCTCAGAATTGCCAAACAGGTCTTGCGAAAAATAGCCCGGACGGTTTGTCATATCAAACATATTGCTTTTATATCTTCTGTATGAGGCCATGATTTCTAAAGGCTCGTATTTTGCAATGTAGGTAATTTCCCCAAATTGGGTATTGTTATCGCCTACACCATTTTGCACGTAAGCTTTCCCTGTTTTATTTTCCAGGTCACTTACTAATTTGGTAATAATATTAATAATGCCTGAAAAAACATTTGGGCCATATATGGCAGATGCAGGGCCATAAATAATTTCAATTCTTTCTATTGCAGAAATAGGAAAATCAGAAGATATGTTCATGTTTTGGGCATATAGAATGTTTGATTCCACCCCGTCAATCATTAACATTGTTCTTTCATTATATGAACCTGTTCTGTTTCCACGGGCATAAGCAAGTTGATTCAGATTTCCGTAGTTTGCTGCAATGTCATAACCCGGAATATCGTTGAGTACTTCAGACAGACTGGTATACCCTCTCCTTTGTAATGTTGTACTGGTAATAACAAACACCGTTGCAGGAGTCTCTGAAACTGGCTCAGAAAATTTTGAAGCAGTTACGATATCTATATTCAACAATTCTTCCAAAGACAAATCAAAAAAATCGACCCCTTCGGCATTCATTGTTATATTAACTATATTCTTATTAATTCTTACTTCGCGAACCTGATATCCTGCTTTTTTAAATACAAGGGTGTTTTCTTCCTGGGGTACCAGGATATCAAAAGTTCCATTAGCATCAGTTACTGTTCCGGTTTCGGTTCCTTTAAGAAGTACACTTACACCTTCCAACGGTTTCCCTTCGGCGTTAATTATTGTTCCAGTTACATTTCTTTGGGCACAAACCGTAAAAACAAAAAGTCCGGCGAGAAAAATTGTTAATAATACTCGTTTCATTTTTGATGTGTTTTTGGTTAGTTTTTTATTTTCATCATAGCGAGCCAGATAAAACAGAGTGACTAATAAAATATAACGCTTACCCTTTAAAGTCAGATAGAGAAAACAAATCCAATGTTAAAACTTTCGCTATTATAATATTCCCTCAATTGAAAGGTATGTATATTGCCTGCCAATGAAAGTAATAAGTAGGCAATTCACAAGAAATTGCTTTTTCAACCTTACTACTAAAGTTACAAAAAATTGT
This sequence comes from Bacteroidales bacterium, assembly GCA_050296515.1. Lineage (GTDB taxonomy): Bacteria > Bacteroidota > Bacteroidia > Bacteroidales > NBLH01 > NBLH01. The sequence continues at coordinate 80,796 of JBNKRJ010000121.1, read as the reverse complement.
ACAAAACGAAAAAACAAAACACAAAAAAAACAAATTGTAACAGCTTAATTGTTAACAAGTTTATGGAGTTGGATGTTGATATTTATGCATTATATTAATTGATTATTGTAATTTTTTTATTGGGCCCATCAATAAGTCATAACAAACCACTAACAAGAAGCTTTAAATATCCAACTAAGTTGACATATTGATTTTACTGCTGCTTTATCTGACTCTTTTAATGCCGCTTCAGGCCTATCTTCAACTTACACCATTGAGCAAAATGTTTTGTTTTTTAAGTTATACTTCTCACTGATATGATGCCAGGTGTATTCAACCGGGTTTAGCCCATAAGAATAAGGTGATTGAAAAAAATTAAAAATTATAAAATGTTTGGCGTATAGAAAGGACATTCCCAATGTCAAAAAAGATATTAAAATACGCCCAGTTTACCGCAGGTTAGGGCACCGGATTGAAGCGTATATTTGTATTTGTATATGCTATATACAAAGAACCCTGTCGGGTACTTTACAAAAAGGAATCGACAATTCCATTAAAGAAGGCGGCAGAACCGATCCGGAACATGCACCTAACATTATGTCAAGGCTGATTTGTCAGGTAACAACACCTGACAAGTGCACCAGCCAGGTGCTGTCAACTGGCTAATTACCAGCAATATCATACTTTACCTGACACCAGTTACTTTTATACTTCCTGAATCAAAACATGCAAAATCCAGATTGTTATAAATGGATAACCGATAAGCGGAATTTTTTTATATCATCCAAAAAAAAAAAATTAAGATGGTGCAATGCAGAAAACATGAGAAAAGATGATATAAAAGATGCAGGTTTCGAAAGTTTTTAAAGAAATAGGGGCTGTATCAAAAGTCTAATTCAATGCAATTTTACTTTCATTTCAACAACAAAAGAGCGTATTTCAACAAGATTGAAAGAAAAATTTCTGGAAAAACTAGTTTTGATACAGCCCCCATATACTATATACTTTCAGTTTCAACAATTTTAGCTAAAATAGAGTCGTAAGGAATTAAAAGATAAGTTTTTCCTTCAAATTTCACCTCACTACCTGAGTACTCTTTGTAAAGAACAGTTTCGCCAACAGAAATTTCTGAGTTATCAATATTGCTTATAGCAACCACTTTAGCAAACTTATTCTTTTCTTTTGCTGTATCAGGAATAATAATTCCACTGGCAGTTTTTTGTTCAGATTTATCTTCTGTAATGTCTAGTAAAACATTTTGATTAATTGGTTGTAATTCTTTCACTTGTTTAAATTTTAGTTAAGTAATTGATATTTATTCACTTTTCTTAAATTATTTATATGAAGTTCACCCTATTGTGGAGCGATTATTCGCTTCGCTTGTGAAAACACTTCGTTTAGTTATTTTAATCATGGATGTTTCATCTGTTTATTTTTTATTACTCCATTTTGTCAGATGGAACATTCACCAGTCTTAACTCACATGTTATCAGACAGTTTCTGCTAATAATCATGCTTGTTTCATTTTATTCAATTTTTATCAAAATAATAAATTCGTTTAACTTTCTATTTCAAGTAGTTGATTGATCTTAGTTTTATCAAATCCCACTACAATTCGTCCATTAATTTCGGTTTGAGGCACACCTTGCTGACCACTTTTTTGTACCATTCGTTGAGCTGCACTCTCATCTTTCGAAACATCAACCTCTCTAAATGGAATACTGTTTTTCCGTAGATATGATTTCAGCGTATTACACCACGAGCATGTTGGAGTGGTATAAACCACCACATTTTTTAAAGTCTTCCCTTCCTTTTTTGCTTTTGCAATGAAAACCAGGTTTTCAAAAAGGGCCTTGTAATAATTTTCATCATGACAGCCTTTTACAACATTCACATAAGCGCCATTCTGAAATTCCAAAAGCGAAGGTGCCGAAGTTATTGAATAGTTTTGGTGTATGTCTTTCACTTCATTAACATCAACACTAAAAACATCAATATCTTCGAGTTTTGAAGCCACATTTTGCATATTTTGTAAAGCACAATCGCTTTTTTCCGAACCTGACTTATAAATAAGTAAATAACCGGTTTCTTTTCCGTTTATTTTTTCTAAAAAATCTGCATGAGATTTAACTGACTGTATTGCCATTTCTATTGATTTATAATTCTATACATACTCAATTATCATTTTCTATGCCACATAAAAAAAGTCTCAAAATGACAGGAATTTTATGCAAAAATGACATATATATAAATCAACATATGTAAAAGTGGCAATAAAAAAGCCGCTCAACGCGGCTCATTTTTATCTTATCATTTCAGATTCATTTTAGAATCCAATTTCTTCAGCTGTTTTATCTTGAATAAAAACAGTCACACATCCTTTTTGCCTGTCTTCAGGAGCATTAAAAGCACCTTCATCTGTGCTTTCAGCGGTTTTACCGGTAGATGCTATATCAATTATTATTTTTAAAGTTGTAGAAGAACTTGGATGAAAATCGAAATACGGATGTACCATTTTATTCAAGTCTTCATCGAAATATTCTCGAAGTACACACTTCCCTTTTGCAGCTTCGTCAGACTCGCCAGGTAATTCCAACACTTTTGTGCCTGAATTCATATCAATGATTCTAAAATTGATATCATTATTAAATATCGGGCTTGCATAAAAAGCAATACGATAATCTTTTCCCTGCATCAAAGGAAGCATAAATTCGTATTTTTTCCCTGTAAAGCACTGTGCGCTTTTAGATAAATTATTAAAACTGTAAGGAGCCTTTGCATTCATCAGCTTTAGTTTCGAAGGACAATCAAGTGATTGCGCATTCATTGCAACCGGGATAAATATAATTAGTGCTAATAATTTCAACTTTCTCATTTTCATTTCTTTTTAATAATTAACTTCAAAGCAAAAAACTATAATTACATTAAATCTTGTTGGTAATTTTATTTCTAATAGTGCTTATTTCAGTCTTTAGTATATTAAACTGCTCTTGTGTCATTTTTATTTTAGTATTTCCACCAACTACTATTTTTCCATCGGTTTTCTGCTGATTTTCTTCCTTGTTTTCACCTTTTTCAACTTCCAGGCTTTCATAGAACTCTTTTAACGGTTTCAAATCATTAATTGTTCGCTGAATATTTTCGTCAAACTTCATTTGCTCAAGATATGACATGAGATTTGCAACAACTATTTTTTGTGAAGCTAATAAGCTGATCTCTTTTTGGTTTTTCTCGTAGCCATCTAACAGATTTACAACCACATAAATACTTTCAACCCAACCTCCGGTAACGATAAGTGCCAACGATTTTTTTCTGTCAGAGCTTTCAAGATATCTTACAATGCTCATATAAGAGTCACTGGTCACTCTCAACAATGAATCCTGATCATCAATAATATTATCTATTCGCCCAATCAGGTTACGATCGAAAACTGCTGAAATACCAATTTCGTCGCTTAATGTTCTTACAGTGTTCAGATAGTCAACCGATTGCTGATACTTGTTAAATGAGGCAACATAAGCCAAATCTGCTGAATAAATTCCAAAATTCAGTTCTTTCGAACGTGTATCAATGTAATTATCAATGTTATTTGTCGGATTTAATACTTCTTCAGAAAACTTAAGATTTCCATCCTTTATAAAACGGAATAATTCTTCGGGTGAAGGAATTAAATAATAAGTTTGACTTTCAACCTGATCTAAATTCTGAAGTATGGTGTCATTTAAATTATCATCAGTGCCTGAACCTCCGCCACAGGCGAAAAAAACCGATATAATACCTAGAACCATTATTGTTTTTGTAATTTGTAACAATGATTTCATAGTTGTTTGTTTTTGGGTTAGTAAACTAAATTGCATAAAATTGCTGTTTTTCAATATAAATTTAAGAATAAGTTAGCTTGTTGCAAATTTTTCATTTCAAGAACAAATATAACACTAAAAGTATACCATAATTTTAATTTTATATGCCTGATTTGATTTTTTATAATGCTAAAGTTTTCACTATGTATAGTCAACATTCTGTTCAAGAGGCTGTTGCAATAAAAAGTGGGAGGATTTTAGCAATTGGTAAAAATGATAAAATTCTTAGAATTGCCAAACCATCAACAAAAAAAGTAGATGTTGAAGGAAGACTAATTCTACCAGGATTCATTGATTGTCATCTTCACATTTTGGCTGGTGGTGAAAGATTGTTTCATCCTGATTTAAGGAATGCCCGAACAAAGAATGAGTTTATTGACATCATTAAAAACAATCTAAAAAATTATAAGCCCGGAGACTGGATTCTTGGTGGTGATTGGAACAATGAAAACTGGGGAGGAGAACTTCCATCAAAGGCGTGGATTGATAAAATTACACCTCAAAACCCGGTTTGGATAAAGCGCCTTGATGGACACATGGCATTGGCTAATTCGCTTACATTAAAAATAGCAGAAATTGATAATTCTGTAGGTGAAGTTGCTGGTGGTGAAATATTTAGAAATAATGGTGAATTGTCTGGAATATTTAAAGACAACGCCATGCAATTAGTAGAAAACACCCTCCCGTTACCAGGTTTTGAATTAAAAAAAGCTTATTTAAAAGCGGCAATGAACTATCTGGTTGAAAGAGGAGTAACCGGAGCGCATCATCTAAACTTATTTGAACCAACTGATTTTAAGTTATTTGAAAAAGAAAAACAGTCAAAATATTTAATTACAAGACTTTACATTAGTTTTCCTCTTAAAATAACTGAAGAAGAATTTGCTCAACTATTAAAACTGGGAAAAGGTGATGAATGGATTAGATATGGTATTTTAAAAGGTTTTTTGGATGGTTCGTTAGGTTCTCAAACCGCCTTGTTTTTCGACAATTACAAAGGCACAAATAAAAATGGTTTGTACATAAACCAGCCTGAAGAATTGGAAGATTTGGTAAAACAAGCTGATGACAACAATTTTCAAGTAGCTGTTCATGCAATTGGAGACAAAGCAAACCATGAACTTTTAAACATATACGAAAATGTTATTCGTAAAAATGGAAATAGAGACAGAAGGTTTCGAATTGAACATGCACAACATATTAGAAAAGAGGATATTAAAAAGTTTAGTCAACTTGATGTAATTGCCAGTATGCAACCATTACACCTGGTTGATGACGGTAATTGGCTTAACAGAGTTATTGAAAATGAGACAATTGCTGGTTCATATAATTTTTACAGCTTATCAAAATCAAACGCAAAATTAGCTTTTGGAAGTGATTGGTTTGTTTCAGAACCCTCTCCCATTTTAGGCATTCATGCTGCTGTAAACAGACAAACTTCAGATGGGAAAAATCAAGATGGTTGGCTGCCGGAAGAGAAAATTAATGTTTATGAGGCTGTAAAGGCTTACACAACTGATGCGGCATATGCATCATTTGAGGAAAATATAAAAGGAAGTCTGGAACCTGGAAAGCTAGCTGATCTGGTCATTCTTGATAGAGATATTTTTACAATTGATCCGCACGAAATTAAAGAGACCAATGTTTTAGCAACAATTGTTGGAGGAAATACCGTTTATGGAACTGTTTAATTATTCTAAAATTCATATAAATGACACCTTTTACTAAATTTATATTCATAATTTTGAATTCTATACTAAGCCAGTTTGAAGTATTGTAAATTAAAATTTTAAAATGGCTTTGTATATGCCGATCGACTGGCTGTTTTGGTTTGCAAACTTGTGAAGCAAACCAATTACTAACAGCGGTTTGGTATAATAAACCTTAAAACACAAGAAAAATGTCAGTATTAATGGAATTTGCAATGTTCCCAACCGATAAGGGAGTAAGTGTGAGCTCAGACGTAAGTAAAGTAATTGAAATGATTCGAAATTCGGGTTACAGTTATAAACTGGGCTCAATGGGTACTACAGTAGAAACAGATACAATGCCCCAGGCGCTTGAAATCCTGAACAAAGCTTATAACATTTTAAATAAAAATTCTTCAAGAATTTATTCGAGTGTAAAATTTGACATAAAAAAAGGCCCGGGTGGCAGAATAGAAGCAAAGATTAAATCAATTGAAAATAAAATTGGAAAGGTTTCAATGTAAATTTTTCGGAACACAAAGTAGCTGAAGTTTAGCACAAAGTTTCTTAAAGGAATAAACACCTGGAGTGACTTAGTGTCAAACGTTGTGATACTAATTAGCTTAAACATGCACACAATCTATGAATATCAAAATTTCCATACTCTCTTTATTTTTAATCGCAACAAGCTATTCATTATCAGCACAATGTAAGCCTCAGGTATGGAGTTTTAATTCTGGAGAAAAATTGAATTACAACATTGTCTACAACTGGGGATTTATTTGGGTTGATGCTGGCAAAGTTGAATTTAAAGCTCGCAGGGAATGGCTGAATGGACAAAATGTTTATCATTTCAGCGGAACCGGAACATCACTAAAAAAGCACGATTGGTTTTTTAAAGTACGAGATTATTATAACTCCTGGGCAAGAGTTGAAGATTTGGCCCCCATTAAATACTCTAGAAATACATCAGAAGGTAAATACAAAGTTAATAATTATTACACATTTGATTATCAGGAAAATAAAATTTACACAAATACATGGAATTCTGAAAAAAAACAAGAATACGATACCTTGCAAATGCCCAACTGTCTTTTTGATGTAATGACCGCAGTTTATTATGCCCGCACACTGGATTTAGCCAAATTCAAGGTAAATGAAAAGATTCCGATAAAAATGATTGTTGATAATGAAGTTTTCAACTTATACGGAAGATATCTTGGAAAAGAGATTCTAAAAACAAGAGACAATAAAAAGTACAACTGCCTGAAATTCTCAATGTTACTGGTTGCCGGAACCATGTTTAAAGGAGGTGAAGATTTACTTGTTTGGATTAGCGATGATGAAAATAGAATCCCCCTGCTTGTAGAAGCCAAGGTTTTAGTAGGTTCTGTTAAAGCAGTTTTTAAAGGTGCAGAAAATTTAAAGGTTCCAGCCGATTACAATATTCAGGAACAAGAATAGTATAAAACAAACCACAGCAACTATCCTGACAATATTCATTGAAAATCAATTTGTTAAAAGATGTTACTTTATGTTAAACAGGGTAGGACTTATCAATATTTTATAATTTTGTAAAACAAATTTTAAAAAAAGGCTCGAAGCGCGAAAACGGAAGACCGAAGTAATAATGATTTTAAACCCTTAAGGGATGTTTTCTTCTTACTTCCGTCTTCGGTCTTCAATCTTCCGATCTTTCAGGGCAATTTATTAGAAAAACTAAACCTATCGATCACCAAGGCTGAATTAGAAATAAAACAAAATAATACCATGAAACGAATTTTACCTATATTCTTAATTTCAATTTTTAATGTCTCACTCACAGCTCAATATGTCAGCAATCCATTTGCAATAAAAAATGACAGTATTGAGTGTCTTCAAAATATTTCAATTTACAAAGAATTTCAGAAGCAAGACTTGTTTGATGAAGCAATTCCTGCATGGGTGAAAACCTATCAATCATGCAAAGGATTTAAAAAGCTAATTTACCAGGATGGCGTAAAATTTTTGGTGCATGACATACAAAAAGAAAAAGACAACAAGAAAAAAAAGGTGTTGGTTGACAGTCTTATGCATGTTTATGCTGAACGCATCCAATATTTCGGAGAAGAAGGTTATGTGAAAGGACGACAGGGAATCGATTTGTTCAAGTTTGATAAAGACCAGCTTGAAGAGGCGCATAAATTACTACAAGAATCGCTTGAGCTTGAAAAATTAGAGACAGGCCCCTCAGTTACAGCTTATTATATGCTTTCGACTGACATGCTGTTTAAAGATGAAAAAGTAGAAAAAAACCAGGTTGTTGAAACCTATCTTAAATGCATCAACCTTCTTGAAAAACAAATAAACAAAGAAAAAAATCCCAAGCACATTAAAAACTACCAAGCCACATTAAAAGTAGTTGAAGATATTTTCGCTAAGAGTAAAGCGGCTGATTGTCAGAGCTTAGTCTCTGCATTTGCTGGTACCTTTGACGAAAAATCATCTGACTTGGAGCACCTACTGAAAGTGCAGGCCTTATTAAAAGGAGCCAATTGCATCAGCGATGATTTTTATTTTAAAGTTAGCGATAAAATACAAAAACTTCAACCTACTGCGGAAAACGCTTCTATATTGGCAGGATTGCTTTTGAAGAAAGAAAAATACAATGAATCAATCAGCTATTTAAAACAAGCCATTGAGCTTGAAAAAACAGATAGCCTAAAAGCAAGCTATTACCACGATATGGGTTTTATCAATTGTCACAAACTAAATAAATACTCACAGGCAAGAATAGATGCAAACGAAGCTCTTAAGTATCATCCCAACTGGGGGAAACCATACCTGCTGATTGGAGATGCATATGCTTTATCAAGCGCGAGCTTCAGCAACAGTGATTTTGAAAAAGCAACCGTTTTTTGGGCTGCAGTAGACAAATATTACAAAGCAAAAACAATTGACCCTAAAGCAGAAGACCTTGCCAACCAGAAAATTGCTTTTTACAGCAAGTATTTCCCTAGTGGCGAAGAAGCTTTTATGCAAGGTTATCAGGATGGCGCAAGTTATAAAGTCGGTGGATGGATCAATGAAAATACAAAGGTGAGGTTTAGGAAGTAAATCTAAAAGTTGTTTGAAAAAGTCTCGTTAATTCCTCAGATTTTGCAGATTAAATCTAGGTTAAGTTCATTCTAATTTGCAAGAAGAGGAGTATATACTATTACATAATTTACTAAATTTATGTAACTTAGCGTAGCGATCTCATGACCAAAGGAAATAATCTGTGTGCATAATATATATATTTGGAGGGGGTAATCCTATTAAATGAAACAACAACCACAAGAACAAGAAAATAAATTTCACAATATCTTAATGTCCATTTCCAAAGAATTTGCTTAAAATTGTATTGATTTGTAAAAAAAGCCACCTCTGCTGATTTTATATTTATCTTTGGGTAAATGTAGCAGCACATAATCAGATGCCCTTTACCTGCATTTATTAATTAATTGAAAAAAATTATGACAAAAAAGAAAAAGAATAAGAGAGGCAAAAGCCTTCCTGCCTATAACAAAAAAACATTACGAAAATTTCTAATAAAAATATTCAGAGAAAGTCCCTCGCAACTATTCAACTACAAACAACTGGCAAAGCTTCTTGAAATCAAAGATATGCCAACCAAGCAACTCATTACCAAAGTATTGTACGAATTGGTGGAGCGGGAACAACTGAAAGAAGTTTACACCGGAAAATTCAGGTTTGCTGCAACTGGTGCATTTATTACCGGAATTGTTGACATGACACGCAGAGGCACAGCCTATATTGTTTCGGATGACATTAAAGAAGACGTTTTTGTATCGCAAAGCGGCTTGAACAATGCCCTGCATGGCGATGAAGTAAAAGTATACCTGTTTGCCAAACGAAAAAAACGACAACCTGAAGGCGAAGTGGTTGAAATTATTAAACAAGCCAAATCCACCTTTGTTGGTGAAATTGAGGTGCTTAAGAACTTTGCCTTTTTACTTACCGAAGGTAAACACATGCCTTACGATTTATTTATTCCGTTAAACAAGTTAAAAGGAGCGAAAGATGGTGACAAAGCCATTGCAAAAATTACAGAATGGCCTAAAGATGCTAAAAACCCGATAGGCGAAATCATTGAAGTAATTGGTCGTAGCGGTGAAAATGATGTGGAAATGCATGCTATTTTAGCTGAATTTGAATTGCCATACAAGTTTCCGGAGCACATAAACGAAGAAGCTGAAAAAATACCTGATACAAATTTCGAAGAAGAAGCCAAAAGGCGAAGAGATTTTAGGGAAATCACCACTTTTACCATTGACCCAATTGACGCAAAAGACTTTGATGATGCATTGTCAATCAAGAAGTTAGATAATGGAAATTACGAAATTGGGGTGCATATTGCCGATGTTTCACACTATGTAAAACCAGGCTCCATTATTGACCAGGAAGGTTACAACAGGGCGACTTCTGTTTACCTCGTTGACCGCGTAGTTCCAATGCTACCTGAGCGACTTTCAAATGGTGTTTGTTCGTTAAGACCAAACGAAGAAAAGTGTACTTTTTCAGCTGTTTTTGAAATGGATGCCAAGGCAAATGTCATCAGCGAATGGTTTGGAAAAACATTGATAAATTCCAACAGAAGATTTACTTACGAAGAAGTACAGGAAATAATTGAAGGTGCAGATGGTGACTTTAAGGAAGAAATCATGCTTTTTAATGATTTGGCTCAAAAGCTACGCTCCTACAGATACAAAAGAGGCTCCATTTCGTTTGACAAAGTAGAAGTAAAATTCAAAATTGATGAAAACGGCAAGCCTTTAGATGTCTATTTTAAAGAATCGAAAGAAGCACATAAGCTAATAGAAGAGTTTATGTTGCTTGCCAATAAAAAGGTGGCAGAGAAAATAGGAAAACCAATTCAAAATCAAAAAGTTAAAACCTTTGTTTATCGAATTCATGATGAACCGGATTTGGAAAAACTAAACACCTTTTCAAGTTTCATCAAGCGCTATGGTTACAGCATCAGCATGAAAAACAACAAGGAAATTGCCAGTTCCATGAACAATTTGCTTGAGACCGTAAAAGGTAAGGCTGAACAAAATGTAATTGAAAACCTGGCTATTCGATCCATGGCAAAAGCGATTTACGATGTCAACAACATTGGGCATTACGGTTTAGCCTTTGATTATTACACACATTTTACCTCTCCTATTCGTAGGTATCCTGATTTAATGGTACACCGGCTACTTGAGAGCTACCTTGAAGGAGGCAAATCAGCTAATGCCAAGGAATACGAAAAGTTTTGCAAACACAGTTCTGATATGGAGCAACGAGCTGCCATGGCTGAAAGGGCATCGATAAAATACAAGCAGGTTGAATTTATGCAGGATAAGCTTGGGCAAATTTTCAATGGAGTTATTTCTGGTATCACTGAATGGGGCATGTACGTTGAAATTGATCAAACTAAGATTGAGGGAATGATTGCCTTGCGCGACATGGATGATGACTACTATGTATTTGATGAAAAGAATTTCTGCATAATTGGTCATAAAAAACACAGAAAATACCAATTAGGAGATGCATTGAAAGTACAAATCATTCGTACCAATTTATTCAAAAAACAAATTGATATGATGGTAGTTGAAGAAGAAAAAGAAAACTAACTTGAAATTTATCAATGGTCTCTAGAAAAAAAAAATCAACTATTTATTTTGCAATTTTAGGCGTTGTTTTTCTTTTACCTTTAAAAAACACTATTGCCCAAACCAAACATTTAACTGGTAAACTGGCAGATAGCGTAGAGGTTGCCTATCGGGTTAGTAATTGGGAAAAAGTAATTAAGGAAGGAAATGATTTTCTTTCAAGTTTTGCAACAAGAAAATTGGAGCTGGACGATTCGTTGCTAGTAACAATGGCAATGAAAGTAAGCTACCAAGTGGCCGTAGCCAATGCATTTTTAGGCAAAGTTAAAGAAGCCCTGGAATTTGCTAAAATAGACATAGTTAAAGACAGTTTGTTCAAAAAACAGGCATATTATAAACAATATTTTCAGCATGCTTCATCGGGATGTATATTTCTAATTGAAAATAAATTTGATGAATCAGGTACAAGTTTTAGGCTGGCCCGAAACATTGCTTTTGAGCAACTTGGAGGAAACAAGGATGTTTGTATGGATGCTTCGAAAAACCTTATTGCCTATTATGTTGAAAAATCAGAATTTAGCCAGGCTAAAAAGGAGCTGCTTCATATATTAACCAGCCCAAAAACAGAAAACAATGATTCACTCTTACTAGCTGAAATATATCACAGCATGTTTCTGGTTTATTATTCGGATAAAGACTTTCTGTCAGCACTCCATTGCAGTGAAACAAGTTTGGCTTTTATGGAAAATCATGTCTCCAAAAAAAATGCAGTCTTGCTTGCAAAAGTTAATCAGGCACTTGGAATGAGTTATTATCAAATGCAGCAATATAACCTTGCAAAAAAGTATCTGCTTAAGGCAATTGATATCCATTCTGTTCATTACTACCAAAAGAACCCTGATATTGCATTGACTTATAATTATTTAGGGAGGGTTTACCGAATGTTATCTGAACCTAAACAGGCCATTAAATATAAAACAAAAGCCAATGCTATTTTTGAAGAATTAAACAAAAGCTACAACGCTTTTTGGAGCACAATTGATGATCCATTTTTGATAAAAAGCTTTGAACCCAAATTAATAAGCAAAGATGAAAACCCTGAGGCCGTCTTCTACGAATTATTAACTGACTATGATTTTGTTTTTACTCACCTGCCTGCAAAGTATCTTAAATCTTCTTCACAAACCAGGGGAAAAAAAGACAACTCAAAAATATACCAGTTTGCCCGCCAAAAAGATTACAGCAGGCTTATCCCTCTTTTTAAAATCCTTTTAAGAAATGTAATGAGGCAAAGGAACTCAGGACAAATGAATACAGCCTCTGCTTATCAGATTCTGGGAAATATGTTTTTAGCAAACAACCAATTTGATTCAGCTACAAGCTACTATAAAAGAGCACTTAACGAGCAATTGGTCAAGCCTCGGGAAGGCAACTTCGCAAAAAGCAATAACCTGTCTAAGTTTAAATATACACCACAGCTTATTGAAACACTTACCGGAATGGCAAATTGCTACTATCAAAATGCTGAAAGCATATCTTCAGAAAAAGCAAGTGATTATCAACATGCTCTTGATTATTATTTATTAAGCGATTCTCTTGCTGAAGAATTGGAGCATTATTTTGAAAACGATCAGGATAAATTAGCTTTAATAGAGCAAAAAAAGACCATCTACAACTCTGTTATTGATGTATTGTTCAGTCTGGCACAGCAGTCTGTCAATATAGATAGTACAAATTCAAACTTAAGAAAGGCATTTATTTATTCACAAAAAAGCAAAACAAATCAACTTAAAGAATTAATTATAAAATCTGATGCCACAAGGTTTAAAGAATTACATAATAGCGAACTCAAAAAAGAGCAAAACCTTAGAAAAAAAGAAACTTTTATTGAAAGACAGACAGAACCTTCAAATAACGATTTTGAGTTACTGTATTATTTTGAAAAAGCCAATGAACAGAAATATTTAAATAATGACTCAGGTTTGGTTGAAAAATACAAGTCAGAAAGAAAATTGTTAGCCAGTAAATTAGACAAAGCATTTCAAAACTATTATGAATTTAAATTTAATAATAGTAATCTTTCTGTCAGCCATATACAATCCAATCTGGAGCAAGGTTCCACTATTATTGACTATCATATAAAGGGAGTTACACTCAATATATTTCTTATAAATAAAAGAAAATATGTAGCCAAAAGGTTAAAATGTGATGGTTTAACAGATTCTTTATTAACACATTACATTAAGCAATTGTCAGCCTATTACCGCAAAGATGATTTTATGGAATACAGTTATTCAAACTATATAAAATATAGTAAAAAGCTTTATGACATTCTCATTAAACCAATAGAGCCAGATTTAGAAAATACTCATAAATTAATATTTATTGTAAACCAAGAGCTGTCATTATTACCATTTGAAACTTTATTGACAGACACCCTGAACCAAAAAGCACAGGATCTTGCATTGTTAAACTACCTCGTAAGGAAGTATGATATTGCTTACAATTATTCATGTAACCTATGGTTAGAATCTAAGCAAAAAACGAAAGTTTATGATAAAAGACCTTCAAATATACTCGCTGATGCACCTGTTTTTGAACAATCGCAAATATTTAGTTCTTCTTTAAAAACAAACGAAAAAGAAGGAAGTGAAAACACAAAAATGGAGGTTTTTAAGAAATTATCTCCTTTATGGGGCACAAAAAAAGCAGTTGACGAAGTTTGTCAGATTGCTAAAAGTAAAGGAGTTAGTGCTTTTAAACGAGTGTTTATGGAAGCCAACAAACACCAATTTAAAGCAGAAGCCATTGGTAAAAAACACATATTGATAGCTACTCATGGAAAAACTGATATTGAAAACCCTCAATTCTCAGGATTATATTTTTCACCGACCAGCTCAAGAACTGATGATGTCAACCAGGCTTTTCTATATTCAAGCGAAGCTTATTACCTGGAGCTCACTAGCACACTAGTAGTTTTGTATGCCTGTAAATCAGGAATTGGAAAGCTAAAAAGAGGATACGGCCCAATGTCTGTTTCCAGGGGCTTTATGGCCTCCGGCTCTGCAAATGTAATGCATACATTATGGAGTATAAATGACTTGAGTACCAGGGATTTAGTTGTCGATATGTATGAACACATATTTAATAATGAAGACTATTCATCTTCGCTAAGAAAATCTAAACTAAAGCTAATCGAATTAGGGATCATACCGTTTCACTGGGCCGGCATGGTTTTATTGGGAAATTGACAAAAGCAAACAAGTAAAATAAATTATAGTAAGAACCTCATGTTTTAACAACCTGTTTTTAACATGATAAAGGAATTAATACTAAAAGCTATTTTAGCCGTCATTTCCCTTCTAATTGCCACCCAGGGATTTTCACAATCAGCAAAGCAACTAGAACAGTACGTTAATAAAATTGACACAGCCTTTCAAACCAGCAATTAGGAAAAAGTTATAGAACTTGAAAAAATACTTGACAGTCAGCTTAAATTTGTTAATTTAAAAAGAAGAGATTCTTTATTGATAATAACCTCGATGGCAGCAACTTACAAAACAGTAGTTACCTAAACCTAGCTACACAAAAAAGATTCAGCAATACTCCTTAAAGAGAAATTATACCGAACCACTGTTAGTATTTGGCTGATAAAAATGGAATCTTATGTTCAACGTTTTATTACCAAAATGCAAGTAAATCAGCGTTTTTGAACAATGCCAAAAATAAAAAATATGTTTTACTGGCTACACACGGCAAAGCAGATTATGAAAACCCAAAACTCTCGGGCTTATATTTTGCATTAAACAATTCTAGTAATAATTATGAGAGCAACATTTTGTTTTCCTACGGAACTTATAACCTAAACCTAAACAATGATTTGATGGTTCTTTTTGCCTGCGAAACCGGAACCGGTCAAATAAAAGAAGGTGAAGGGGTTATGACTTTATCGCGAGGGTTAATGGCATCGGGGGCAGCCAATATAGTCCATTCGCTCTGGAGTATACAAGATGTAAGTACCAGGGATGTTGTAGTCAACTTTTTACCCAAGTGTTTAACAATGAAGGGTATGCAAACTCCTTGCGCAGCGCAAAACTAAAAATGATTGAATACGGGGTAATCCCCTTTCATTGGGCTGGTCTGGTACTTCTCGGAAATTAAAATGTCTATTTAGGCAACCATATTTTAAAGTTTCGCTTAAATTCCAGTAGAAATGTAGTCTTTCCTTTTCCAAATGAACGAAACTCAACCATATAAAAGCCATCTTTAGGTTTTGGTATTTCCCAGCGTTCATAGATATAATCATCTGATGAATGTAAAAGTACCTTATCGGGAGTAGAAAAGCTGACTTTGTACTTCATGTCATTTTTCCACCTCATTACCAATTTATTTCCTGAAGTAAAAATTGACAAACTCGTTAAAACATTGGTGTTTGCAATTGGATTATTATAGTTTTCATCTGCAAAATTTCCTTTATTTTCATAATAATCCTGCTTTGCTTTAGCAAGCTCTTTTTTCAATTTTTCTACCTCTTCCTTTAGTGCCTTTTTATCTTCATTATCAAGCTTTAATGCAACAATTTCATTTTCTTTAGTAGCTATCAAGTCTCGTAAAACCTCAACAGAGTCTTTATTTTCAATCACTTTTTCAAAAACAGTATCTTTCTGTATATTAGCAATTTGAACATTTTCAGTTTTCATGCTGTCAATAATTAACTGCATATTTGCAATATTTGTATTTTGCGAAACATTGCTCAATAACAAATAACCTGAAACAGCAATAAAAATAATTAATACCCCTGCTGCAGCACCTTTACTGAATCCTCTTTTTTGTTTCTTTTCAGTAAAATTTATATCATTTATTTCAGGAAGGATTTTTTTATTGTAATCAAGTGGTTTTATCTCTTTTGGCAACTCTTGCTTCAGATCCTTATAAAAATTATACCTTTCAGCTAAATCACTATCGGTTTTAAGTTCTGCTTCAAACCTGTCTTTTTCCTCCTTGCTTAACGCTTGATTTATATAATTCTCAATCCTGGAAAAGTTTTCGCCCATCTTCTTTTTTCTTTAGCTGGTTAAATATTCTGTCAGCAGTTTTCCATCTTATCAGTTTTATCTCTTCAATCTTTATTTCAACACCCTGATGATTCAGGAAAAGTAAGATATTTTCATCATTGTACCCTTCTTTATAGAGTCTCATAACTTCTTTGTTTAAAGGATTTTCCACCTCATCGACCAATTCATCAATTATAGAAAGAGACTCTTTATTTCTTATTTTATTAAAAAGTTCTCCTGTGAAAATGTCAGGAAGCTTAAAACCATTAAATAAATGCCTTCCCTCATCAATATTTTCTGCGATCTTGTAAACAACCATCAAATGAGCTTCGTCCGTGTTTTTTGCAATAAAATCAATACATAAATTAAAAACCCTTATGGTTGATTGTAATTTATCCTCCAGCTCTAGCTCACCGATTTGTTTATTTTCTTTTAAAATATAAGTCTTAAAATATTCAGTTATTCCTTCAATTATTTTCGATTCAATCTCTTGTAATATCCTGATAAAGATTGTTTTATTGATTTTTTTCAGTGCATGGCTATCCAAGTCAGCATAAAGTATCTCCTCCAATTCATCAGCCCAGCTTTGATATTCTTTTTCAATAAATTGCTCCCAATCCACATAACCTACATAATTGCAAAGTCCCTGCAAATTCGATTTGTTAAAATTCTGTCTCCTTTTTCCTCCTTGAGAAAATATCCTGCTTAGACTATCTTTTGTATTATACTCATTTAATTCAGATGCAAGCTCGTCTCTTTCTTCAATGGATAATTCCAGACCAAGCCTGTTCTTAAATTTATATACCACAAGATATTTTAGTAACTCAAGATAATAAGGATTTAATGCTTTGTTCTTTTCTTTTGGCATTCTATTAATACAAAATTAGGGTGTTTAAAACAAAAAAAGTATTACAAAAATAAATGACCACAAATTTGCCATTTATTCCATTGTTTTCCAAAACTCAAGATCTTGAGTTATTGACACAAATTTTAAACTACTATTATACAGTTAATTAAATCTCAAAAAAGGCAAATATCTTCCCTTAGGGTTGCCATTTATTTGGTCTACTTTTGTTTCGTGAAAATCTTAAAATATAACAAAAATGAAGAAAAACAACATTTTAACCCTGATGATAATTTTAATTATTAGTGGATTTTCAGTCACAACAAATGCACAATTTGGGAAAATTGGAAAAGATCTGAAAAACAAAGCTAAGAAAACAGTAAAAGATGCAACAAAGCCTGTAAAAAAAACAACAGGTGTTGATGTAAGCAAATTAAGCGAAACCTGCCTTAGGTATGTAAAAAGTATGGAAGAACGTGAGCAAAAGATTTATACCCGATTAGAGGAAAATAATCCTTCTTCGGCAAAAATGAACCTTCAGGCTTATAATAACTACGTAAATAAATACAAAAGTAGTGGCTGCCCTGGAGTATCAAAGTACGAAGAAAAAGCAAAAGAACTTGAAGCTAAAATCAACCAGGGAGCCATACAAGCAGATCCTTACTCCCGATTCAAAGAAGGAGTAGCTCAAAATAGTATAGAAATTATTGATGAGGCCCTAAACAACGGGTTGGATATCAACGGAGCTTATCAAATTCACGAACGCACGGTTTCAAAAACCTGTCCCCTTGTTCATGTAATTAATGAAGGAAATATAGACCAACTAAAACACCTTGTTAGCAAAGGCGCTGATGTTAACAATGCTAAGAATTTTCCTGGTGAACCACTACATGCAGCCACATACCTGGATAAAACAGAAATGGTAAAATTCCTTTTAGAAAAAGGTGCTGATCCGAGTTTATCAAAAACAAGTTTGCTGGTAGTAGCTGCTAACAAAGACAATCTTGAATTAGTTCAACTGTTTGATAAGCACAAAAGCTTTAAACCATCAAATGAAGTATATTCAAAAGCATTAAGGGAGCTTTCTGAAAACAGTAAATCCTTGTCTTATCTAAAACAAAGTGTTAAAGCCTTTAAAGAATCAAAGGTAACTGATAAAACCAACAAAGAATTTGCAGGGCGGATGGTGTTCTCAAATCAACCAATTCCTGAAAGCAATGCCAATAAATCCATATTTAAAACCAAATTGAATGCTATGGACTTAAATTATGCCAGGCTTTATTTTCCTTGTTTATATAGCGAGTTGTTTTTTGGTGATACTGATAATTCGCCTCATTCATTGTATGACATTGAAATTTGGGCAACTATAGGTACTTCAACTAAAGCCTACAGGTTAAGTGAGCTTAGTTTGTTAGCAAAAGGTGAAAAAATAGATGCATCAACCTATTCAACCCAATTAAACCCAAAGGAGATTAAAGAGAACTACACAAATAAGAGAGTTGGGTACAACAAATTTGTAAAAGCACTTAAAGTTGGTGAAAATAAAGTAAAAGTGTTTGCAGAAATATACAGGCCTGGCAAAGGTGATTCGAAATACTTTGAAGAGGAAATAACTGTTGTTAAAAAGGCAGGTGATTATTATCCTATTGGCAAAAAATACAGTGATTTTAAAGCAGGCATGAAAGACCCTCAGCTAGAAGCCACACTACTGAAAATAATGCAAGGCAGAGAAAGGAAAATCAAAAAACTAAAAATAGCCAGCAACGACTGGGAAATTAACCGAAATAAACTAACTGGGGTGGTAACCGGACGTACAATTGTTGCGTACTGCTATTTTACAGAACCAGATGGAGGTTGTGTTGTAACCAAGGTAGCTTTTTCTCAGCAACATGATGGTTCAAAATTCAGTGGAAAAATTTACTACAATAGTTCCTCATATGATACTGATGTTGATTGTGATTAGAAGATGGTAAATTTTATGAGTATTTGATATGAATCAAATACTCATAAATATTTTTAGCTAAAACCATAACAAGAAACTAGCTCAGAAACAGAGATTTGTAATGACTTCCTTTCTTTTTTTTTATGGAAATTTAGTTCAAAAGAATCTACTAATTGTATCTCAAAATTGGAAGTACAACGACAAGTTTTGACGCAGCTAGTAACTATTTTTGTATTTATATATGAAAATTTAATTTTTTTAAATTGAACAATTATTGATAACTTCACTAACCAATAGTGAATAGAAAACAAGGAATTTTATTATTTATTAATTTTTATTTTATACTACTATGAAAAATTTATTTTTTGTTGCAATTTTTGGATTAGCACTTATTTTTTCTTCTTGCGGAGCGGATCAGGCCACAGTTGATGCTATGGCTGACGACATGTGTAAAATCATGGAAAAATACAACCCTGAAGATCCAATGAGCGCACTTGATATTCTTACTCCAATCACAGAGCTTGGTGATAAAGAAGGTTATGGAAGTGTTTCTCAAGCTCAACTTGAAAAAGCTATGGAAGAAAAATGTCCAGAAGGGTTTAAAAAATATCAAGATATGATGTCTGGAGCTCAATAATAACAGAACTTCATAGAAGAAAAACTGCTCTCATGAGGGCAGTTTTTTTTATAATGAACAAGACAGGGATTTATTAATTGAAATTGCAGACAGAAACTAATAGTTTGCTATGTCGAAATCGATATTTGTATAATCGCTTTCGACAAAATTAAATTCCATTCCGGTCAATTCTTGAAAATCTTCACCATACTCAAGCATGTCTTCATCAAAGTACAACCAGTTAATCTGTAATTCAGTAGCTTCTGATTTATGAATAACTAATAACTTGTTAATCAGTCGCATAAGAACCTTAGTGGTGCTTGAATTAAAGTATTCAAAATGAAAATTAACAGTTGTTTTAGGTTTTGGATTGCTTAAATAGTTATCAACCCACGAAAATACTGGAAGATAAACTTTATCAATATCTTCAGGGGTAGAACGACCTTTAAGTTCTATCAGTCCTTTATCCGCATCCATGTGGATAAGAGGTGATTTGGGTGTGGCTTCAAATAGCAATCTTTCCATGCCCTTTTACTAATGAAAGTTTTTTTCTTTAAAGTTAAACGGAATGCCTATCACATCAGAAAAATCCCTGCCGTATTCCAAGACATTCTCATCATCATAATAAAAATTGATTGTTAACTTGCTTTTATTTTCTAATTTTTTCGAGATTATCAAAAATCTTATCAAGGCCTTTGCAGTACTTGAATTAAAGTATTCCAATGCAATATTTATAGTTGTTACTGGCCGAGGATTATTGATATATTCATTGAACCACTTGTTCATTTTATCAAACACCTCTTCAGCAGATTCAAGTAACGACCTTCCTTCGAGGCTCAATACACCTTCAACACTACTAAATCTTGCGGAGGGTCTAATACGCCCTCCTTCCATTATAAAGTCCTGCATTTCAGAAAATACATGCAATTTATATCAGTATCAAAAACTTATAAATTGCCAATTAACAAAATTTCAACTAAATAAATATAGTAATTAACCCAAAGATATAAAAATTTTAGTGGAATGGTAGCAAATTTTTTATGGTTTCCTCATTTTTCGGACAAATGGTTGTAGACCTTCCATTCTCATACATTTCATTTATATCTTGCTGATAAGCCTCAATTATCTTATACCTTACCATTTTCATAGTTGAGTTTATCATTTTGTTTTCTTCTGTAAATGGTTCTGGAACAATTGTAAATACAGATGGAATCCACTTTTCCGGAAACTTATTTGCGTAATCTTTCTCATATTTAAACTGATAGAAAGATTTTTGAATTTCCTTCATCAATACTTCCTCATCTGCAATATGCCTTTCTTTTACAAATTTTTTCACGTTTGGAATATCCAAAGTAACTATGGCCGTGGTAAACTTTTTATGATCATTATAAATCATCACCTGGTTGATCATATCAGAACAGTTCACAATAGCTTCTTCAATTTCCTCTGGTGAATATTTTTCTCCATCTTCAGAAATTAATAATGCTTTTTCGCGACCCACAACCATTAAAAAGTCATCATCTTCGATATAACCCATATCTCCTGAGAACAACCAGCCATTATCCAAAACTTCTTTACTTGCTTTTTCATTTTTATAATAACCAGCCATTACATTATCTCCTAAAATGGCAATCTCTCCTTTCTGTCCTTTAGGTAGTTCTTTTCTGTCAGGATCTACAATCTTGCATGTAATACCTGGTAAAACGGGACCAGAAGTTCCTAATTTATGAGTATGAACAGCGTTGGCTGAAATAATTGGAGTTGCTTCTGTAAGACCATATCCTTGATAAACGGGTACTCCTAATGTGTAAAAGAATTTTTGTTGTTTTATATCTAACAATGCCCCTCCACCAACACAAAATTGCAGGTTATCACCAAATATTGCTCTTACTTTTTTAAATATCAAGGCATTAGCGAGTTTATAAGGAATAATATTTACCAATGTGGTAAAGAAATCAGCCTTTCGATAACCATCCTGGTTAATTTTTATTCCTGCATTCATTCCTGCATTAAACAACCAGCTAACAAAACCACCCTTTTCTTTGATTGCATCAGTAATTTTTTTCATAAAATTCCCTGTAAGAGCAGGCACTGTTAACAAAAAGTCAGGTGATACTTCTTTTAAGTTAATTGGTATATTTTTTAGTGTATTTACACTGCCTCCCCTTGCATCAACAAAATAAATACCGATGCCTTTCAGCAGCGAAATATAAATTCCGACTGTATGAGCAAAAGAATGGTCCAGTGGTAGAATTAGCAACGTTCTGAAACCTTCAGGAAGCTTGAAAAAGTCCATCGCATCATTACTATTTGCGTAATAATTTAGCTGTGTAAGCATAATTCCTTTTGGGTTTCCAGTAGTTCCTGAAGTATATGAAATTGTAACCACATCATTTTCCTGGATATTCTCTACGCATTGATCTAATGGAGCAGGATCCTTTTCATAAGTTTCTTTACCTGATTCAAGCATTTTTGAAACAGTAATGGCATCTTTTTCTATGTCAATACCAAACCCTGATGCATCTTCTCTTATTTTTTCTATGTCATCATCCAAATAGTAGATTTTGAAATCGCTTTGCTCAATTTTATCCCATATGGGGGCAATTTTTTCAAAAGTGTTGTGCGAAATAAATATTCCTTTAGAGCCAGAGTGATTCAGCCTGAAAAGTACCTCTTCCGGAAGTAGTTTTATCGATAATGGTACTGAAATTGCTCCTGCCTTAAGAATGCCATATTCGCCTGTAATCCAGGCTATTCTTCCTTCAGAAAGAATGGCTATTTTATCTTCCTTTTTTATTCCTGAATCAATCAAATAACTTGCTATATAATTTGAGTCAGTTTCAACTTCAGAATAGGTTTTATGAATCCAACCACTATTAGATTTCTCATGTGTATATGGTGTATTACTATAATTTTGGGCCGCTGTCCGCAGCATTTGAATAACTGTTCTTTTCATTCTTTAGTAGTATCTTAATCGAGTTTGTACAAAAGTTGTTCTTAAAAAAAGAACCGGAAAAAATACCAAAAAAAAATGAAGGAGGAAAATCCTGATGGTAAATCACTGATTTAAAGAGGAATAAAGCAGTGGTATTTTGTAGTAACTAATTACTGTATTCCTAGTCGGTGCTTAGTTCACAGTTTCCACACTTTGTGCTGCCGAATGTTTACTTGAAACTGCAAACCAAGAACTGACTACTTAAACTTAATCCAATCCTGTAATGCTCTCACCCCTGGGATATTCCACAGAAAACTTTAAATCGAGTCTTATTTTCTCTCCTGCCGGTATACTAAGTATCCATTCAATGCTTTCATCATCAAGTTTCTTAAGTAAATCTGTATTTTCTTTTATTTTTGGCTCTAAAAGCTCCACTTTAATATCCTGACTTTGTGAAATTGGTACCTGATCTTTCACAATGATTTTGCTCTCCTGCTGCTTATTGTTCTTGATTTCAATTTTGTACTCAAAAATTACTTTGTTCTTTTTACTAAACAAACCTTCGTCTTTCGAAAAGCGGTTTATTAACTTATACTCAATATGAATTCCTTCATCAATACCAAGAGAGGTTTTAAATTCTTCGTTTGGAGCGACCAGCTTTAGGTTTGCATGAGAGACAAAACTATTATCAAGGAAAATATTTGTTTTCCCTGCAAGCAGAGGATAATCCGATGTGTTTTTACTTTTGGAAGTCAAATAAGCAAATGGGTTTAGCTTTGGAATACTTCTATACTCAAGTTCTGCCTCCAACTCTATGTTGGTAATTCCTATTTTATGCTCCTCATTATTATCTAAAATTGTATTTGTTCCAGGAATCGCAAAAATAACTGCAGTGGCTCCTGTTTCAACTTTAGCTTCTTTAATTTCCATTGGAGCTTCTTCTTCCAACTCAGCATATTCATCATCAACAAGACCTTCTGGAGCAACAGATCCGGATTTCATCATCATATCTAATTTTTTAGATCTTTTGGCCTTTTCCATTTTAGGCATTGGAGATGGCTGATAAGTAAAAATATCAATATACCAGGGCGAAAGTGTTGGTGACGTTCCTGATAACTGTGGTCTGGCTGTTGATAATTTTAATTCAACACCGTCCCATTTTTCACCAGTTGCCTGCCTAATAATTGCATTATAAGCAACTCCCAGCTTTTTGTTTTCTGAATTTTGCCTTAAATCATAAACAGGCCTCCAGTTTGCATTATAAACAATATACGATATAGTAATCTCAATATCAGCACTTTCCTTTACAAAAACTTTTAATTCTACTTGCTTTTCGGTTTTTAAATTAGTTTGGTTAAACTTGCTCAATTCATTGGTTAAAACCTTGAGCCTTTTTTCCAGTTTTTTAAGCTCCTTTTTATTTTCTCTTAAAGTATCATCAAGTGCATTTAATTTCAAATTATAGAACTTCATCATCACTTCCATCTTTTCAGGAGCAAACAAAGCTATTAGCGACTTCTTAGATGAATCTGCCGATACTTTCGCCATGTTAAGCAAAAGAGATTTTTCTTCATTTGAGTTGTTAACCCTATCGGTAATTTCATTAATTAAATCGTGTAACTCTTCAATTTCTTCTGCAATATCACTTTTTTTATCATTCGAAATTTCTTCAAGGTAAACATCTTTTACTTTTAGGTCTTGCAAAATAGCTTGTTTCCCTCCTTTAACCTGAAGTGAGTTGGTATCAATACCTGCTGGCAAGCCTTTAAAAATGATTGTTTGTTCACCTTCTGAGAGATTATGCTTGGCAAGGCGCTCAACTAAAGCCCTGTCTTTGTAAACTGTAACTGTCTTAATAGTAGATTCTAATATCATAGTTGATGTTTTTATTGTTTGGTATCATTTTAAGTACTATATGCAAGTTAATAGAAAAAAAGGAATTTGCATTGATGAGCGTAAAATTTTAGCACATGTTCATTTTCGTGCAATTTTGTCCGTTTTCGAACAAAAATGTACCATTTCCCAATAGTTTCTCCCTGTAAAAACCTGACTATCAAAGTGTAATTTGATTGTGGTACAATATTCGCAGCATTTTATGACTATTATAAAAATTACTAATTCCTAGCATCTAATAAACCTGATTACAACTTAAATAATTGTTGAAAATGAAATTACGGTTATCACTAAGTTTATTACTTGGTGCTTTTTTTATATTACCTGGCTGTTCGTATAGGGAACCTCAAGAAAATCCCGAAACAAGAGGTTCCACATATTTAAGTGACTCAATATTTGAAGAATTAGAAACAAGTATTGACAGTAAATTAAAATTTGATTGCGATCTTTTTAATGAAAATCCACCAGGAGATACTCCTAAAATATTTGCCCGAGGAAGAGTATCTATTGGCAAGGAAAACGGAGCCATTACCTTTGCTCCAAACGGGAAGGAATTTTGGTTTGCACGAATATCTCCTCCTCAAATATTCTTTATGGAAAATAAAGAAGATACCTGGTCTGAACCCAAACCGGCACCATTCTCAGGAAAATACAAAGATCTATACCCGTCCCTTTCGCCAGATGGGAAAAAACTGTTTTTTGCCTCAAACAGACCTATGAAGAAAGAAGTAGAGTTGGAAGATAATAGCCAGATTCAGATTTGGGAATGCAAAAAAATGCAATCAGGTTGGACAGAACCAAGAAACCTGGGAGCTGTTATTAATTTTGGAATGTACCAAATCTGTCCCAGCATAAGTGGCAAAGGAACATTGTATTACAACCTAGTCACAAGCACAAAAGATTCTTCGTACCTTGATATTTACGAATCAAAACATATTTATAACACCTTTGCCAAACCACATAGTTTGGGACTTTCAATCAATAGTGCTTCTTTAGATTA
Organism: Bacteroidales bacterium; assembly: GCA_050296515.1. Taxonomy (GTDB): domain Bacteria; phylum Bacteroidota; class Bacteroidia; order Bacteroidales; family NBLH01; genus NBLH01. The sequence continues at coordinate 55,346 of JBNKRJ010000121.1, read as the reverse complement.
TTCGCCATTTATTGCAAAGGATGAATCATACATAATTTTTGCCTCCAGAAGACATGGGTACGGTAAGGGAGATTTGTTCATTAGCTTTAAAAAATCAAACGGAGAATGGACAGAAGCCATAAACATGGGGCCAAATATTAATACAAGATTCAATGAGGATTTCCCATCCATCAGCCCAGATGGTAAATATTTATTTTTCAATAGTAACCGAATAGATAAATACAGTACTGATGAAAAACCTAAAATGTTTAACTACATCTATTGGGTTAAAGCAGATATTATTGAAAAACTAAAACCTAACTATTTGAAAAAAATACAGAACGAGAAAGGGAGAAAGCTTTAAACCCATATTCCACACTGGAAAGTTATTTTTGAGCTTAAATTAACAAAATCATGCATTTTTAGACAACAAATAACCATTAATCACATAACTTTTATACTTTTGTCGTTAGTTAATATAACCAAATTTACACATAATGAAATTTGTATTAAGCACCTTAATAGCATTGCTTTTTTATCAATGTATCAAAGCACAGAATGAATCGAACAACTGGTATTTTGGAAATCAAGCTGGGATCAATTTTTCCCAAGGTAACCCCAAAGCACTTACAAATGGATCTTTAAATATGCAGGAGGGATGTAGTGCCATCTCTGATTCTGATGGAAATCTGCTCTTTTATACTGATGGAATGCATGTTTGGAATAAAAATCATATTCAGATGTCAAATGGCTTTGATCTTGGTGGTGCCCCTTCATCTACAAGCGTCGCCATAATTCCAAAACCAGGGGATAGTAATATTTATTATGTTATTTCAGTTGATGAAAACGTTGGAAATAAAGGTCTATCCTATTCAATTGTTGACATGACTCTAAACTCTGGATTAGGTGATATTGCAGAGGGAAACAAAAACATTAGCCTGTTTAGTCCTGCATCAGAAAAAATTGCTGTTACAAGGCATCAAAATGGAACTGATTATTGGTTAGTTGTTCATAAATGGAACTCTGATGAATTTGTTTCTTATTTAGTTAATGAATCAGGTATCCAAACTGGTTCACCTGTTATTTCTCCCAGAGGAACTTTCTATGAAGGGCATGTAAGTAATTCAAGGGGTTACTTGAAATTTTCTCCAAAAGGCAACAAACTGGTTGCTGCTATTGAAGGAATGAATATTCTGGAAATATTTGATTTTGACAATTCTACAGGTTTTATTTCAAATCATATTCAATTTCCAGGGGTTTATAAAAGTGCTTATGGTGTTGAATTTTCAATAGATGGGAAGATTTTATATTGTTCTGAAAGATGGGGAAATAAAATATATCAATTTAACCTAGATGCTGGAAACTGGGACGCTATTTTTGCTTCAGAAACTGTTATTGGCTATAATGGAATAGGAATGCAACTTGGGCTGGATGGAAGAATTTATCTGGCCACCAAAGGTCGTTCTCTTTCCGTTATCAATAATCCCAGCGAAGAAGGCGCTGGCAGTGATTATAAAAGTTATGATTTGTCTCTTACAAAGCAAAGTTACGAAGGCCTGCCTTCATTTATAAGCAGCGAGTTTTCAGGATTAAAGTTTACCTATAAAAAAGGTTGCCCTGGAGAGCCTGTCTTATTTAAAATATTAAATCCTGAAGGTATTCAGTCGGTAGAATGGTATTTTAACTATCCATCTGAGGACCCATCAGAAAAATCAAGCTCCATGATGCCTGAATACACCTATGAACCAGGAGTTTATAAAATAAGACTTGTCGGGAATTATGGAGACAGAACAGTATCAGTTGAACAAACAATAGAAATTGAATCACTTCCTGAACTTAATTTACCTGCAAGTGCTGAAATATGTGAAGGAGATTTTATTTCAGTTAACGAGTTTAGTTACTATGAGTGGTCAAATGGAAATCGCACCAATAAAATGTACCCTAAAACTTCAGGAACCTACTGGGTGATTGCCAAAGATAAAAATGGCTGCACTTTGGAGGAACCTAAAAGCTACATTGATATAACAGTGAATCCAAGCCCTGAAATTTCATATACGAAAAACAATGTAACTACAAACGGAGGTAATGATGGATCTATTGATCTTACTGTTACTGGAGGAACAGAGCCATATAATTATCAATGGTATCAAGGCGAAACAACTGAAGATTTGAACAATCTTAGTGCTGGCAATTATATTGTAAATGTTTCAGATGATAAACAATGTCAGTCAAGGGAAAGCATTATTATTGAAGGCACATCGAATTGCGAAGCCACATCCTATTCCTGCTCTCAGCTTATCTACTCTTATCCTGGAAGTGACAGGGGATACAATATGATGGCAAAACCAGATAAAGAAGGCAACTTTTATATGAATTGTGTTGTTGACAGGAGCTTTTATTTAGCTGGAAACTATTACAAATTTGACAAATCCCAATACTTCTTTGCGAAATTGACTAAGGATGGAGAACCAATATGGACCAAAATGCTCGTTAAGCGAGATGGTTTTCATATAGCCAAAATGGAGTTAGATAAAAATAATAATATTTTTATTTCCGGTTTCTTTTATAAACCTGTCGAAATAGATGGCAACATTTATACCCCATTAGAAAACTCAGACGCTTTCGTTGCAAAACTGTCATCAGATGGTAATCTTCTATGGTTTAAAAGTCTTCAAGGAACGCTGGATGTAAAAGCTGAAAAGATGAAACTTGATGAATTTGGTAATGTATATGTCGGAGGATGGTTCAAAAGTAATTTAATGGTTGGCGATACAACAATTATTAATAAGGGAGGAGAGGATTTTTTTATTGCAAAATATTCTGCTGAAGGAGATCTTGAATGGGTGAGTTCCACAGGTAGCAATGATCAGGACTACCTTTCTTCATTTACAATTAATAAAAATAATGAGATTTTTGCAGTTGGTGGTACAAGAGCATTTCATGCTATGATTAATGATACCATTTCAACAGAAACAAGAAATTTTATTATTAATTACAGCTCTGACGGAGAAGTGATAAAGGTAATGAACAATCCATACTCATATGTGCAAAACATCGAAGCTTCTGAAGATAATTTCATAGTCACAGGACAATTAGTTGGTCAGCAAACTTTTGGAAATTATACTGTTGGTCATCCTGATTATGGAGTTGGTATATACATGTTAAAATTGGATAACAACCTTGACGTTTTATGGGCAAAAGGTTTTAGCAGCTCTAAAGACGATTATGGAAGCAGGATTTATGTTGATAACAAGGAAAATATTTGTATCATTGGAAGCTTTTCTGACAACATTGACATTGATGGTCAAATAATTGAATTTAAGGTACATCCTGATGCATATTCTGGAAGAATAAATTCTTATTTTGCCATGTTCAACAGCGAAGGGAACTTACTTTTTGCAGATAAAGTTGATATTACCAAAAGTGCTAGTACAAATTGCGAGGAAAGTGAAATATTTACTGACTTAGAACAAAATATCTATTTAGCTGGAGCAATGTATGCCAGTCCTACTTTTGGTGAAATTGCAGTACCAAATTACCATTATGGTTTCTTTATTGCAAAATATGCCAACAATAGACTACAGGCTAACATACCTGAAACAAATCTTGCCTGTGATATACAATCTTCTCAATTAATACCAGAAGTTTCCGGAGGTACAGAACCTTATTCATATTTATGGTCGACAGGAGCAACAGATCAAAGCATTACTGTTTCAGAAGTTGGTAGTTACGGAGTTACAGTTATTGATGCAAATTCATGTGTTGCTTCTGACTCTGTTATTGTTTCAGTTTCTTCAGACATTTCCCTAAAAGCCAATGTTAAAAATGCAACCTCAGGGCGTAAAAAAGACGGCGAGATCAATTTAATTGTTATCGGCGGAGAAGCACCTTTCTCATATAATTGGTCAACCGGTTCAACTTCTGAAGACATTTATAATTTAGCCCCCGGAGAATATAGTGTTGATGTTACAGATAAAAATGGATGCACAGCCTCTCTAAAAGTACTGGTTGCAAAATCAGATAATCCAATAAAACTTGATTTAGTAGGAACATATGATTGCTCTGGTTCTAATAACGGTAGTATTGATTTAACTATCGAAGGAGGTGAAGGTGAATTCTCTATTGAATGGTCAAATGGAGCAACCACTGAAGATATTTCCGGATTAAGTGCCGGATGGTATTATGTGACAGTATCTGATGAAACTTTCATTGCAAATGATTCAATATTATTAAATGCAGAAAATACTATTCAAACTAAATTGAAAATAAAAAACAACTGCGAAAATGCATCAAATGGTAAAATCGATTTAGATGTTTGGGGTGGAAGTTCACCATACTCCTATTTGTGGTCAAATGGAGAAATCACAGAAGATATAAAAGATTTGGAGGCCGGAACTTATGATGTTATTATAACTGATAATAACGGATGCATGGCTTACGATACCGCTGAAGTTTTAATTGATTATCTTCCTTCTCAAGCTAATTCTATTCAAGGCTTGGAAGCCGTTTGTCTTGATGATAATGTGCGGAATACCCTTAAAACAGAAATTATTGAAAAAGCATCCTACTACGACTGGGAGATTCTTCCTGCTGAAGCTGGGAAAATAACTGGTGATGGAACGACATCGGAATTAATTTGGAATCAACCTGCTACGGATGAAATAGCAATCACTGTATCAGGACGAAATAATTGCGGTAATGGGCAGAAATCAGCTCCTGTTGATTTTCAGATTCTGAACCCCACAATTATAATCAATAGTGAAGAAACTATTCCAATTGGCGATTCGATTCAAATGAATTTTGAATTAACTGGAACCCCTCCCTGGGATTTCACTTACACTGACGGAACTAGCTCATATACAGTTGAAACAAGTATTTCTCCTTATCAAAAATGGATTTCGGAGCCTGGTACGTATAAAGTTGAGTCATTATCTGATGCTGGTTGCAAAGGGTTTAAATTAGGAGAAGCTGTAGAGATAAAATCGGCTACTACTTCTTTAGACGCTCTTAGTCTTAATAATCTTGTAAAGGTGTATCCAAATCCTGCTAAAAATATAGCAATCATTGATGTCAATAATAATGCAAATTCTCCTCTTAAGATTGAAATTATTAATATGAATGGAGTCAAAGTATATTCGAAAGAATTCAAATCTTTACAGATAAAGGAAGAAATAAACCTTGAACAATTTGCAAGAGGAACTTACACTATTAAAGTACAGATTAATAATGAAATAAAAACTTCATTACTAGTACTTAAATAAAACATTATTCATTGCTACATTATCTTAAATTATTTGATAATGTAGCAGTAAATAACTTCGCTATTGAATATCTTTCTTCCAAATCAATTTTTTTCCAAAACCTAACCGATTATCTGTCATTTTTATAAAAGTTAAATCAAGAACCCAAAGCGTTGTTTTCATTAAAACAGCAACGGGGAATTTTTTTAAATAAACTTTTTTTACTTTACTAAGCAATTCTCCTTCAGGCTGATATAATATGCCATTAAACTGAACACCCTGGATTTTTCCAACTATTTTTGTTTCTAAAACTACTGAGCCCGCAACGTAATTCTGTACCAATGCATCTTTAATATGTTTGGTATCCATATCTGAGGTAAAAACAAAGGCATTTTTATCTTCAAGATAAGCATAAAAACAGTTTGCACAGTAAGGCTGATTATTGTTTGAAGTTGCTAATGTTAAAACATGGTGCTCTTTGATAAAATCAACTACTCGTTTTTCGGGTTTATCCATATGAAATAAAATTTGAGCCGATAAAAGTATAAAAGAATATTTAAACAGGTTTTTTAATTAGAAAGCTATATATTGCATATTTATTTTTTGAAACGGTAATCCCAAAAATATGAGCTTAAGACGTTTATTACTAATGATGTTCTTCCTGAGCCTAATCAGAATACAAGGACAAAAGCTTAACCATAAAAATACGGGTAGTAATTATGATTTAAAATATCATTTCTTACAATTTGAGGTTGATCCTGCCGTATATTACATTAAAGGAAAAGTTACTTCCTATTTTAAAATGCTCAATGAAAGTAACTCAATTTCATTTGACCTTAAAGATCAATTAACTATTGATTCAATACTTTTCCATAATCAAAAGTTAACTTATACTCACTCTGGTGATATTTTAACAGCAAATTTCCCTACAACTATTTCTTCCGGACAATTAGATTCTGTATCAGTTTTTTACCAGGGCGCTCCTGCTCAATCAGGAGGGTTTGGAGCATTTATACAAGACTCTCATGATGGAGTCCCCATTATCTGGACCCTATCTGAACCATATGGTGCACGAGACTGGTGGCCTTGTAAGCAAGAGCTTTACGATAAAGCAGATTCTATTGATTTGGTGATTATTCATCCAACAGGATACAAAGCAGCAGGAAATGGCAAATTGATTTCAGAAAATGAAATTGATGGGAAAATGCATACTCACTGGAAGCATCGCCACCCTATTACTGCGTATTTGGTTGCTTTTGCAGTTACTAATTATTCAACTTACTCAGATTATGTTCCAATGGACAATGGCGATCCCATTGAAATCTTAAACTACGTTTATCCTGAAGACTTGAGTTATGCACAGACTAACACACCAGCGACTATTGAAATCATGCAACTTTACAACAGACTTTTTATTACTTATCCTTATCGGGATGAGAAATATGGCCATGCACAGTTCGGATGGGGAGGTGGCATGGAGCATCAAACCATGAGTTTTATGGTAAACTTTGGTTTTGGTTTAATTGCACATGAATTGGCTCATCAATGGTTTGGAGATTACATCACTTGCAATAGCTGGAAAAATATTTGGCTCAACGAAGGATTTGCAACTTATTGTGAATCTTTAACCCATGAATTTGGACTTTCGGGTGAAAACTGGGCAAACTGGAAACGTAATGAAATTAATTATATAACCCAAGAGCCAGGAGGTTCTGTATTTGTCAACGATACAACCTCTGAAAATGCAATATTTAGCGGCCGACTTTCATACGTAAAAGGAGGAATGGTGCTGCACATGCTACGTGGAGAAATTGGTGATACTGCCTTTTTCAGGGGCATTAGAAACTATTTACAAGATGAAAAATTGGCAAATGCTTTTGCAAGTACTGAAAATTTACAAACACACCTGGAAGCAGAAAGTGATATGGATTTGGATTATTTTTTCCAGGATTGGATTTATGGCCAAGGATATCCGTCTTATTCGTTTTATTGGGGACAAGATGAAAATGGTATTGGTACCATAAAAATTAGTCAAACCCAATCACATTCATCAGTTGATTTTTTTGAATTGAATGTGCCTATTAAGTTTATGGGAGAAGGACAAGATACTACCATTGTTTTTAGAAATACAGAAAACGACCAGGATTTCACTTGGGAGCTAGGTTTTAAAGTCAGCGAAATTTATTTCGATCCAGATATTTGGCTGATTGCTAAAAATCCATTAATACAAAGCCTGAAAATGCCAAATGAAAGTGAATCAATGATTTTTTCGCCAAACCCCGTAACTCAAGCTCTCAAGATCCGAACTTATGATAGCATCCAGTTTGAAAAGGTTTCCGTTCATAATATATCAGGAATGAAAGTAAAAGAATTTGGAGCAACAGGGTATGATAAAGAATTTTCGTTTGACTTGAGTGGACTGAAAAGTGGACTTTATTTTGTGGTATTTCAAAACAGTAGCAATAAATTTGTAAAAAAAATAGTCAAACAGTAAATCGAACATAATCAATAAATTACATGTATATTGCAAATTAATTTTTTAATTGATTTTTTAGAAATTTTGTAGTTCCAAATAAAAGCCATATCTTTGCAGTCGCAAAAAAGGAAAGATATACATCTAACAATATATTGCGGGGTAGAGCAGTTGGTAGCTCGTCGGGCTCATAACCCGGAGGTCGCACGTTCGAGTCGTGTCCCCGCTACTACTCAAATCAAGGAAAGCCGGAATTTATGTTCCGGCTTTTTGTTTTTAGGTACAACATTCTTTAGGTTTTTGAAGTTTTTTCAAAAAAGGCTTCGATAACCTTTTAAATTCATTAATATAGAAGAAATTAATAATGGTATCCCGTACTGGCAATCTTTAGTTCTTGTTTTCTCTGTTCTTGTAATAGTAGTAATTAAACTAAACATTTTGCCAATGAAAAAGAATTTTGGAAAATGGAAAATGATAATAATGGTATTCTTCCCTCTTGCTTATTTCTGTTTGTATGGCTTATTTTTTATTATAGAACTACAGGGGCAAGAACTTCAACAAGGAGTGGGATTCTTTCTAATCACAACAATTGGATTGTACTTTGGAATTAAAAAACTTTCTCCTTTTAATTTCTCTACTGCCGAGCTAATTATGTTTGGAAAGGTGAAAGAAAAAAGCTAAGAGTGACTGTGTAAAATGGTGATGGGCTATTCAGTTTAATTTGAATAGCCTTATTTCCTATATTTACTAAAATTGAAAGTACATAATATAAACTAAAAACTATTCGCTTAGCAGAGTGGGAATCCAGAGGGTGTCCCTTTGGCAAGTTGCAACTTTGCCGGGAATAGGATTTGAAAAAGACTGTTTTCGGTAAAGTTGCAAACTTGCTTCACGCTCTAAACCTCATTTCTTTCCCAGAGAAAGTCTATCCTATTGTCTTAATATTCAAAGCATATCTCGTTCCTTTTAGCTTTCCTGTTTTTACCAGAATTTGCTTTTTCATTAAATCGGCTAAATCCCTTGTGGCTGTCGAATCGGATGTTTGAGCAATCCGCATGTAATTGCTGGCACTGAGACCTCCCTCAAATCCAGTATATCCAGCATCGAAAAGTCTTTTTACTACTTTTAACTGACGTTTATTGAGTTGTGCAGAAAAACGGTCAAAGAATTTTGTTTTTTCTATCAAGAAATCAATCCGCTTTAAGGTTTCTTGCTGAGAATCCAAAATAATCTGCCCAAAATACATGAGCCAATCAGTAACCTCTAGTTTTGTACTGTGCTTCTCCAATGAAGCGTAATAGGTCTTTTTATTGGCTTCAATGGTATAAGACAAAGAACTCAAGCTTGGTTTCTTTACACTAAGGGCAATCGATTTTTCTGCAATAGCCCTTCCAATACGCCCGTTTCCATCTTCAAAGGGGTGGATACAGACGAAATAAAAATGTGCCAACCCGGCACGAGCCAAGGGCATTATATCGGATTGTTCTTTGGGGCTGTGAACCGCATTAAACCAAGTGACAAATTGTTCCATCTCTTGCGGCACTTGATGAGATGGTGGAGCTTCAAAGTGAACCTTGGGCCTGTCTAATCTCCCCGAAACAACCTGCATAGGGTCTGCATGAGTTCTGTAACGACCAATATCACTTAAATCCCGTCGGCCATTCGTAATCATTTCATGCCATTTAAAAAGCCCTTCATGGCTTAATGGTGTTTCATAATTCCGGTACAAGTCAACCATCATTTCAGAAATGCCGTATTCAGCAGGTGGAATTTTCCGTTTATCAGCAGAAAGTCCAAGATTTCTTTTAATCGAAGCTTGTACACTATCCCTATCCAAATACTCTCCTTCAATTTCTGAAGTCTTGAGAGCTTCATTACTCAAAATTTCTACCAACAATTCATCTTTTGAGACATCTCCAACATGTTTCAATGTTCCCAATACCGTCCCGTTATTTTGAAGAAAACTATATTCAAGTTCTTTCATTACCTCTTTATCATAAGTAAAATGAGGCCACTCTTTTAAAAGCCAGTTCCATTTTTGGGCTACCATGAGTTATATTTTTATTATTTATAGCTCAAATATAACCATATTTTGAGCTATAAATCAAATCTTTTTAGCTCAAAATCTAGAAAAAATGATTATTCAACCCCTCTATTTCAACAATTAAGTTCCAAAGAAGGTTTTGTTTGAACAAATTGGATTTTAAGGCATCTTTTCCTATCTTTGTTGCTATGGAAGGCCTTCTGCAAATAATATACTTAACCGACCTACTAGCTTTTATCAAAGCGTATGAGGATATTGTTTACTTCATTGCAGCTTCCAGTGCTATCCTAGTTTTTCTAATTAACAATGTTCTTCTGGGTACGATTAATTTTTTCACGAAAATCCGAAATTACTTTTTTAAAAACCACTTTTTTTTATTAACTTTGCAGACCGCTTTTTAAATCAGACATAAAGTACTGATTATCAATCGGTTTGCTGTGTTTAGAAGTTTATAACGCTGTCTATCGCATCGTCAAAATCTTTGTGTACAAAATTTGATTGGTAACTGATAGTCGTTTTTATAGACGAATGCCTGTACAATTTCTGCAAAATCTGAATATTCACGCTATCGCCTGCAATATTGGCAAAAGAGTGGCGTGAGATATGACATGACAAAGGTTTTTCAATCCCTGCGATTTTACCCACCGCTTCAAGTCGTCTATTGATATTACGGGTAGAATTCTTTGTTTTTCTCACAATATCTTCTTGTGAGCTTAAATCTGCGTTTTTGAGTTCGGGAAAAACAAAGTCATCCTTTCCCGTCTTAGTTCCCTCATATTTTTTCAAAATGAGTTTGGCTTTTTCAGGGACTTTCAAGGCAAGTAATTCCTGGTTCTTGTTCATTCGATAATGCAATCGGTCATCAATAAAATCTGACCATCGAAGCTTTAAGGTGTCCCCAATTCTCATCCCTGCAAAATAAAAAGAAATTAACCAAACATCTAAAGCGTGTTCTTGAGATTTACTCTCTAATTTCAGGTTTTCTAAAATCTGTACTTCCTCAGCATTCAAACCAATTTTTTGAGATTCTGGAAGCTTTATCTGAACCTTCCCTTTTCCGAATGGATAATATTTTTGTTCAACAAGTCCTTCGGCAATAGCTATGTTGTAAATAGTGCGAATCAGAATAAGGTAATTGACAATAGTTCGCTCTTTTACGTTTCGGGTCGCTGATAAATACGCCTGAAACTTGCTCAGTAAAAGGGCGTCAATTTCTGCAATATCAATATCACTGCTTTTCAGGAACTCACCAAATATCCGTACTCGGGCTTTTGCGTTTTTTAATTGTTGGATTTTCTGCTTATCTTCCAGCTTTTGAAAATGCATTTTGGCTATTTCAAAAAAGTTCCTTTTTACGTCTGCTGCTTGCTTAATCTCCCTTTTAAGCGTTTTAAGAGTGGTTTTTGTATCTTCTGTAATCAGTTCAAAAGATTTGTCGTTTACCTCTGACAGTTTTTTGAGAATGAGATTGTTTAGCCGATTGGAATTCGGATGGGATTTTTTTACTTTATGGTTTGTTTCATCCCAAGATTTTTCATCAATGTACTGTCCTGTATAGACATACGTCGTTTTTCTGTTTCTGGTTATCCTTATACAAATCGGAAATTGCCCCTCTTTGTTCGGTTTTTTTCGTAATATTGCCTTCGTTGAAATCATAGAATCCCTGTTTTTAAAGGCAAAGATACAAAATTCAGGTACAACATAGGTACAACAAATCGTGTTTTTCTATGGTTTTTTATGTTCTTTTATGAACATCTGGAAATTATAAAACCCACATAACTAAGTATTTAATAATTTTAAAGACCATTCGACCCTTTTCTCATAACCCGGAGGTCGCACGTTCGAGTCGTGTCCCCGCTACTACGGAACCGCTTCAGAAATGGAGCGGTTTTTTATTTTCCTAGCATGAACTACCAGCCAGCCAACCCGTAGAATAAGCAATCTGCAAATTATACCCTCCAGTTTCAGCATCAACATCAATAATTTCTCCGGCAAAATAGAGACCTCTTATCAGTTTAGATTCCAGGGTTTTAGGATTAATTTCGCTAGTGGATATCCCACCAGCAGTAATAATTGCTTCATTGTAACCTCGATGTTTTGTAACAGTAAACTTTAAGTTTTTCAGCAAGTTCTTAATTTGCTTTCGCTCTTTTGCTGAAACCTGGTGACATTCTTTTTCAGGATCAATTTTTAGTTGTTCTATGAAAACAGGAATCATTGACGAAGGTAACCAAAGCTTAAAAATATTCACCACCTTCTTTTTGCCGTTTTCGTTTAAGTCTCTGATTAATCGATTATCCAATTTTTGCTCATCCAAAGCCGGTTTTAAATCAACTGTTATTTCAATTTTATTGTTTTTTTGAAGCTCATCAACAACTATTCGACTCAAAGTAAGAATTATTGGTCCTGACAGACCAAAATGCGTAAACAACATTTCACCAAAATCTTCACCTAATTTTTTGCCACCACTCCAAACCATGGCTTTTACATTTCTAAGATTGAGCCCTTGCAGTTTTTGTGCTAAATCACCTTCTGTTTCCAAAGGTACCAGGGCTGGTCTAACATTTTGAATAGTGTGCCCAACTTTTTTTACAAGTTCATAACCATCTCCATTTGAGCCTGTTGCTGGATAAGATTTGCCTCCCGTAGCCAAAACAACACTTTCAGAATAGTATTTTTGCCCATTAACAACAACGCCTTTTATTGAGTCATTTTCAACCAACAGCTCTTCAACCCTGCTCCCACATTTTATTTCAACTTTGTTTTCCTTACACCAGGCAAGTAAGGCCTTCAACACATCAGACGACTGGTTACTGGCAGGAAAGTAGCGTCCACCTCTTTCCAGGATAGACTCTACATCATATCTTTTTAGAAGCTCAATGATATCCGACGAAAAAAACTGGGAAAAGGCATTACGAAGAAATTTACCATTAGGGTAAACATGGGCAATAAACTCCCTGATGGGCTTGTCATTTGTAATGTTGCACCTCCCCTTTCCGGTAATGAGTAGCTTTCGCCCCTCTTGCCTCATCTTTTCAAGCAGCAGTACCTTTTTTCCTAACTCAGCAGCTCTTCCTGCAGCTAAAAGACCAGCAGGCCCTGCTCCAATTACTATAACGTCCCAGTTTTCCATATTTCGCAAATGTAATGACTAATAACAAATGTCCAATGACCTTTTAAGTTAACCTCATCCTATTCAATAAAAAAGTAGGTTAAATCTGTTTTCATCGATCTTTTTTTGCCAAACTCCTCAATTATTCCAAATTTGAAGAGCATCTAAAACATTAATAACTAGAATAAAAAGCTAAACCAATACAGTTTTGTTCTAAATAATTTAATTAATATCTTGGCAAATCTGCAATATACGGGGGATATGTAAACCAACAGGTTATGTTAGACAGGAGAAACTTTATCAAATCAATCTTTCGGAATGGTATTCTTTTGGGACTTATTGCAACAGTCTCATTTTTAGTCTTTAAAGAAAACAATGGCGAAGTTTGCGATTTCGACTTTATATGTAGAAATTGTAAAAAGTCAAAGTCGTGTGCGCTCCCGGAAGCCAAAGATTACCGAAAAAAAAGAAATAAAAAAGTAGCGTTATGAGCGATAATTCAAAAAAAATCGATCGGCGTGATTTTATAAACAGCGCAATACGTTTGTCAATTGGTATTGGAATTGGCAGTGTTGGTGGGGTATTGCTAAGTCAAACCTCTAAAAAAGACATGGTTTGGCAGCTCGACCCCAATAAATGTGTCCAATGCGGAAGATGCGCAACAAGTTGTGTATTAACACCTTCTGCCGTAAAGTGCACGCATGTTTACAATATGTGTGGCTACTGCGATTTATGTGGTGGATATTTCAGGCCTGAAGCCAAAAACCTCACAACCGGTGCTGAAAATCAACTGTGCCCAACTGCGGCAATAGAAAGAAAATACATTGAAGACCCATTTTTTGAGTACCATATTATTGAAGAATTATGCATTGGTTGTGGAAAATGTGTTGAAGGTTGTGGTTCTTTCGGTAATGGCTCTATGCAATTGCAGGTAAAACATGATTTATGTGTGAATTGTAACCAATGTGCTATTGCCAGGGATTGTCCGGCAGATGCATTTACCAGGGTATCCAGGGATAATCCGTATATTTTTGCTGGTTTTAAAACCGATGAATCATAGTTACACATAGAAACACAAAGAACCACAGAGGTTCACAAAGAAAAATACTCTGTGATTCTTTGCGAGTCTCAGTGTAAATCTTGGAAATATATGAATAGAAAAAAACTCAATATAATCCTCTTATTTATCCTTTTAGGCATACAGTCCATTGCATTTGCAGCTCCCAGGTTTCCAATGCCTGAGTTTGAATCAGGACACACACAGCCTCCAACGCATCAGCCTCCTCCAAGAACAGATTTTATGGAGTATCTTGATGTTATTGCGCTGATAATCAGCCTGTCTGTAATTACCTGGTTGATTCATAAAAAGCGCTCACGAAAAGGTGTTTTCTGGGTTTCCATATTTTCAGTTTTATATTTTGGATTCATTCGCGAAGGATGTGTTTGTTCTGTGGGCTCATTGCAAAACGTAACACTGGCGTTTTTTAATCCATCTTATCATATCCCTATAACAGTGATAGCATTTTTTGTAATTCCATTGATTTACACCTTGTTTTTTGGAAGAACATTTTGCGCCGGAGTTTGTCCTTTAGGTGCTATTCAGGATATTTTTGCTTTGCAACCTGTTGATTTAAAAAGCTGGGTACAAAAAATATTTGGACTCATCCCTTTCATTTACCTGGGATTAGCTATTCTTTATGCTGCAACCAGTACGGATTTTATTATTTGCAGGTACGATCCTTTTGTCGGTATTTTCAGGCTGGATGCTACATTTTTCATGTTTACAATCGGGGCAATATTCCTGATTACTTCAGTATTCATAGCACGACCCTATTGTCGTTTTTTCTGTCCTTATGGGGTCATTCTTAACCTCATCAGCAGGGTGTCGAAAAAACATGTTGAAATAACTCCGTCAAACTGCATTAATTGCCGGCTTTGCGAACATTCATGCCCTTTTGGTGCTATTGATAAGCCTGTTCCTGTTAAAGAAATGGGAAATAAAAATACCGAGGTTAGAAAGTTTATTGTCTTAAGTTTAATCATACCTCTTTTAATTGTAATGGGTGCCTGGACAGGAATCCTGTTTCATGAAAACCTGGCAATGGTTAACCCGAAAGTCAGACTGGCTGAAGAACTATTAACTGTTGATATTGAGGATAATACAATAGAATTTACAGAAGAAGTAAAAGCATTTAAAAGCTCAGGAAAAACAAAAGAGCAGGTTTTTGAAGAAACAAAACTGGTGCTGGATGATTTTAAAACAGGTGGAGGCTGGTTGGGCGGTTTTGTTGGACTGGTGTTTGGAATCACCCTGGCTAGCGTTTCAGTATTCAGATACAGAGAAGGTTATACAACAAATAAAGGAGAGTGTTTTAGTTGTGCGAGGTGCTTTGATTATTGTCCTGTAAAGGTGAAGGAGTAGTTTTATGACACAGAGATACGCAGAGATCGCACAGAGGTTTATGAAGGGAAGAAATGAGGATATCTTTTGATTTGGATGATACTTTGATACCTGGAAGTTCTTACAGTTTTATTACTGAAAAAAGAAACTGGTTTTGAGAACTTTGGGAAGATGAAAATAGTAACCATTAAAAAAGACTAGAACGCTGATAAAACGGATGCAAGCAACGCAGATTAATACAGATTTAAAACCTAAATCAGTGATAATCTGCGCTTGAAAATCAGTAAAATCTGCGTTCCAATATTATTTTTTAAACAAAAATTGGAATTTGAGAAACAAAATAACATATAAATTATACAAACTAAGTAAAATTAGTTGATAAAATCTCTGTGAACCTCTGTGGTTCTCCGTGCATCTCTGTGCATCTCTGTGAAACAAAAAATAAGTATGAAAGAAAAGAAATTAAACATACGCCTTTGGAAAAGAATCGCATTAATCGCCGGTGTTTTTGCCATTCTTGTTTCTGTTTTGCTTATTGCCAATTACATTCAGTTAAGCAGGATGGATCCGGCCAATATTGAAACCATCAATTCCCTGGTCGAGCGATTGGCTGAAAATCCTGATGATGACGCACTTAGAAATCAAATTCGCGAACTCGATTTACTTGCCCGAAAGGCTTATTTTACCAATCAGTGGCAAATACGAACAGGGGGCTACCTTTTGTTGGTTGCAGTACTGGTAATTGTAGTTGCCTACCAGGTTATCAATTCGGCTAAAGAAAAACAACCTGAAATTCTTGATGAAAAAGGTTTGGATTATCTTTCAAATCAAATAATTACGCGAAAATGGGTTTCCATTAGCGGAGTTTCAATTGTTGCCATTGCTTTAATTTTTGCTTTTTTAACTCATAATAAATTAGGCAATGCTTTTGCACAAAATGAGAACATCCCACAAATTGATTCTATTTCATCGGAAGTAGCTGTTAATGAAGTTGAAAGTGAAGTGGAACAAATTGCAGAAACAGACAGTTTAACCATTGAAGAACAACCTGTTAAACAGAATACTACCTCAGCTGAAAAAGATACAACAACAAAAGAAATTCCAGAGTTTCCAACCTATCAGGAACTGGTTAACAACCATACTAGTTTCAGGGGGTATGGAGGGAATGGGATCTCCAACCATAAAAATGTTCCTACTAGTTGGAATGGAACTTCTGGACAAAATATCAAGTGGAAAGTAAAAGTTCCACTGCCGGGATATAATTCACCAATCGTTTGGGAAGATAAGGTTTTTTTGACAGGAGCAACAGCCTCAAAAAGAGAAGTTTATTGTTTTGATAAAAATACCGGGAAAATTTTGTGGACCTTACCTGTTTTGGGTATTCCCGGTTCTGGAACGGCCCCGAAAGTTTCTGATGATACTGGCCATGCAGCCCCCACTGCCGCCACCGATGGCAGAAGAGTTTACGCTATCTTTTCAAATGGAGACATTATTGCTGCTGATATGGAAGGCAAAAAGATCTGGGCAAGAAGCCTTGGGGTTCCAGGCAATCATTACGGTCATTCATCATCATTAATGGTTCATCGGAATATGGTCATTGTTCAGTATGATCAAAAAAGTGGTGGAAAAGTAATGGCGTTGGACGTTAAAACAGGTAAAACAATCTGGAGCACAGCAAGAAACGTAAAGATTTCGTGGGCATCACCAATTATTGTTTATACTGGTAAAGAAACAGAAATAATCCTGGCTTCTGATCCATTCGTGGCTTCGTATAATCCATGGACAGGAAAAGAAAACTGGAAAATCGACTGCATTTTTGGAGAAGTTGGCCCTTCAGCTGCTTATGCTGATGGAATTGTGTTTGCACAAAACGAATATGCACGGGCTGTTGCAATAAAAATTGGTGAAAAGCCTGAAATACTTTGGGAATTCGATGAATACTTATCGGATGTACCCAGCTCAGTGGCTACGAAAGACTATCTATTCAGTGCGACCAGTTATGGAGTTGTTTTCTGCCTTGAAGCCAAAACTGGAAAAAAACTGTGGGAACAAGAATTTGGAAATGGGTTTTACTCTTCTCCTATTCTGGTAAGTGGAAAAGTATATCTTTTTGACAGAAAAGGAGTTGCGCACATATTTTCAGCAAGTGGACAATATAAAAGTTTGGGAGAGCCTCAGTTGGGCGAAGATGTGGTGAGTACACCTGCTTTTGTGGAAGGACATTTATTTGTAAGGGGATTGACGAATTTATACTGTATTGGAGAATAAAAAGAATTTAACACAGAGGTTCACAGAGAACCACAGAGATGCACGGAGATTTATACTCTGTGAATCTCTGTCTACCTCTGCGTATCTCTGTGAGATAGAAACACAATGAACAACGAAATAAACAACATAGTCGACCAAATAGTCCAGGAAAAAGGCAAAACACCTAATGTAGTAATCCCTGTGCTGCAGGCTATTCAGGATAAATTTAATTATCTGCCACAGGAAGCTTTAAAAAGGGTTTGTGAAGTTTCAGAAATTACCCAGGCGCAAATTACCGGAATTTCAACTTTTTATTCCCAATTCAGGCATCATCCTGCAGGAAAACACATTGTTAAAGTCTGTGTTGGAACTGCATGCCATGTAAAAGGTGCTGTATTAGTGCATGATACCTTTAAACGCGAATTAAACATTCCTGATAAAGAAGATACAGATGCAGAAAAACTATTCACCATTGAAAAGGTTGCCTGTTTAGGCTGTTGTACCATTGCCCCTGTGGTTCAAATTGATGATGTTACCTACGGTAATGTTGAAACAGACAAGGTAAAAGAAATTATTGCCGATTTTAGAAATGCAAAGGAAAAACCTAATTCACAACTGGTTAAAACCTTTCATAATAATAAGAAACAGGGAGAAATAAGGGTTGGTTTAGGCTCATGTTGCATTGCCAGCGGTAGCCAGGATGTAAAAAACGAAATAGAGAAGACCCTAAGCAACAACAAAATAGATGTAGATGTTAAACAGGTAGGATGTGTGGGAGTATGCAACCAGGTACCTCTCCTTGAAATACATAAGCCTGATGAGGAGCCGGTTTTCTATGCCAAGATAAAACCTGGGGATGTAAAAAAAGTCATCAACAAGCATTTTAAAGCCACCAGTTTTGTTGATCGACTCAAAAACGAATTTTTAGGCTTCTTCGACAATATGCTGGTAAAAGATGCACCTGATACAATCAACAGGTACCCGGCCAACAAAAGAGATACTCCTATTTCTGAATTTTTGGATGGCCAAATCTATATTTCAACAGAGCACAGGGGGGTTCTAAAACCATCAGATTTAAATGAATACAGAAGTTTAGGTGGCTTTGAAGGATTAAAAAAATGTCTTAAAAAATCGCCTCAGGAAATAATAGATTTAATAAAAGAAAGCGGTTTGAGAGGCCGGGGAGGAGGAGGTTTTCCTACCGGAATAAAATGGCAACTGGTTAAAGATGCTGAAGCCAACAAAAAATACATCATTTGCAATGGAGACGAAGGCGATCCGGGTGCATTTATGGATCGGATGTTATTGGAATCCTATCCTCATCAAATCATTGAAGGACTGATAATTGCAGGATATGCCGTAGGAGCACAAGAAGGTATTTTCTATATCCGTGCTGAATATCCACTTGCGGTAACCCGAATAAAAGAAGCACTGGAAGTAGCTAAAAATGAAGGGTTGCTAGGCTCCAATATTTTAGGTTCTGATTTTTCATTCAATCTTTCGGTGTTTGAAGGTGCTGGTGCTTTTATATGCGGCGAGGAAACTGCTCTTATTGCTTCAGTGGAAGGCAAACGTGGTCTTCCATCCATGCGTCCACCCTACCCCGCTGAAAAAGGTTTATGGGGAAAACCTACTTTGATAAATAATACCGAAACGTTTTCACTGGTTCCCTGGATTATCCGGCATGGCGCTGAAGCTTTTAATAAAATTGGAACAGAGAATAGCAAAGGCTCCAAAGTATTCGCCTTGGCAGGAAAAATAAAACGAGGTGGACTGATTGAAGTCCCCATGGGAATCACCATTCGGAAAATAATTGAAGACATTGGCGGGGGAATTGCTGACAATAAACAATTTAAGGCAGTTCAAATTGGTGGTCCTTCCGGTGGTTGTATCCCTGCATCAATGGCAGATACTCCTATTGATTTTCAATCACTTGAGAAACTAGGAGCCATGATGGGTTCTGGTGGTTTAATTGTATTGGATGAAGGAGATTGTATGGTAGACATTGCCAAGTATTTCCTTTCATTCACACAGGATCAGTCATGCGGAAAATGTACTTTCTGCAGGGTTGGAACCAAAAAAATGCTGGATATCCTTGAAAAAATCACCGGCGGAAAAGGTATTGCAAAAGATTTAGAGGTATTAGAGCAACTGGCGGAAAGTACCAAAAAAGGTAGCATTTGCGGATTAGGCAGAACTGCTCCCAACCCAGTGCTTTCCACCCTGCATTATTTCAGGGAAGAATATGAGGCTCATTTACAGGGAGTTTGCCCGGCAGGAAAGTGCCAGGATTTAATTACTTACAGCATAACAGACAATTGTATTGGATGCACGATTTGCGCACAAAAGTGTCCATCGGATGCCATTAAATATACACCATATCAAAAACACGAAATTGATGTGGATAAATGTATTAAGTGTGATATTTGTAAGCAGGTATGCCCGGAGGATGCTGTGATTGTAAAATAGTGCCTTAAGTATTTATAAGTTATTGAATGATTAAATTAAAGATAAATAACCAGGAAATATCTGTTGAAAAAGGAACTTCCGTCCTGAATGCAGCAAAACAGCAGGGCCTTGAAATTCCGTCGATGTGCTACAAAGAAGGGTATTCAAATCATCCGTCCTGCATGGTTTGTATGGTAAAAGATGCCAAAACCGGAAAACTTTTCCCTTCGTGTGCTATTGAAGTAGCTGATGGAATGGAGGTTATAACGAATGACGAGGAAGTAAAACAATCAAGAAAAGAAGCCCTTGAATTACTCCTGAGCGATCATGTCGGAGATTGCGAAGCACCTTGTGTTCTAACCTGTCCGGCAGGTATGAACATCCCTTTAATGAACCGATTAATTGTTGAAGGTAAATTCAAAGAGTCGCTGCAGGTTGTTAAAGAAGAAATTGCCATTCCGCTGATTTTGGGTTACATCTGCCCTGCCCCATGCGAAAAAGCTTGCCGAAGAGGAGAAATTGATGATCCGGTTTCCATTTGCCTGCTTAAAAAGTTCGTTGCAGCGGAAGATTTGAAAGAAGATGCATATCTTCCTAAAAAACAAGCTAAATCTGGAAAAAAAATAGCCATTATTGGCTCTGGCCCCGGAGGATTGTCAGCAGCCTTTTATTTACTGAAATTCGGGCACAATTGTACTTTGTTCGATAAAAATGCTGAAGCAGGTGGCACATTACGCTACGAAATTCTTGAAAATCAACTTCCTAAAGAAGCCCTGGATAAGGAAGTAAACCTGATAAAAAATTACGGGGCTGAATTTAAATTCAATACAAACATAACAAAAGAAGTTTTTGAAAATGAGCTTCTTAAAAATTATGATGCGGTAATTATTGCCAGTGGAGAGTACGAAGGATCTGTAGCCGAAACGCTGGGTTTTAATGTAGGGAAAGCAGGTATCGTTGTAAATAAAGATACACAAGAAACAAACCTCCCGGGAGTTTTCGCCTGTGGTAGCATTATCCGTTCCCGAAGAATGGCCATCAATTCGGCAGCACAGGCAAAAGTGGCAGCAGAATCAACCGATGCTTTTTTAAGAGGCGAAGCTCCTAAGGGCAAACACCGAATGTTCAATTCAAAATTTTCAAAGCTTACAGAGCCTGAGTTTAAAGAATATCTGAAAGAATCGATTTCGGATGCAAGAGTAGAGCTTGAAAACGACAAAATGGGCGACTTTACAATTGAACAAGCCAGTCTGGAAGCAAAACGCTGTTTGCATTGTGATTGCCGAAAAATAGACAACTGCAAGCTTCGCATTTATTCTGATATGTACAAAGCCGATCGCAAAAAATTTGACTTTGGAGAACGAAAAGTTATCAAGAAATTTGATCAGCACGAATCTGTTATCTATGAACCTGAAAAATGCATCAGGTGTAATCTCTGTACTGCTATCACCATGAAAAACAAGGAGTTAACAGGTCTTTCAAGTATTGGCAGAGGATTTTCGGTAGAAATAAATATCCCGTTTAGCCAGGAGTTAAACAAAGCACTGACAGATACAGCAATTGAATGCGTGGAATCTTGCCCGACGGGGGCATTGGCTTTTAAGAATTATAACACAGAGATTCACAGAGAACCGCAGAGATACACTGAGGAATAACTCTGTGAATCTCTGCTGTTCTCCGTGCATCTCTGTGAAACAATAAATTCGACACTGATTATGAAAAACATACTCGCAATATATCTTCTAATATTTCCATTAACCTTATCATCCCAAAGTTCAACCTGCTGGCCCTCCTTCCGGGGAAATTCTTCCTTAACTGGAACTACAAAAACAGAATTGCCTAACAACTTGAAACTCTTATGGAGCTACAAAACCGGAGATGCCATAAAGTCCTCTCCCATTTACTGCAATAAAAACATCTTTGTTGGTTCTATGGATGGAGGCATCTATTCTATTTCTTCAGATGGCAAACTAAACTGGAAGTACGAAACTAAATCATCGTTTGAAGCTTCCCCGCTTTACCTTCATCATATTATTTACATTGGCTCATTGGATGGGATTATTTATGCTGTTGATGCAAAAACCGGAAAACTAAAATGGGAATATACCACCGAGGGTCAAATTTCAGGTGCCTCCACCTGGGTTTTTTCACCAAACAAAAAAAGTAAATACATACTTACCGGCAGCTACGACTATTTTTTACACGCTGTAGATATGTTTTCCGGAAAGCTTGTATGGAAATATGAATCAGACAATTACATCAACGGAGCACCTTGCACCAATGGTAAAGTAGCGCTATTTGGAGGTTGTGATGGCTTTTTGCATATCGTTGATGTTGCCACCGGGAAATCAGAAAAAATGGATATTGGCACCTACATTGCATCTTCCGCAACAATTGATGAAAATCTTTGTTTTTTTGGCAATTACGATGGAGAATTTTATTGTGTTGATTTTAAACAGAAAAAAATCGTCTGGAAACATACAGGTGCAGGTGCATTTTTAGCCTCACCATCCATAAAAGGAGATAAAGTTATCATTGCTTCGCAGGATAAAAACCTTTATTGTTTTAATAAAACCAATGGGAAAATTCTTTGGAAATTCAAAAGCCTTGGAAAAATTGATGGTTCGCCTGTGATATCAGGTAAAAAAGTGATTGTTGGTTCTGGCGATGGGCGTGTTTATATTATTGATCTTAAGACAGGTACAAAACTTTGGTCGTATGAAATAGGTAGTGCCATTGTAAGTTCTCCAGCAGTGATTAAAAACAGGTTAATTATTACAGCAATGGATGGAAATGTTTATGCATTTGGGCCAAAATAATTCAAGATTTTATTGTGAAAAGAAGATTCGCTATATCAGATATACACGGTTGTATTAACACATTTTTTGCCTTACTTATAAAAATTGACTTTAATACTGGTGATAAATTATTTCTTTTAGGAGATTACATTGATAGAGGACCATATAGCATTGAAACATTAGATTATCTTGTTGATTTAAAAGAGAATAATAAAAATGTTAAGTTCATTAGAGGCAGCCATGAAGAACTCTTTCTTCTATTCGTTAAAAACAGAAATATAACTCTAGTAAAAAATATGCTGGACAAGGGAAAATACTCTTTTAAAACTTTTGAAAACAAAATAGAAAAAAAGCACATTGACTTTATAGAAGGCCTTCCCTACTATATTGAAGATGATGATTTTATCTTTGTTCATGCAGGTTTAAATTTTTTAGATGATAATCCTTTTGATGACTTAGATGCAATGGTTTGGATAAATGATTGGGAATATGATGCTAAAAAGGTAAAACATAAAACCATTATACATGGACATAAACCTATTTCAATAGATGAAATAACCAGAAATTTAAAAGAAAAAAATAAGAAAATTTGCATTGACAATGACTGCACTTCCTTATCTGAAGGATTTGGAAATATGGTTTGCCTCAATATTGATACATTAGAATTATTTATACAACCTAAAATAGATTAATATGTACAATACAGAATTATCTCCAACTTTTTATGAAAGATTAAAAAACGAGGATTTAAAAAACATATTAATTGCCGGATGTGGAGGTGGGTATGATTTTTTACATGGCATGTTACTTTATCATCAACTGCTTGAGTTGGGAAAAAAAATTATAATACATAGTTTTTCATTCACAAATATTGACAGTATAAAAGAAAACTATGAAAACATTTATAATAGTGGAAAAGCTGTAGTAAAAAAAGTTAATTCGAAAAGCATATCTGAATTAACATACTGTCCTGAAATACATTTATGTGATTTTTTAGACAAAGAATATAAAGATGGTCAAAAACATGAGGTTTATGCAAGCAATGCAAGACAATTTACAGTTCCTCAATTAACTGATTTCTATAAAAACCTAGTTGAAAAGGAAAATATTGATGCCATCCTTCTAATAGATGGCGGTTCTGACTCTCTAATGAAAGGAGATGAAGAAGGTTTAGGAGATCCGATTGAGGACGCTGTTTCATTATGCGCAATCTCCCAACTAAATATAAAAGAAAAGATACTGATAAACATAGGATTAGGATGCGATAGGTTTAACCATGTTTCAGATGCTTCCTCTTTAAGAGCAATATCTGAGGCTATTGAAGCAAATGCCTATTTAGGTGCTTTTCATTTTTACAAAGGGACTAAAGGATTTGAATTTTATAAGTTTTGTATTGATTATATTAGTGATAAACAAAACTGGCATTCTATCGTAAGCGAAAGTATAATATCAGCATCTCAAGGATTTTTTGGTTCAAAAGAAGTTCCAAAAAGACTTCAATCAAGAGCAAATGATCAAGTCTATTTATGGCCTTTAATGTCAATAATGTGGACACATGATTTGGATTTTTTTGCCGGAAGATCATTGATTTGTGAATGGATAAAAAACGAGAAATCCACCTTGGAATGTCATCTTGCGCTTGAAAGAGGAAGACATAGAATTGAAAATAAAATTAGAGAAGTTGAAAACCTTCCTAAACATGAAGAATACAGAGACAATAGTGATGAAGATTATATTTAGTAAATTCAAAGATTAAAATATATTAATGACATTGTACTTATCATTGAAAAGTTTGAAGACATGAAAATAGTAAACATCGTTCCCGGGTTTGGAGGCACTTTTTATTGTGGTAACTGCCTGAGAGATAGTGGATACACAAAATCTCTAAGAAATCTCGGACATGATGCTATCATGCTTCCCATTTATCTTCCGCTAAACTTTAACCATGATGTGGAAGACAATGATACTCCAATTTTTTACGGAGCTGTAAACATCTACTTAAAGCAGAATTTTAAATTATTCAAAAATATGCCAGTCTGGCTTGAACACTTTTTCAACTCCCGGCCTATCCTAAAATACGCAGCAAAAAAAGCAGGTTCCACCAGAACAGAAGGCCTTGAAGAGATGACCATTTCGATGCTTAATGGTAGTGATGGCAAACAAAAAGCAGAACTCCAGGAGTTAATTGATTTTCTGAAAGTTCATGAAAAACCTGATGTGTTGCACCTTTCAAATGCACTTTTAATGGGAATTGCAAAAGAAGTCCGTGAGCAATTGAAAATACCAGTTGTATGCTCTCTTCAGGATGAAGATGTTTGGGTAGATGCCATGAACGAACATTACCGCAGGAAAGTTTGGAAACTAATGAGTGAAAAAGCAGAGGATGTGGATGCTTTTATTGCTGTGAGTGATTATTATGCCTCAGAAATGAAGCAAAAAATGCAAATTCCTGATGAAAAAATAAATGTGGTAAGTATTGGAATTGATACTGATTTGTACAGCTATTCTGAACCAGCCTTTGACCCTCCAGCAATTGGTTATTTATCGAGGATGAACGAAGAAAATGGCTTTGAAATATTAATTGATGCGTATATTTTATTGAAGCAAAATCCAATATTTAGTGACATAAAACTCAGATTAACAGGTGGTTATACGAGTGATGACAAAAGGTTTATTAACCGGCAAATCAAAAAATTAAAAAAAGCAGGTATTTACCAGGATGTTGAGTTTATTGAAAGATTTTGCAAAGAATCCTTAAGCGATTATTTTGAAAAGACAACCTTATTATCTGTACCAGTTTTAAAAGGAGAGGCATTTGGAACCTATCAGCTGGAATCATTGGCATGTGGAACTCCGCTTGTTCAGCCTGCTCTAGGTGCATTTCCTGAAATTGCGAAAACAACTGGAGGTGGAGTAATTTATGAACCCAATACACCTAAAAAACTGGCTGAAAAATGGTCTGAAGTACTTTCAGATCAGGAAAAGATTATGGAAATGAGCAAAAAAGGACGAGAATCAGTTCTTGAAAAATATACAAATGGGGTTTTAACAAAACAAATATTAGAAACCTACAATGAAGTAACCGCCTTCTCTACTATTATAACAGAACAATTGAGAGCATAGCTATTTATGTAATATTGGATTCTTTCTCATCATATGATAAAGCTAAAAGGTGAAAAAGCTTATTTTATTTGTTCTGCTCCTTGGCTTGTGCTTTAATTTAACTGCACAAAATAGGGATTACAAAGAAAAACTAACTGGTACCTGGTATTTACCATTTCAAGCAGATGACAAAAAAGAATTAACTTTTGAAAAAGACAGCTTTGACAAATACCAATGGGGAAATTATATAACCATTCTTTCAAATGGTGAATTAATTGTTGGTTATTCTGCCCCATGCGGGAATGACCCCAATATTTTCAGGCAACAAGGAAAGTGGAAATACAATGACAAAACCAATGAATTTTCATCATCCATTTCCATATACAAAAGAGGAAAACAGTTTAAAATTGTTGAACTTACCAATCGTAAGTTAATTTTGAAGTAATATCAAACCTCATAGACTTAGGTCTCTTTTTACCAATTACATTCTATAGCCAATAAAACTCTGATTGCCTTAGTGTAAGCTTTAAAGCTTCATCATTTAAGTTTATATGAAATCCTCATTCCGCGTGCCGCTGAAGCTTTAGCGGAGGCGCAGAGGGATTAGCTTACGCTGGCCCTTCGGGGTTTATAAAGAAAATTAACTTAACGAAGTGATCTCATGAGCGAAGCGAATAATCGCTCCACAATAAGAATATGTTTAACCTTGCGGAGCAAGCTCATGAACTCCATATAAATTAAAACAAGTGAAATAACAAATTCGATTTTTGTTTCTACAAAAAAAATATTAACTTTGATATAAGGGGGCGTAGACCAAAGGTAAACTTCTGTAAATAAGCATGTTATTATTGTATTTTATAGAATATTAATAGCTTTTTGTGAAGTTTGTTTAGAAGACAGACGGTATAAAATATATGATGAGATCCCATCTAATGCATGGACAAACAGTAAATTGGAAATCTTATGAAACTCACTGTAGCAAAAAAGTTGTACTTAGGTTTTAGTTTTAACCTATTGATTGTTTTAATATTTGGTGCATTTGTTTTAATAAAAATGCAGAGTAATAAGGAAGTTTCCAAACAAACCATTGAAATTTTTAATCCATCAAAAGCATTGATAACTGATTATTACGGAGTTGTGGATAATTCTAAAATGTTAATTAAGGGATGGGTCTTTATTGATCGTCTGCCAAACACTCCTGATAAACTGAGATTAAAAAACTTGCATGATTCCATTTTTCCTGCTTTAATTAATGATGCAAAAACACTTACACAAAAATGGGATGAAAAAGACAAAGCTATCTTTGAAAAAATCACAGCAACAGTGAGAGACACGTTATTTGACCTTCATAAAACCATTATGAACAAACTTTCAAACTTTGAATCATATGATGACCCGGATGTAGTGTTTGAAATACAACCAATGGTTGAAGAAGGAGGATTAGTTATTGAAAAAACAAACCATATTTTAGCTTCTCTTGCCAAATTGAGAACTAGTATTGCAGAAAAAGCTGAGCAGAAAAACATGAATGTCATGCAGTCTTATTCAGCTTTTCAAACCACTGTTATAATCATCCTATTATTGTTAATTGGAACCTCTGCTGTCATTGCTTTTGGTGTTAGCCGAAGCATAATTGTTCCAATTCAAAGACTAAAAGGAGTTCTTAATGAAATGGGACAAGGAAATTTTCCAAATATTGAGCTAAAAGAAACGGGTGACGAAATTGGTGAAATGACAATTTCATTGAACAATCTTATTCAACAATTGAGAATAATCATAAAAGATATTAAGAAAAGTTCACAAATGCTTTCAGAATTAAGTGTTGTAATGACAGACAATGCAGAAGAAGTCTCAAATGGAGCCAATAATCAGGCATCATCTGTTGAAGAAGTATCTGCACTAATTGAGGAAATCCTGTCACACATCGATCAAAATGCAGAAAATGTTCTAATTGCAGAAAAACATGTAAAAAAAGTAGTAACTGAAATAGAGAGCAACAGTAAGAATGTTAACGATACTGTAGCCGCACTGCAAAATATTTCGGAAAAGATCAATGTTATTAATGAGATAACTTTCCAAACAAACCTGCTTTCGTTAAATGCTGCAGTTGAAGCTGCAAGAGCAGGACAACTTGGAAAAGGATTTGCGGTGGTTGCTACAGAGGTAGGGAAACTTGCTGAACGTAGTAAAAGCTCATCTGCTGATATTGAACAACTTTCGATTTCGGGTATCAAAATTGCGCAAACAACGCAAAACATGTCAAATGAATTGATCCCTAATATTCAGGTTACAGATAAACTTATTCATGAAGTTACTGCCATAGGAATGGAATTGAAAGAAGGTGTAAGACAAATAAACGATGCAATTATGCAATTAAGCCAAATTGCAAATCAGAACACTTCAATGGCCGAAAATATGACAAGCAGCTCAAAAAAAGTATCTAGTCAGGCTTCAAATCTAAAAAACAGTATCAACTTTTTTAATATTTAAGATTTTTTATAATTAAATAAGCAATTAATTAATAATAAGGAGGTTGTAATAGAAAAGCAATGATTATAATTAAATAGGGAATAATTCTGGAACCTAATTTGTGGCTTATAAAATGATTGTTTCATGTAAATTAAAAAATATGAAAAAATATATTATCATTTCGCTGTTAGTTTTTGTTGGCTTCGGGAATCAGATTTTTTCGCAAAACGAAAATGTAAAAGCAGTATTCATCTATAACTTCACAAAATACATTTCATGGCCTCAAAGTGAAAGTAGTGGAGATTTTGTTATAGGGGTTTTAGGAAATCCTGCTATGATTAGTTCTTTAAATGCACTTGCCTCAAAAAAGAAGGTTGGTACCAGAAATATAAAAGTATTGAATTTTAGCTCATTTAATGATGTTCAAAAATGCCATATATTATTTATAGGTAGTGCAAAAAAATCGCAAATAGAAGATGCTTTAAATAAAGTAAGCGTTTTACCTGTAGTGGTTGTTTCAGACAGTCCAGGTTCAATAGAAAAAGGTGCTGGAATAAACTTTGTAGAAGTTGGTGGAAAACAAAAATTTGAAATAAAAAAAGCCACTGTTGAGAAAAAAGGAATAAAGGTAAATTCCGCTCTTTTACAGTTAGGAATAACAAAATAGAAATTTTCTTACCTTTCTCTTCTTTTCAAAAATAATCTAAGACTATTATTTAAAATCTATAGATTGTAGAAAATCAGCACATTCATGCAAAAAGCACAACAGACGTTTTGTTACTTAATCATATTAAACAAAACACTATCATTAAGACGATTATAATCGTTTGTTTAACAATTATTTTACCCATACTAGTATCAAGTCAAGTATGATATTTTAGGTATTATTTTATTGACATTTCCCATGTTTTATAGATTCCCGAATAACAGGTACTTGTATTATCATTATCAAAAATAAACTGTGATAATCAGCAACTTATAATTACTATTGGGTGAAATTTAACTTTGTTTTTCAATTTCTGAATAAAGTCGACCTTCAGTTTTGGGTTATTCACTTCGTTCATGAGCTCCACTTTGTTCCGGTTGACCCAAAAGCGAAGCAACTCAGGCGAAGCCGTTCTTACGTAGCTCTGAAAGAGTGAGTAAAAAAGTCAAGGCTACATTGATAATTGTGTCAATTTATTCATAAAAATAACTTGGGAAACATCAGTTATATACATTTAAATATCTAAATATCAACTAATAATATCCTCTTTCTTTTTCTCTTTCACCAATAAACCATACAAAACAGGTACAACCAAAAGTGTTAGGAAAGTAGATACCAATAATCCTCCAATAATTGTCCACCCCATTGGTGCCCACATGGTCCCTCCTTGCAAAGTAAGTGGAAGAAGGCCGCCGATTGTAGTTAATGTGGTCAAAATAATAGGAATAAATCGGGTTTCTCCGGCCATTTGCAAAGCTTCTTGCATACTTTTCCCCTCTTTGCGCAGTTGATTGGTAAAATCGACCAAAATGATGGAATTGTTAATTACTATCCCAATTAAACTTGTAAGACCAATAAATGAAGTAAATGAGAAAGTATAACCTGAAATTAGCAAGGCCCAAATTGAACCAATTATTGCTAATGGAATTGCCGCAAATATGATTATTGGCTGCACAAATGAACGAAACTGAAGCACCAACACGGCAAATATAGAAATGAGCGCAATAATTACTGCTATTTGCATCCCTCCAAAGCTTTCTTCGCGGCTTTCCAGCTCACCACCAATATGATAGCTATAACCGGTAGGGAAATTATAGTCTTCCAATTCTTGAAGCATAGGTGCCATAATATCATCTATTACTGAGCCTTTTCCAACATATCCACTAATAATTACTGACCGCTGCAAATCGAAACGGGAAATTTGTCCGGGTTCTTTTTTAAACTCCATTTTTGCCAATTGGTTTAGCGGAATAATTTTTCCTGACATTGATTTTACATACACTTTATCAAAGTCTTCCACTTTAAACTCCTGACCAACAGGCATTCGCATTTCTATATCGTATTCTTTTCCTTCTTTATCTCTAAATGTGGAGATAACCAATCCATTAACTGCAGTTCGAATGGTTCGGTCTATTTCTAAAATAGGAACACCGTACATACTTGCTTTCTCTTTGTTGATGTTGAAATAGATATCCGTCCGCTTTTTTGAAAGGTTGTTATCTATATTAATTGCACCAGGCTGCTTACGAAGTAATTCCTCGAAATGTTTTGATATTTCTGCAAGTTTATCCAAATCATCACCTTTTATGTAAATCATAATGGGCGCATCAGCATCTGGTCCCTGCTCAAATTCCTTCACCGCAATTTCAGCTCCGGGTATTTTACTAAGTCTGTTACGCATAGTGTCAACCAACTCATCAAACATTTCTAAATCGTAATATTTTGTGCGAAGAAAAATATCCCCGTAATTGCTGGCATAATTGTGCGAAAAAACGTTATAATAAATCCTGGGGTTTCCATGGCCAATATTTGATGCATAATATTTAACAATATCCATGGTGTCAAGCACTGCTTCTACCCTTTTTATTACCTCATTGGTTTTATCAATGTTTGTGGCATCGGGTAAATCTACCTCAATCATTAGTTGTGGTTTTTCTGCTTTCGGAAAAAAGCTAACCCCGACAAAACCAAATATATACATTGAAAAAATAAAGATAATTGCTGCAGCACCGACTGTTAACCAACGTCTTTCAAGCGCTATACTAAGTGTTTTTCGATAAGGGCCATTTACAATCCTTCGCAAGAAATCAGTGCGTTTTATAGCATCCGCATTTTTATTTTTTGAAGGTTTCTTTAAAACTTTTGAGCTGATTAACGGAGTCAATGTCAGTGCCAAAACCAGTGAAATAACAAGCGTAGCAACCACCGTAACAGGCAAACCACGAATAAACTCACCTGTAGTTTCGGGCATCATGGCAATAGGTATAAAAGCTAAAAGTGTTGTTACTGTAGCACTTACAATTGGCCAACCTATTTCTTGCGCTGCTATTACTGCTGCTTCGGCCCTTGTTTTTCCCATTGCAATGTACCTGTTAATATTTTCAATCATTACAATGGAGTTATCCACCAAGAGTCCCAGGGCAACCACCAGACCTGCAATGGTCATTTGTTCCATGCCAAAACCAAGCACATCAATTACTCCTAAACCAATCATTACCGATAAAGGAATACTTATCATAACAATGATTGATGAGCGAAAACCAAGTGCCAGTAAAATAATTGCTCCCACCAGTATAATTCCCTGCAACATATTGGATAAAAAGCCATTAACCCTGTCAGAAACATCCACGGACTGATCAAAAACCGTTTTAAGTTGAATATCCTTATCAAGACTTGCTTTAAATTTATCGAGCACTTTGTCAATATCTGCCTTGGTATTGAAAATATTACGACCCTCTTTTTGGTTCACGGTAATGAAAATGGCTTTTTCACCATTTACACGGGCAAGGTATTTATCATCTTCGTATTCAAAGTTGACTTCTGCAATATTCTTTAAATAGATGATTCTTCCTTCGTAGGAATTCACCACCGTGTTTTTAATTTCTTCGAGGTTTTGGTACGAACCACTTGTTTTGATACCGAAGCTTTTATCCGAAATTTTTATGGCTCCACCCGGAATATTTGCATTATTGCTAATTACAGCATTCATTACCTGTTCAATAGGAATGTTCATTAAGGCCATTTTTTCCATATCAAGCGCAACCCTTACTTTTTGCTCAGGAGAGGCTACAATTTCTACTTTTTTAACCCCATTAACGAGTTTTAAATCCTTTTCAAGCTTTTCAGCCTTATCTTTTAACAAACGGTAACTGGCTGAATCAGAGACCAATGCTAATTGAAGCATAGCAACATCGGAGGGAGTCCACTTTTGAGTGATAATGTCGTAAATATCAGAAGGTAAGTCTGCCTTTATTGAATTTATTTGCTGCAAAACTTTATCGTATTTCTCATCAGGATCCGAACCATAAAAAAACTCAATCATGATAAAAACCACACCATCATTTATAGTTGTGTTTATTTGTTTGATATCATCTATTTCGTTTAAAGCATCCTCTACAGGTGTTGCAACAAGCTGTTCCAAGTCCACAGGACTGGTTCCCGGATAGATTAAAATTACCGAAGCTCCCGGTATATCAATCTCAGGGTTTTCAGTACGTGGCATGGTTATATACGAGAAAATTCCGGCAATTAAAAGTAGTATTACCATCACAATGGTGAACTGGTAATTATTTATTGATGAGCGTGTTATCTTCATTTTTATCTGTTTTTAAAAGGCATAGTTTTTCCAAAAAGACTGCATAAGCAACCTTACTATTAAGAATTATCGCTACGTAGTTTTGCTTGTGAACTTAGAATTTAAAAATTAGTACTTTCTTATATTGAATAAATTGGATAATTGAATCTGTAATCATTATCTGAAATTTATTGTAATGTATCGCTTTACCTTTCTTTTATAATTTAAATATTCTTTTCCATGCATATTTTCAAGGTAGCTTTCTTCTTCAAGAATCATTTTATGAAACAGAGAAACCAAAAGAACATAGGGAATAAGTAATAAAATAGAAGGAAATATCATTAAAAACCCAAACATTAAAACATTGTATGATAGAAAATAAGGATTTCTGCTGAGCCTATAAATCCCACTAGTAACCAAATCTGTTTTTTGCTCGTACCTTATTCCAACTCTCCATGAATTTTTCATTGCAATTAATGCCAAAATTCCAATTATAAAACCTATTGTAACCAAAGTAAAACCTACATACTTAACTGACTCATTTTTAATTGTTTCAATTTCAAGAAGGCTTTGCCCTGACAAATAAAACAATCTTAAAATTATTGTTACATAGATAATGCTTGATAATAAAACGCTAAGGTTTACTTTGACTGACTTTCCTTTTATTGAAAGTCTGGTATTTAAGGCTGTTTTTATATTCCTAATTGCAAAAGCAAGAATAAAAAACAAGAGTATCGAAAAAAGGCAGAGCTTTTCAATCATAACAATATTTATCTGGAAACCAATTGATTGGATTGATTGACAATCTTGATTTTTGAGTTGCTGTTTATATAACCAGAACCTTCGGTAATAACCTGATCACCCTTCACTAACTCAGACTGAACGTACATTACCTCATCATGAATGTCAATTATATTCACTTTTTCACGTTCTACAACATTATCGCCACTAACTTTATACACAAAACCTTCCCGCTCGTTAGCCTCAACCAGAGAATTTACCGGAATTACATCGTAAAGTTCGGTTTTTGAAGGAAGTATATCAAATCTTGCAAATAAACCCGATGCCAGTTTTATCTCTTTATTTCTGATTGTTAGCTCTATTTCATAGGTTCCGGTGTAAGGATCGGCAAAAGTTCCTATTTCGGTCAGGTCTGCTTCAATTTCTTTATTCGGGTAAGCATCCAGTTTCACTTTTGCTTTGTCGTTAGCTGTTAAGCTAAATATTTGAGCTTCAGATATATTTGCCCTTACTACCCAATCATCAGTACTTGACCCGAAAATAAAAACAGGAAAACCTGAACCAATCAGCTCGTTACGTTCTGCTAATCTTTTCAAAATTTTTCCATTTTCAGGGGCCACAATTCTTGAATATTCCATGTTGAAGTTGGCAATTTCCAATGTTGATTTTGCATATTCAAGCTGGGTTTTTGCATTTTCGAGCTGCTCCAGAGTTGCCACACTGTCTGTGTATAAGTTTTGAGCTCTTTTGTAGTCTCTTTCTGCCTTTTCGTATGCTAATAAAGCTTGGTTTTTAGTGGCTTCTATTTCACTAAGATTTAGAACAGCTAAAACCTGTCCTTTGCGAACAACCTGACCTTCATCTACCAGGATATTTTTAATAATTCCTCCTGTTTTAAAAGCCAGCTTTGCCTCAGCCTTTGAATATACTTTCCCAACAGAATGTATTGGCTCAACTATCTGTTTTTCATAAACATATGCTGTAGCTACTTGTAGGGCATCATCGCTTTCCACTGCCACTTTTTTTTCTGAACACGCAGCTAAAATAATGATTGGCAATAGGAGTGTTAGTTTTGTTAATGTTTTCATTTTATTCGGTGTTTGAGTTTGTCAATTATTAATTCATATTCATTCCGAGTTGTTCAACTTTATTTAACCAGTCTTCTCGCTTTTCAGGGCTTGACCTTTTTATAGGTGTAAACGCAGTTACTTTTACGGGATTAACCCCGCAAAAGTGAAGCAGGTTTTTCTTCATTGCGTTGTGTCCGGGTTTACCATAAATCAATGAATAATACCATTTTGGGGTATCCATAGTAGTAATAATTCTTGCAGATTTTCCTTTCAATAATTTATTCCAGAAAATTGAATCTTTCTGGTAAGAAAAAGCAAAGTCGGGCAAAAATACCCTGTCAATAAAACCTTTTAACAAAGCAGGTGGTAATCCCCACCAGGTGGGATATACAAAAACAAGGTGTTCTGCATTTTTAATCATTTCCTGGGCTTTGACCAAATCTATCTCCAACTCTGTTCGCCTATGGTATCCGTATTTCAGGTTCAGACTAAATTCAAGGTCGTAGAGATTCAGCACTTCGCAATTTGCTCCTGCACCATCTGCTCCTGTTTTATATCGCCTGGCTATTTCGTTGCAATAACTCTCTTCGTAAGGATGTCCGTTTATAATTAATATCTTTTTCATCAGCTAGTTTTTATTCGTTTAAGTTTTCTTCTGTTTGTTTTTGATATTCAGCCATTTTTATATAAAAATCATACACCACAAGCCAATAATTTTCCTTAGCATTGGTAAAAGTTGTTTGTGCATCGAGGTATTGAAGTAAATTAGCCTGTCCTTGTTTGTATTTTTTATTGATTAAATGAAAAGTTTGTTCAGCACTGGTTTGTTGTTCTTTTGCTGCTAAAATCGCTTTTTCAGAGGCAAGTAAATCTAAATAAGCTGCATTAATCTGCAATTCAAGCTGACTGCTAAGTTCTTCCTGTCTTATTTTTAGTGATTCCCCCTGAATTTTTGATTGCTGAATTTTTGCTTTTCGTTTCTTCCCTGTAAACAAATCCCATTTTAAAACCAGAGACAGTGTTGCAAAATCATCTTCATCAGTAAATCGATATTCTTCTCCCTGAAAACCGTAATCAGCTGCTAACAAAACTGTTGGCAAGTAATCTGAACCATACATTTTTTGGCTCAATTTGTTGGCACTCGCGTAGGAGTCGACCATTTTTAACTCGCTCCTACCCGATGCCAGATCGCTTGATGAAGATTTTCCCTGGATTGTTGGCAAATTCTCCCCAAGTGTTTCGTCAATAATTATTTTTTCACCTAAATCTTTGTTTAACAAAAAGTTAAAATACTTTCTGCTGATATCAGCATTTTTTTCGGCAACAGCCATTTGCTGATCCAATTTGCTTAATTCTGCTTTTGAACGATAAATATTGTCAATGGTCACTTTATCATTTTCAAAAAGACTTTCATTTACTCTTATGTTCTCCAACACTAATTTTCGAGTTTCATCAATTAACTCAACTACTTTATTCGCTTTTAAGTAATTGAAATAAGCTGTTTTAATTTCGGCAATTAGGTTACGCTGGTAAATTGTTTTGTTTATGGATTTTGAATTGGCAAGTTCTTTTTGAATTCTTGTATTGTAATAAATGGTTGGATTAAAAACCGGTTGCACCAACGATATTTTTGTTTCCTGCTCAAATGGTCGCATAAATTGGATTTGTTCATTTTCTACCTGTGGAAAATTGTTTGATGCTGTTAGTGTATTTAGCGTAGAATAAACTGGGTTCATTAAATCTCCAATGGGAAAATCAATGGTTCTTCCTCCAATTGCAAAAGTAGCCCTTGCATTAATAGAAACCTGTGGGAAAAAATAGCTTCTGGCTTCATCAATAGCATAAAGGCTTTGTTTGTAATCCAGGTTTTGCTGTTTCAGAGCAAGATTGTTTTCTATTCCTTCTTTTACATATGAATCAAGTACAGTTGTCTGCGCCGGAACATTTATCATTATTAACAAGAGAAACAGAAATAGAAAGTATCTTATCATTTCAGTAATAATTTTTAGTTTGTTTAAAGTTTTATCGTTTAATTCTGGTTCAAAATTGAGCGGAATTAAGAGGTAAGTCAATCAAATTTTGTTGAAACCGATAAATAAATGGTTGAAATGGATTTGGAAAGATGTGAATATCTTTTCGAAATCAAAGGTTGTTTCTTTAATCTATTATTTCACTCTTCTTTACTTTTTAAAGAGATCTTCCCGTAATAAAATTCCATTCATTTATCACACGTTCATTGAAAGCTATAAAAAAATAACGTTAATGTCTATATTTTATCTAATTTCGTAGTTCGAAAAGAACGACTCTAAATCAAAATTATGAGAAAAATTACCTTCATAGCACTTTCCTTTGTGTCTATTATTTTGTTTAACAGCTGTAGAAAAGATGATTCGCCATCCTTTGTTGATGACTATAATGTCCCTTTGACTGAAGAAAAAGGGACCAAACATTCAGGTGATTATTTCCCATTAGGTGAAGGATTTACCTGGGACTACACTGGATTACAAGGATTCTACATTGATATGAATATTTCAGGTGGCAGTTATGGAGATACCATTTCTAGCGATGCACTGGAAATGGAAATGAATAACTCTTTAATATGCGGGCCAAAAGAGACGGTAAACCTATCAGGAATTAACTATAATGTGTACCCACTTGGTCCTTTATTAAGCCCTATTAAACAATACTACGAAAAAGCCAGTGATGGAGTATATCTAAGAGCACTTAAAATTTCTGAGGACAATTATATAGAGGTAAAAAATTCGATCTTAATAAAAAAACCATTAATAGTTGGTGATAGCTGGGAAAAAAAGCCGTCAATTAAGCTTGATACAGCGGAGACAACCCAGAATATGGATATAACAACCGGTAAATTAGAGGGCTCGGCAAAATGCAAGGTATATGTAATTGGAAAAGAGACAATCTACTTAGAAGATGGAGAAATTGAACCTATCAGATTAGATGAAGTTGCTGAAGCAAACTTTAAAGCCACTATAACCGAAAAAGATGCAAGTGGAGAAATTACCATCAACATCAAATTTACAAATAAGTTGTATTTGCTGGAGGATGTAGGGCTTGTGAAACAGGATTTAGAAATAGAAAACAATGCCACGGTAACAGCCACAATGGATGATGAAAACGTATCAATGAAAATGAATTTTGATACAAAATCAAATGCAATGATAGAAAACTATGATTTTTCAGGAACAAATACTGAAAGTTTGATTAAGGCAACTGATACTGAAGGTAATATTGTAAATATAAAAGGCAATCCATTGCTTGAAAAAGCTGCAAAAAAGGTAATTGAATCTTCAAATATTGCCAGGAAAATCTTAACTTTCTAATATCATTTCAGTTTATTATTGGTCTCGGCACATCAAAATATAAGATTCTAAATTTCGTTTAATTAACATAAATAGATTTTATTACTGACAACTCAAAATTAAAATTATGAAAAAAATTAGCTTATTAGTACCATTTCTAGTGATCTTAATTAGTATCGCTAGCTGCAAAAAGGATGATTCCCCATCATTTGTTGATGATTATAGTGCACCGTTAACTGAAGAAAAGGGAACAGAATATAATGGAGACTATTTTCCGCTGGAAGAAGGTTATTCATGGTATTATATTGGTGAAGAACATGCAACTGGAGAAATAAAATATTCTGGAGGCGGACAAAACCAAACTCAACCAGTCGATGAGACCGAATCCGTTTATAGTTCAATTTTAGTTGAACCACTTACATCAATAGCTCTTGAAAGTGGAAACTACATGCTTTACCCTGTTAAAGATTTCGCACCTACATCATATGCTTATAGATATTTCGAAAAGAAAGATGATGGAGTATATTTTAAAGCCTTTACTTCGGAAATGGGTGATACCATTGAAGTAAAAAATCCAATGTTTATAAAAAAGCCTTTAATCGTTGGTGAAAGTTGGGAAACACAGCCTTCTATTGATTTAAATTCAATGCTAACTGATAATGATTTTAATCTTTCTGGAGAGGAAATAGAAGCTTCAATTAGTTGCAAAATGTATGTAATAGGTACTGAAGATATTACATGGAAAAGCGGAAATGTATCTCCAATCAGGCTCGATCAAAGATCAGAAGCAAGTATTAGTATACCATTGAGCGATGAAGAAGTGACTGGTAAAATGGATATGAATTTGAAAATCACAAGTGTAATTTATTTACTTGAAAATGTTGGAGTAATTGAACAAGATATGGATATGGATATGATTGTGAATGCTTCTGGGTCATCAGGTGGTCAAACAGGATCAATCAATGTGAATATAAAAATTAAAGGAGACTTGATTTTAGATACTTATGATCTTTCTGGCTCAACTGCAAAAAATTCAATTGAAGTAACAGATGAAAATGGTGTTGTACTTAATATTAAAGGCAATAAAACTTATGAAAAAGTAGTTGAAAGAAGCCTTCGTGTTGCAAGATTGATAAAGGAACTTTCTATCTTGTAGAGTTATAATGGTTAAAATAACTCTTGAAAATTAAATTTATATTTAACTCAAAAATAAAAAAAGAGCTGATAATCAGCTCTTTTTTTATTGCAATCACTCCATCAAATGCCTTTTATTCTCATCCCGCCATTCTGCATCATATTTACTTGAAGCATAGTAAATTTTCAAGTCCGCATCATACTTACTATCAACAAAATAGATTTTTTTGTCAGCATCGTATTTGCTATCAACAAAAAACCACAGCCCCTTTATATCAACATCATATTTCGAATCAACCTTAAAAACAACCAGGTCAGCATCGTATTTACTGTCAACAACAAATACTTTCACATCAGCATCGTACTTGCTATCAACAACATAGACTTTCTGAGCAGAAATAGTTACAAAGGTAAAAGAGAGGATTAAGATGAAAAGAATACTTTTTTTCATAATACTATTATTTAGTTAGTTTAACCTAAATTTACAACTAAATATCAAGAGTTGAGAACATGAAAGGAATGTTTAATCTGGCTTTTTTCGACTTAGTTTTTTTTCTGATTGTTTCTTTTTATCCTCCAGTCTTTTCTCAATTGCTGATTTAGAAGGTTTTGTCTTTCTCCTTTTCTTTGGTACAATTAAAGCCTTAGTAATTAATTCATGAAATTTTTGAATGCAGCGCTCTTTATTTGCAAGTTGGGTTCGTTCTGCTTGCGAGGTAATTAGTAAAATCCCTTCAGAATTGATTTTATTGGAAAGTTTTTCATTTATGAGTGCTTTTTCATTATCGGTAAGTAACTCAGAATCAATCACATTGAAGCACAAAGTTACTTTTGAATTCACCTTGTTCACGTTCTGTCCACCAGGTCCGCTGCTTCGAGCTGTAATAAAATTAAATTCAGAGGAAAAGTCTTTTTCTAACACGAGGTTTGAGAAATTTTAGATTTACAAATTTGGGAATGGTGCCTATTTTATCCTTTCAATTAAGATGGAACGAACTTCATTATCTAACTTAATTCCGGAAGGATCTACAACAATAATATCTTCAAAAATATACTGCCCTCCCACTCTTGATTCCTTAAGAGTTTTTAAAACCCTGTATTCAACTCCACCATGGAATATTCTTACAACCGGGATTCTTGAATCATCCAACGAGGAAAAAACGTAATATATTACCCGATACTTAAAAAATTGCACTCCTTCACTAATTATCTCAATTTCTCCATTTTTTATAGTTGCATGCAGATTTCGTCCTGATTTATAGTCTATTATCTTGAATGTCAGCCCAGCTAAAACACATGTATCTTTTAAAGGTGTGTGATAACCGTAATTATAAAACCAATAATCATTTTTCTCTGATGCCTTTCCATTTTCAACAGTAAAAAAGAAAAATATAGAAAGAAAAACGAGTATAGTCCGATAATACCTCATAAGCCATAAGTAATAAATACAAATTTAACAAATTAAGAATAGAATCAGTGTTTTATTGTTTTTTATAAACAAGACGTATAATAGAGAAAAATCGTTGCAATACACCAATTCCAGATAAATCTAATATTTTTTTACATATGCAACCTTTTTACGGTTCTGTGCATTAAACTGATTATAACAAAAATCATAAAATTAACGGTTAAAGGATGCGTATTTGACTTGTTTTAGTTATAATATTATCTCTAAACCTATTAAAAACAATTAAATGAACATTAAACTAAAATTTCTAGTAGGCCTTATGCTTACAGTCTCTCCTTTTATTTCTAACGCTCAGGAACTTTATGAAGCTCCAATTGCGAAAAAAATTAAACAAGTTAATGTTTTGCATGGTGATACTACCATCGATTATTACGCATGGATGCATAATAAATACGATGAGGATTTTGTCAACTATTTATACGCAGAAAATGCATATGCAAACAGAATGATGAAAAGTTCGGAGCTTTTGCAAAAGAAAATATATCAGGAATATAGAAAAAATATTCAGGATGAATTTATAACAGAACCCGATAAAAGAGATAGTTTTTATTACTATACCAGATATGAAAAAGATAAGGAATTTCCTCTTTTTTGCAGAAAAAAGGATTCTTTAACTGCCAAAGAGGAGGTATACCTGGATGTAAATAAAATTTCGGAAGAATATCTTTTTGCTCAGTTACAATTTAGCCAGGTTTCGCCAAATCATAAACTGTTGGCTTTTGGATTAAATACAAAGGGAGGCGATGCAGCCTATCTTCAAATAAAAAACCTCGAAACAGGTGAAATTTACCCTGATCAAATCGAAAATGTTGCGGATTTTCAATGGACCGGAAATAACAAAACATTTTATTATGTTCTTGAAAACAAAAAAACAAAAAAAATAAATTCGATTTATCGTCACACGCTTGGTGATGCAGTGAAAAATGATACACTGATCTATAGGGAGATGAACAATTCTTTTGATATAACCCTTTCAAAGACAGGTGAATATCTAATTCTTGATCGTGGAAGTTTTTCTGAAAATGAAAGTCTATTTCTACATGAAAAAAATCCATATGGCCTTTTTGAAAGATTTGAACCCATCGAAAAAGGTATTCAATATCGATTGATAAATTACAAAGAAGAAGATTGCTTTTACATTCATACAAATTGGAAGGCACCAAATGGTTGTTTTATGAAAGCACCAACAAAACCAACAAACAAGGATTTTTGGAAAAATATAATTCCTGCAAGGGATAGTTTTAATCTGGGTTTTGTGATTGTAAAACGCAATCATTATATCTGTTCGGAAAGAGTTAACGGAGAATCACAAATAAGAATAATTGACAGAAAAACCGGTGAAAGCAATATAATTAAACCTAAACTAAATGTTTACACATTGGGAATAGACAAAAGCTTTGAGTATGATACCTGTTATTTCAGGTATTATTATTCATCGTTTATGCAACCCGAAAAAAAGTTTACACGATATTTAAAAAGTCATTCAGATTCGGTTTATATTGACACTTTTGAACAAAAATACGATATAAATCCAGGAAACTATTTAACCAAAAGACTTTGGGCTCCGACAAAAGATGGAAAAAAGGTTCCAATGGATATTGTTTATAAAAAGGATTTAGACATAAATGCCCAAACACCAGTCTACATGTATGCCTATGCATGTTATGGAACAATTGAGGATCCATCATTTAATTATAATTTAAAAGCTATTCTTGATAGAGGGTTTATATTCGTGCTTGCACACCCAAGGGGAGAATCAATTTTAGGTAAGCAATGGCATGAAGGCGGAAAGCTTTTAACGAAAAAGAATACATATACGGATATTATTGCCTGTTGCGAATACTTGGCTGCTAATAATTATACCAGCAAAGGAAAAATAGCTGTTCGTGGAGGATCAGCTGGCGGAATGCTTGTTGGAAGTGTGGTAACCATGCGTCCGGATATTTTTGGCGCAGCCATTGCCCAGGTGCCTTTTGTGGATGT
The DNA here is from genome assembly GCA_050296515.1 of Bacteroidales bacterium. Classification (GTDB taxonomy): domain Bacteria; phylum Bacteroidota; class Bacteroidia; order Bacteroidales; family NBLH01; genus NBLH01. The sequence continues at coordinate 13,034 of JBNKRJ010000121.1, read as the reverse complement.
ACTTAACCAGATGCAGGATACACTCTGGCCAAATATCATCGGGCACTTTGATGAAATTGGTAACCCTTTTAACAAAATTGAATACGATTCGATTAAAGCCTGGTGCCCCTATCAAAATACCAAGGCAAAATATTATCCTAATATACTGGTTACCAGTGGATATAATGATTCTCGTGTACCAGTGTGGTCGCCTGCAAAGTGGGTGGCAAAGTTAAGAGATCTGAAAAAAGACAGCTCCGAACTTTTGTTTAAAACGAATATGGATGGAGGTCATGGCAGGGCTCCTGGCAGATTTGCCAGTCTAAAAGAAGAAGCCTTTGTGATGGCATTCATTATGAAAAGTCTTGGAATTAAAGAAAATTATATAGAACTGAAAGGTAAAATTGTTGATAAAGATGGTAGTCCTGTTCAGTTTGCAAATGTTTACTTAAAAGGTACAACTCACGGGACATCAAGCAATTACGATGGTGAGTTTTTACTCGAATTACGCGAAGGGCAGCCCCACGAAGTTGTTTTTCAGGCTATTGGTTTTTCGACCCAAGTGATCAGCATTAACATGAATATGAATACTTCGGATTTGAAGGTTGTGATGGAAAACGAAGACCAGTACATTTCACAAGTCATTGTTACCTCTGACGGAAAGGATCCTGCTTATGGAATCATTAAAAATGCACAGAAAAAACGGAAATATTATCTAAACCAGGTAAAATCATACACTGCTGATATTTACATGAAAGGAGCAGCCAGGTTAAACGAAATTCCTAAGAAAATTCCTAAGTTTTTAAAAGATCAGGCTCCTGATTCCTCAGATATTGGCCTTGTTTATTTGTCGGAATCTGTTGCCAGGTATCACTACAAAGCCCCAAACGACTATAAGGAAGAAATGTTTGCATCAAAAAGCGCAGGAATACAGCGCGGATACAGCTGGAACAGGGCTAGTGATGTATTAATGAGTTTTTATAAGAATACAATTGACTTCCCCTGGTATTCCGAGAGAGAGTTTATTTCTCCAATTTCCTCATCTGCAAACTTTTACTATAAATATAGGTTGGTCGAATCGTATAAAGAACAAGACAGGCTTGTACACAAAATACAAGTGATTCCCAGAAGAAAATCAGATCCTGTTTTCAAAGGTTTTATTTACATAAATGATGGAATTTGGAACATCAATAGCTTAAACCTTACAATAGGAAAAGAATCGCAAATTGAGTTTGTTGACAGTGTAAACATTAAACAAAGCCATGTACAGGTAAAAGATAGTATTTACATGCCTCTTTCAATGGAAATTACTGACCATATTAAAATATTTAAATTCGGCGTAACCAGTAAAAATGTTGGATTTTTTGGCAACTATAAGATCAACCGAAAATTCCCTAAAGACTTCTTTATGAGAGAAGTATTCAGGGTTGAAAAAGGGGCAAACAAAAAAGATTCTGTTTTTTGGGAAGATACACGCCCAGCCTTATTAACCCTGGAAGAAGAAAAGAAATATCACAAAAGTGATAGTATCCTGGTTGTAAAAGAATCAAAAGCTTACCAGGATTCGGTGAATGCTAAACGTAACAAGGTAACTTTTGGTAAAATTGCACTGTTGGGGTACGATTATAGAAACCACTTTACAAATAAGAACTGGGGTTTTAACAGTATTTTATCTATGGTTGATTTTAATACGGTTGAAGGCTGGAGCCTGAATTTTAAACCTTACATGATAAAATATACAGATAGTCTTTCGATACCCTGGTTTACAAAATGGACGGCCTCTTCGCAATTACGATACAGCTTGAATAACAATGTACTTTATGGTGAAGTTAAAGGGTACTATAACTTTGAATTTACTCATTATCAGAAACTTGGTTTTGCCGGAGGGATTATGGCAAGTCAATATCATCCAGATATGGTAAATCCATTGTTAAACTCCATTTATAGTCTGTATTACCTCGATAATTATGCTAAATTATATGAAAAAACTTATCTAAACCTTGATTATAGTGCTGATTTAAATACTTCTTTTAGAGTTAAGGCCGGATTTGGCTATGAACACCGCAAACCGCTTGTAAACACTACCGATTTTGCTTTTGTTAGCAAAGATGAAAAAGAATATACTTCGAATAACCCTTTGGTTCCTGATAATGATGCTCCTGCCTTTGAAGCACATAATGCTTTTACCATGAGTCTTGATGTCTATTTCTACTTTAAACGAAATTATGCAACTTATCCGGATTTGCGCCTTTATTATCCTTCAAAAATGCCAGTTTTAAGATTTGGATATAAAACAGGTGTTAATGTATTAGGCAGCGCAATTAGGTATGACTATGCTGATTTTGAAATAAAGGATAAGATTGACTTTAAAAACTTTGGTAATTCACATTATAAACTCCTGGTTGGAAGCTTTTTTAATACTGATTCAATGAATTTTATTGATTACAAGCATTTTAATGGCAACCAGACCATTTTTATGCGAGATGAAAGTTTAAGCTCATTCAACTCTCTTGAGTATTACAAATACTCTACTAAAAAACCTTTCTTTGAAGCTCACTATGAACATCATTTTGATGGTTGGGTTGTAAATAAGTTGCCTTTGATAAGAAAACTAAAATTTCAAACGCTGGTTGGCTTAAACTTTTTATATACAGAAGAGAACAAAGACTACACAGAATTATTTTTTGGTTTTGAAAACATTTTCAACATGTTTAGGATTGATTTTGTAGGCCGCTACAGGCAGGAAGACAAATTTAGTCCGCAATTAAGAATTGGACTGGATTTGGATTTTTAGAAAACTAAAATACTGGTATACTTTGAGTCTTTTTTCCATGAGTATACCAGTATTTATATAAAATAAATTCTATTGCAACAAAATAAAACTGACTGATTAGCAACTATTTAACAAGCTTACTAATTGCTTTAAAAGCATCTCCTCCAGAAACTTTCAGCAACTGAAACAATATCATTTCGGTATTAACAATAAATGCCCCTGATTGCCTCATACGTTCAATACCAATTTGCCTGTTTACAGCTTTTCTTGATGAAATTGCATCTGCAACCACATACACATCAAGATTATGATTTAATGCGTCTAAAACTGTTTGGGTAACACAAACGTGGGCTTCAATACCACAAATCACAACTGATTTAATACCTAAATCCTTAATTGTTTTTACAAAATTCTCTTCGCCAAAACAGCTAAAACTTGATTTTTCAATTATTTTTTGTCCAACAGGAAGCTCTACACTACTATGAGTAGTTCCAAGGCCTTTGGGATATTGCTCGGTAACCAATAAAGGAACACCCAAAACTTCAGCACCTTTGATTAAAATATTTGTGTTTTTGATCACTTCATCAACGTTGTCTATCACAGGGATAAGTCTTTCCTGAATATCGATAACAACGAATGCTACATCTTTATTTTTTAGAATACCAAGTTTGTTCATTTTTAAGTTTTTTTTTCGAAAGTATAAAATTCTTGAAAAATGAATTTTGCCTATACTCCAAATTTCATTAGGATTATAGCTTTTTTGTGCTTACTGGAATGATATTATTTGTAAAACCCTTTAAACTAATTATTTAAAGGAATAGTAAACCAGAAAGTTGCTCCCTTCCCCACTTCACTTTCTACACCAATTTCTCCATTATGCTTTTCAATAAACTCTTTGCAAAGGATTAAACCTAAACCTGTACCAACCTCATTATCAGTTCCTTTTGTTGATATATTACCGTCAATTGTGAATATTTTCGATTGAATTTCTGGTTGAATTCCTATTCCACTATCCTTTATCCTTACTTCAGCATAGTTCTTTCTATCTTCACTGGTTTTAACACAGGCAGATATTGATACTTCTCCTCCATTAGGTGTAAACTTTATAGCATTGGATATTAAATTTCGCAAAACTACTGCTAACATCTGACCATCAGCAAATACTTCAAAATCTGCTGGAGCTTTATTTGTTAAAATGATGGATTTATTCATTGCCAGCGGTCGTAAAAGCGTAAGAGATTCACTAATAAACAGATACAGATTTTCCTTTTTAGGAAGCAATTGTATTAATTCTCTTTGGGTTGTAGACCATAAAAGCAAATTTTCCACTAACTGATAGGTGTTTTTAATTTCATCATTTAATACATCAAGTAGTCTTTTATGCTCCTTTAAATCATCCCTGCCAAATTTTTTAACTAATATTCCTGAAATCCCCATTATTGCATGAAAAGGACTTCTTAAATCGTGAGATATAATTGAAAAAAATTTATCCTTAGTGGCATTCAAAAGCTTAATTTCTTTATAACTATCAGCCAGCTTTAACATTGAATGCACCCTGGCAATTAATTCTGTTTTGTCAATTGGTTTCTTTATGTAATCAACAGCACCTGCCTCTAATGCCATTTTTAAATTTTTTGAGAGTGTCATTACTCCTGATGCCATAATGATTGGAATATCCTTTGTTTTCTCATTTCCTTTTAGATAGTTTATCGTTTCAATTCCATTCATTTCTGGCATTTCCCAATCTGTTATAATTAAATCGGGCATTTTTTTCTCAGCAATTTTGCAGGCAATTTTGCCATTAGGTGCCTTCAAAATTGTATAGTCTGTACCAGAGTCTTTTAAATAGTCAACAATTATTTTAAGATTGTCGGGCTGATCGTCAATAACCAAAATTTTGTGCTGCTTCATCTGTTGACTTTTAAAAATAAACTACTCTTCGATTAATTTTATAAGCTCCAAGTACTTTTCCTGGTTCATTGTATGTAAGGCATTATCCATTTCTTTTTTCCACCTTCCCAAATTTTGAGATTTGCTGATATCAATCAGGTTGATAACCTTTTCAATATCAGATAATTCATAGACTTCTAAATTTTGTAACTTTAAAGCATATTGTCTTAGAACTTCTTTGTCCGTTTTTGCCAATTTAAGTGATGTTTCCTCTACCTGTTTAGTTTTTGTATGATTCGTTTTGTTAGTTTCTTGTCCGGCAGGTAACGTAAACCAAAATGAAGTGCCTTTTTCTAATTCGCTTTCTACACCAATTCTTCCTCCATGAGCCTCTATTACCATTTTGCAAAATGTTAAGCCCATGCCTGTAGAACGAGCTATTCCTGATTCTTTGGCTACCACTTGTTCAAACTTCAAAAAAATCTTTTCAAGTTTGTCTTTAGGTATTCCCGGTCCATTATCCGTAATTCTGATTAGCATATGTTCGGCGTCAGGTTTTTCAGATTCAAGAATAATTTTCCCGTTAATAGGAGTATACTTTATTGCATTGGTTAAAATATTTACAAAAACTCTTTCAATTATATTGGTATCAACAACAACACTATTCTCATTAATAAGGTTTTCAACTTTTATGTTTTTTTGCTCATAAAGTAAATAGACTTGCTCAAGTGCTGATTTTGATATTAAGTTTATCTGAATATTTGCCTTTTGTAGCTTTATTTCTGTCTGTTCATATTTCTGTACATCAAGTATATTCATTACCATATTTAGCATTTGCTTGCCTGATTGCTTAACAGATTCGTTTTCTGCCAAACCAATTATTAAATTCAACGGATTCTTTAAATCATGAACAATCATGCCTGCCATTTCCTCCTTAAATAGATTTAGCTCTTTAAGCTTCTTATTTGCTATTTCTATTTCGTCTTTTGATTTTTTTAGTTCTTCGTTCTGTGCAGATATCTCATAATTTTTTTCCTGAATTTCTCGAGTTCTGTCTTGTACTGTGGTTTCTAGTTCTCTGTTTATTCGTTTTATTTTTCTTGTTCTGATTATATAAAAACTAACAAGGCTACTTACTATAAAAATTATCACTCCTAGCCTAAACCACCAGGTTTCCCATAAAGGAGGCTCGATTATTAATTTAATGGATCTCCCCTTTTCATTCCAAATTCCATCACTATTTGAGCCCTTGACTCTAAAGGTATATTCTCCAGCAGGTAAAGATGTATAAGTCACAAATCTTCTGTTGGTTACCTTCGTCCAGTCTTTATCAAAATTCTCAAGAATATACATATATTCATTCTTGTCAGGAAAAGAATAGTCTAAGGCCGCAAAAAGAAAGGAAAAACTATTTTCTTTATAGGAGAGTTTTATAATATTGGTTTCTAATATGGACTTCGAAAGCACTTTGTTTTCGCCTTCTTTTTTGAATGGAGAAACTGAATTGTTAAATAATTGAAAATCATGAATAACTATTGGAGGAATAAACTGATTATCAGGAATATTATCAGGCTTTATACGGTTTACACCTTCCATTCCGCCAAAATAGATGTTCCCTGATTTATCCTTAAAATAAGCACCTGAATTAAATTCATTATCCTGCAAACCATCTTCAACACTGTAATTCTTAAACTCCTTAGTTTTCGGATTAAAAACAGAAATTCCCTGATTCGTGCTTAGCCAGAGTTTGTATTGATCATCTTCAATAATCCCGTAAATAACATTGTTTGGCAAACCATCCTTTTCTGTATAATGAGTAAAAATACCTGTCTTTGGATCTAATCTGTTCAATCCGCCTCCATAAGTTGCCACCCAAATTATTCCCAAATGATCTTTAAAAACCGACATAATCAGGTGATAACTTAAACCTTGAGGATTCCCGGGTTCAGCCAGATAACGCGTAAATAATTCTTTTTCAGTATCAAACCTGGCTATTCCATTCCCAGTACCAAGCCAAAGTACATTTTTTTCTCCTTTAATGATTGAATAAACTCTGTCATCATTAATACTATTTGAATTATCTGGATTATGCGTGTAATTTTTGAATTGTTCTGTTTTGGGATTAAATCTGCTTAAACCTCCATTGATTGTTCCCAGCCACAGTATCCCTTTTTCATCTTCATAAATAGTTCTTACATAAATACTTTTTATACTATTTGGATTTTGCGGATCTGGTTTAAAATGTCTGAACGTTTTTTTTATTGGATCAAATTTATTTAAACCTCCGAATTTTGTTCCAATCCAATAAATTCCATCTCTTGCCTGGAGTACATATCTTATCTGATTATCACTTAAAGAGTTAGGATTTGCAGGGTCGTGCTGGAAATGTGTATATTTCCCTATTTTTTCATCGATAGAAGTAACCCCGTTAATGGTTCCAATCCATAAAATTCCCTGATTATCAACCATAATTGAATGCACTAAATTATGAGCCAGGCTGTTTGGATTGTTTGGATTGTGATAGTAATGACGTACTTTTTTTATATTAGGATTCATTTTATTAGCCCCGGCATTCTGAGTCCCAAACCAAAGAATTCCTGAGTTATCTTCATAAATTTGTGTAATAAAGTTACTTGTTAAGCTTTGTCTGTTTCCTGGCTCGTTTGCCCAACTAGTAAAGGTTTTCCTTTCTTTATTAAACAAGCTTATACCATTTCCCCAAGTGCCAAACCAAAGATTATCATGACTGTCTTGATAAATAGCGCTAACATTACTATTTGCTAAACTATGTTTGTTATTTGGATCTGCATAATATGTCAGAAATTGTTGACTTTTTCTGTCATAAATATTTAAGCCTTTCGTTGTGCCTATCCATAAATTGGCAGATTTATCTTCAAAAACAACATTTACAAAGTTATCACTCAAGCTGTTTTCGGTTTTACTTTTTAAAAATGTTGTAAAATCTTTCTTTTCAATATCATATCTTAACAGCCCTACAGGAGTACCAATCCATAAAATACCAGGCTCTGATGGTGCTTCATAAATTGTGTTTAAAATATAGTTTCTTTGATTTAGAATATTTGAATTGGGCAGACTAATTCTGGTGAATATTTCATTTTTTGTATCGAACCTATTTAATCCATGTTTAGTACCAATCCATAAAACACCTGGTTTCGAAGGCGCTTCATAAATAACACTTATAAAATTATTATCAAGGCTGTTTTGGTTATCTTTTATGTGTTTATAATCAATAAAAACTTCATTGTTGTAATCGTATTTGTTTAGTCCTAATTCTGTGCCTATCCATAGATTCTCCTCACTATCTTCAAACAGGGTATTGATGTAACTGTCTGAAATGGAGTTAGAATCAAGAGGATCGTGCTTAAAAATTTTAAAATCGTATCCATCAAATCTATCCAGACCATCTTGAGTACCAAACCACAGAAAGCCATATTTATCCTGCACAAGAGTATTTATAGAAATTTGAGAAAGACCTTCTTTCAACGAAATATTATCGAAACGCAAGCACTGATCCTGCGCAAATAAACTCATGTGAATGGCAAGGGATACAATAAAATAAAATATTAAGCCGTATTTTAATCTCCTAAACATATTTATAATTTTTACATTCATTGTCTTACAACGGGAACGAAATCGTTACAGTTGTTCCATCTCCTTCAATTGAATTATACACTATGTTGCCCTGATGCTTTTTAATTATATTGTATGAAATTGACATACCAAGACCTGTCCCTTTACCAGGTCGCTTAGTTGTGAAAAATGGATCTGTTACTTTTTTTATGTCCTCTTTCTTTATTCCTACACCTGTATCAGAAATTTTAATATCAATACTATCTCTCTCAACAAGGGTTTTAATGGTAATTATCCCTTTTTCTTTTATTGCCTGAAAAGCATTTGTTAAAACATGAACAAACACTTGAAACAATTCATTTTCGTTGCCAATCAGTTTACAAGGTGTAGAAGCTAAATCTCTAATGACTTTAATCCTGCCATTTACCTGATTCTCAAATCTTTGCATACTATTATTAATAATAAGGTGCAAATCACATATTTTGTCGGCTTTGGTATTTTCCTGCTTAAGAGCATTCAAACTATTTACAATATTTGAAGTTCTTTCAACACCAGTCTCAATCATTTCCAGCATGGGAAGTATATCATCAAAATAATCATTTAGATTTTCTTTGATATACATTTTCAATACGGTTTCTCCGCCCATTATATAATTTAACGGATTATTTATTTCATGAGTAAGTCCTGCCATTAACACACCCATCGAAGCCATTTTTTCCGATTGAACTAACTGCGATTGGGTTTCTTTTAGTTTATTAAGTAAGGCCCTGAGTTCTTCTTGTTGTAAATGCAATTGATCATTTGTTGCTCTCAGTTCTTCATAAAGCAATTTTATTTTATTGATGCTTTCAAACAAATTAAGCATTGAATTCACCCGGGCTATCAATTCAATTTTGTCAACAGGTTTTCGAATATAATCTACAGCTCCAAATTCCAACGCTGTTTTCACATCAACAGGTTGTATCATTGCACCAGACATTACTATAACAGGTATATCTTTGGTTACTTCATTATTTTTTAGCCACTTAATTGCCTCAATACCATTCATAACAGGCATGTCCCAATCTGTAATAATCAAATTAGGCATTTTTTTCTCAGCAATATCACAAGCAATCTTTCCATTGGGAGCTTTGAATATTTTTAAATTTAATCCGGAATCTTTCAAAAAATCTATCACTATGTTTAGATTTTCTGGCATATCATCAACTATTAATATTGAATGCTGCTTCATGTTACAATAGATTGCCCGGTAACTAATTTAATAAGGGTTTGTTTTTGCTAAATAGTCTAATTATGCAAAGTCTTTTTGCTAAAAAAATATATGCAATACGTTTTTATTAATCTTCTTTTGTATTAAATTATATTAGTTATTTTCTTTTATTATTAATTATGAATCAACAAGTTAACATCAAAGATACAAATTCAGTTCAATTATTTTTTAATTATAAAGGCCATATTATATCCCTATAGCAGTTCATTCATCCACTCATTCAGGTAAGTTCAATCAGCCGCTTTTACTCTATAAGTGGTTACTTAACTACTAATTCAATTATTTAATGAAACTAAAAAGGAAGTAAATTAATTCTACTCAGCTTTTTCTAAAAAAAACCTGAGACAAGATACAAAATATCTCACTTAAACAGATCAAGAATACTTTCTTCCGATTTGTTGTTTTTAAACAAAACTTTTAATTATACAAAAACGGTTAGGTTAAGTTGCGTAAATACATCCTATTTTGCCCTGCTCTCCTTTACTAACTTCACTGTATGGCTTAGTAGACTATTATTTCCAAAATTACCATGCCCCGGAATTACAATTTTTGCATCTCCACATAAACTTATTAACTTTTCAACCGATTTATCCCATTCATTTACAACAGCATCAGCAGTATTACCAAGTCCTTTTGAATTCAAACTTTTTAGCATACACCCACCAAAAAGAATTTTACTTTTGGGAAAATAAACAGAAATATTGTCTATAGTATGTCCTGGTCCGGCATAAATACATTTTACAGTTTCACCATAAAAATCAAAAGTTAAACTGTTGGAAAAAATTTGTTTGGGCAACGGCAAGTTGTGCTCAATACATTTTTGTTTTGTTAAATCAAGTGCAATTGAATGAATATTGTTAGCATACAACACATTAATTCCACCCATACAATCATCATGATAATGGCCTGCAATAAATTTCTCAACTTCAACTTTCATTGAATCATGCAAGTAATTATACAATTCCATGGTTAAAGATTCCTCCACAGGAGTGTCTATTATTAAAGCTTTCCCTTTTTTTATAAGTACTAGACCATTTGAAGAAAACTTTCCAAATCTCTCGGAATTGGTCCAGCTAACATGAATAAAAAAGGAATCATTGAGCTGAATTAATTCCAGATCATTATTAATTTTTATTGTATTAAACTCTTCTTGCCCAGCAACTTGACAAGGTATGATGTAAATTAAAATAAGAAAAGAATATAGAATAACGGTTTTTAATAGATCATTTTTAATTTTTAGCATTTTTTCTAATTTTTTTTAGGTTCAACATGAATTTCTATCAAAATTAAAAGTAAAAATTTCAGAATTACCTACACATCATAACCTATTAATTTAGAATAACGGTTTAGATTAAATATATTACAAAATTCTCTCAATTTCATCCATTTTACTAACAAAAAAGCCCATCGTTTCAAACAATGAGCTTCAAAAAAATGAAAACTGTTAAATCTTACTTTTTCCTATCAGTTAATTTTGTTCCATCAATCTGTACTTCTTCATCAAATCGATAGGTAATGGTAGTACGCAAAACTCCATCTTCATTATAGAATTTCCATGTTTTATGCCTTTTTCCCATAGAGAATTCACCTTCCATTTTTAGTTTGCCATTAGCATAATAATATCTATGCGTACCTTGTTCTTCTCCATCAACATAGGTTCCCTCAAATTTTAGTGTTTTATCTGGATAATAATGCTTCCAGAGACCATCTTTGTAATCTGCTTTGTATGAACCTTCCTGAATTTCGTCTCCTACATCGTAGTACCATTCACCTTCTTTAAGACCTTCTACGTAATTTCCTTTTACTACAATATTGCCATTTCGTGCATATTCAATGGAGCGCCCGTTTTCAACACCTCTTTCGTATTCCTCTTCGCGTAAAACATTTCCATTATCGTGGTACCACATCCAAAGCCCTGTTGCAAGTCCTCGTTTATCATATTGGCCCAACTGTTCATTTTTTCCATTTTCGTAATAAAATTTCCACTCGCCAACCCTTCGGCCATTCTTATATTTACCTGTTGATTTAATTTTCCCACTTTTAAAAAAATAGGTCCAATCTCCCTGGCGTTTTCCTTTTTTATCAATAATCCCTTTGTAAAGCACCCAACCAGTTGAAGCATATTTTTTTGTTTCAACCACATTCCCCGATTTCGAATAGGTTGTATGAACACCAACAGGAGTATCCTTAATGAAAGCCCCGCTTGATTTTACTTTTCCATTATCAAAATATTCTTTTTTAATGACAGCTTTTTCCGCAATTGTCTCTTTTTCAACAAATAACTCTCCCTCAATATAGCGTTTTGATGAAAGAAGTTTTCCCTTTTCATCATATTCTTTAACATAACCGTTTAGTTTTCCATTTTTGTAATACGCTTCGGTCTGCAATTTTCCATTGGGATGAAAATATTTCCATGTACCGTTCTTTTCTCCATCTTTATTAAACCTGTTTATGCGTGTTTTTGCAATGGTTATATCGTTTCGGTATTTTAATTCGGTAATAATGGTGCCGTTTTCATCAAATTCAATACCTTCACCATGTTTCCTATTATCCTGATAATTTATTTGAAGATGAACTTTCCCGTTATCATAGTAATAATAGGACGTACCCTGCTTTAAATCATTTATGTAAAGTTCTTGTGTTACCATAACATTATGCTCAACAGAATCCTTCACTAATTTAAAAACCTCGTAGTAGCCATTTTTCTTATCTTTTGAGTAGTTTATCTTTTTTGTGATATTTCCTTGTTCATCATAAAAAAGCCATAAACTATCGAGCAAAAAATCCTTTCTGTTTCCCTCTGATTTTATTTGCCCGTTTACAAAGTAAGTTTTCCAATAACCATCAGGTTTTCCATCGCGCATCATTCCCTCGCTGGAAATTCTGCCATCGCCATAATAGAATTTATTATATCCGTTTGGGTTTACCTGATTAGGTTGCGACCACGAAATATGATAAATAAACACCAGTGTGCATAAACCTAAAAACCGTTTGATTGTCCCCATAATAGTTACCTTTTAATACTCCCTCTTAATTCTTTGCATAAAAATATTAAAAACCTAAAGTTACTCAAAAAACTTGATTTAGATAGGTCAGAATTTTAAGAATACGAAATGTTAACAATTGGTTTGAATGCAATTTAAGTTCAATATGATACGTTTTGCCATATTTCATCTATTAATAAGTTAATTACTTTATTATAAGATAATTATGATGAATAGTTTCTTAAGCGAATAGAGTTGTGTAGATGTTTAACCAGCCTTCTTCTTATTAATTTTCATTAAGTATTTTACAATAACGGTTTATAGAAAGTATTAGAAATAGTTTACCAGTTTCCTCAAATAAATATTCAAAGAAACTTAAACTAAAAAATATTTTACGATTATGAGGTAGTTTACACCGACCGCAAATTGACTTTCTTCATTTACCCTGACCCTAAAGGGTGTGAAGAACTTTCTCACGAGCTTGCGAGTAAAATCAATTTGCTCCCTTTAGGGTCGGGGTAAACAAATTGATTTTCAAGTCATTTCC
>JBNKRJ010000120.1:0-20917 GCA_050296515.1 Bacteroidales bacterium | reverse complement strand
TTGGGGCTGTATCAAAACTAGTTTTGCCATAAATTTTTCTTTCAATCTTGCATCAATCCAATCAATCTGCTTTCAATCTTGTTGAAATACGCTCTTTTGTTGTTAAAATGAAAGTGAAATTGCATTGAATTAGACTTTTGATACAGCCCCAAATTTGCCTGATATGATAGATTAAGCAACGTTTTAGGATAATTTTACATCTTTGTTATATTCACTAAATAAATCTGTGTGAAATGACCTTAGAAGATTTAGGCTATAATGCAACTCTTGAAAATTATCGAAAAGAGAATCAATTAGGTGCTTTTGGTGTTGGAAGGGTTGTGTTGGAGCACAAAGAACGATATGTTGTGAAGACTGAAACAGACGAGTTTGAAGCTGAAATTATCGGTAACCTTCGTTTTTCTGCTCAAAGCAGAGCTGATTTTCCTGCAGTGGGAGATTGGGTGGCTATTTCAGAATACGATGAAAATAAGGTGCTTATTCACTCCATTTTTCCCCGAAAGACGATTATTGAACGTCAATCAGTTGGCAAATTTGGCGAGAAGCAAATTATTGCCACAAACATTGATTATGCATTTATTGTTCAGGCTGTTGATCGGGATTTTAATGTGAACCGGATCGAACGTTACCTGACCATTTGCTATACCGCTAAGGTTGAGCCAATTATTGTGCTAAGCAAAGTGGATTTAGTGAGCGAAAATGAATTGCAAGAGTTGATTAAGCAAATAGAAAGTCGCATTAAAAATGTCGCGATTTTAACAATCAGCAACCAAAGCCTTGATGGTTATGAAAAACTAAAATCCATCATTGAAAAAGGAAAAACCTATTGTTTGTTGGGTTCATCAGGAGTTGGGAAATCTACTTTAACCAATAACTTGTCTGGTGGTGATTTAATGAAAACCGGCTCGATAAGTTTAAGCACTTCAAAAGGAAAACACGTAACGAGTCATCGCGAATTGGTAGTGCTTGAAAGTGATGGAATTTTGATCGATAACCCTGGCATGCGCGAAGTAGGAATGACTGATGTAGGAGAAGGATTGGCTCAGACCTTTGATGTTATTCTTGAGTTGGCCAATAATTGTAAGTACTCTGACTGTAAGCATATTAACGAAAGAGGTTGTGCTGTGTTAGAGGCTGTTGAAAACAATATAGTTGACAGAGCAACCTATGAAAACTACCAGAAAATGGAACGTGAAAAGTTTCATTTTGAATCAACGGTTGCAGAGAAACGAAAACGTGATAAACAGTTTGGGAAGATGGTTAAAGAAATAATGAAAAATAAAAAGCATAATAAATAGAAATAAAGTGTTCATAATTACGTTTTTTTAGCAACCCATATGGTTCGAAAAGCATCTTTATAGAAAAACTAAAAACGTCAATTATGAAAACACAAAATTACCTTCTGCTAATTATCTTTACTTTCATTGTTTTAACTGGCTGCCTAAAAGAAGATGGTGGAATAGATTCTTCAGATATTGCTTCTTATGAAGGTACTTATAATGAAAATTATAAAGAATATGATGAAAATCCATTTGTAAAAGTTGCGGATCAACCAATATCAACTTTTTCTGTAGATGCCGATGGAGCATCATATGCTAACATGCGTCGTTTTTTATACTATGGGCAAACACCGCCCAAAGCCTCTGTGCGAATCGAAGAATTTATTAATTATTTCACATTTAATTATGCAGAACCTCTTGGTAATGAAAATGTCTCAATTAATTCAGAGATAGCAAGTTGTCCGTGGGCACAAGATCATTTTTTGGTTCGATTAGGAATGAAGGGAAAGAACATTCCTGAAAATGAATTGCCAAACTCTAATTATATTTTTTTAATTGATGTTTCCGGGTCGATGAATTCTCCAGAGAAGCTGGGGATATTAAAAAGTGGATTTAAATTGATGGTGGACAATTTGGATGTTAATGATAAGGTTGCTATTGTTACTTATGCAGGTCAGGCTGGAGTACTTCTTCCCTCCACAAGTGGGGATAACAAAGATGAAATTAAAACAGCAATCGATAAACTTGGTGCTGGAGGGGCAACTGCTGGTGCTGATGGAATTATTACAGCATATGAAATTGCTGAAGAAAATTACATTAAAAATGGTAATAACAGGGTTATTTTAGGTTCTGATGGAGATTTTAATGTCGGACCATCATCTGTTGATGAGCTTATTAAGTTAATAGAAGAAAAGCGTAAAACTGGAATTTATTTAACAACGCTTGGTGTAGGCTCAGGCAATTTAAATGATTATATGATGGAGCAAATTGCTAACAAAGGAAATGGAAACTATGAGTATATTGATAATGCAAACCAGCTCCAAAAAGTTTTTGTTCATGAAAAGTCAAAATTTATTACTGTTGCTACAGATTCAAAAATCCAGGTGACTTTTAATCCAAATATGGTTGCTTCTTACAGGTTAATTGGTTATGAAAACAGGAGCTTGAATACGGAAGATTTTGAAAATGATTCTACAGATGCAGGTGAAATAGGTGCAGACCAAACTATTACAGCAATTTATGAAGTAATTTTGGCAAAAAATGACGGTAGTGAAAGGTTCCTCAATTTTGATTTTAGGTACAAGAGAAGTGGAAGTAGTGAAAGTCAACTGCTTCAAAATGAACTGAAAACAGTTGCAGGAAATATTAATTCGGCTTCTGAAAATATACGATTTGCTACTGCTGTAGTTGGATTTGGTTTAATATTAAGAAACTCAGAATACAAAGGGACGGTTTCTAAACAAATGGTACTTGATATATCCTCAAATGCAACAACATATGATCCACATGAATATCGGAAAGAGTTTGTTGAAATTGTTAGAGCTTGGACTAAGTAATTTATTTTCGGCAAAATACTCCGGTCAATTTCATCTCGTTTTTAGATAGATCATATTCGAATTCATACAGGTGAGAATAGTTATCAAACCAAATTTTCCATTTCTGCTTATCAGTTAGGGTGCATTTGATTTTAGAGCTTGCAATTGCATCTTTCATGCTTTGTGTTCCCATTTCCATGGCTGATGAGGTGCGTGAGAGGTAAATGTTCTTAATCACAATAGCATGATTTATTGGATTCAACGTTATCAATCGACCAATACTTTTGCCATAAATTGCAATCATTTGTGAGTAGGAAACGATTTCAGGTTCTGTAATCTCTCCATCCTTTCCAAAAAATACCGTATCTTTCTTAAAGTTATCAAATTCAATAACTTCGTCTTTGTATTTTGAGAGGCTGTATTGCTGATAATCATAAATTTTTTGTTCATTTTCTTTAATGAAACCTTTAATTTTACCCAAAATTTGATCTGAATTTGCAGATTCATCAAGAAGTTTGTTTAAATCTTTAACATTTTCTAAATCAGCGTACAATGAATATCTGAATTCATTTAACTTCTTTTCAAATTTTTGATGTTTTTTATTGTTTTGGGAATGTAAAGTAAATGAAGAGAGCATGAATAGCATAATAAATAAAATGACTAATTGAGGTTGAGCTGGTGTTTTCATTTTACATTGTTTTAAATCGACTAAAAGTAGGAATTTTTTGGCATTAGTTTATTGGGATTTGAGTTATTCTTTCAACCATTGCTTTAAAATTTTACATGAGAAATATCAATAGTTCAATAATGTTCAGATAATTAGCGAAATATTTATTAATTTAAAAGCAAATTAAATGTTTAGTTATGCATCCAATAATTCTTAAGTCGTTAGGGACCTTTTTAGTTGGTATCCCGGCAGCAATTTTTATCATCCGGTTTTTCTTTAAAAACAGTATTTTAGCTAAGATTGGTACAATTTGGGCAGTTAATATCATTTTCATAGTGGTCAATACAAGGGTGACTGATTATTTTCCGGATCAGTATCCGTATGTTGTTGCATTAATTGTTGCCATTGTAGTTTCCGGAGGCTTAGTCGTCCTGGTAAGTAAGTACATTAAAAGACCTTTAAGTCAAACCTTAAAAAACATTGAAGGGTTGGCTAAAGGACATCTAAATATCGAAATTGATGATATTCGATTGCATACGAAAGATGAAATGGGACGATTGCACACGGCGGTGGTTGAATTAACCAAACAGCTTAGTGATGTTTCAGATGGTATTAATGATGTTGCCAACAAGATTAATGGTATTGGTAAAAACCTAAGAAACAAAGCACAGGTCCTTTCATCAGGTTCAAGTAATCAGGCAAGTTCATTGGAGGAAGTATCATCTTCGATGGAAGAAATGACTGCGAATATTGAATTGAGCTCAGACAGCTCAATGAAAACAGAGCAAATGTCTAATGAGGCGAACATTGCCGTTAAGCAAGGAAATAATGAAGCTTTGAAAGCATTGGATTTAATGAAAAATATTTCTGATAAGATTAACATAATCAATGATATAGCATTTCAAACTAATATTTTGGCACTGAATGCAGCCGTTGAGGCTGCTCGTGCAGGTGAACAAGGAAAGGGGTTTGCAGTTGTTGCCAATGAAGTTAAAAAACTTGCTGAAAAAAGTAAACAGGCAGCTGATGAAATAACACAGCTTTCAGTTGAGGGTGCTCGAATTTCATCCGGTGCAATTTCTCAACTTAATGCAACATTGCCGTTAATGGATAAAACTAGTGATTTGATTCAAGAGATTTCAAATGCGAGTCAGGAACAAAAGCATGGGGCGATACAGGTGAATTCTGCAGTTCAATCGATGAATAAAAATACGCAGGAAAATGCAGCCGCAGCTGATGAAATTGCCGCCAATTCAGATGTGTTGTTTCAGCAGTCAGTCTTGCTTCTTGATAAAATAAGTTTCTTTAAATCAAAAGGTTAATAAAACAAATTTTAGTTATGCATCCAGTTATTCTTAAATCAATTATTGCAATTGTAGTTGGAGTTCCAGTAGCATATTTTTTTATGCGACTTTTCCTTCGAAATAGTGTTTTACTCAAAATTTCGTGGGTTTGGTTAGTTAGCTTGCTCTTTGTAATTATAAATACAAGGGTGATGGAAAACTTTCCTGAACAATACCCTTATGCTTTGGGCTTTCCTGTGGCAATAATAGTTATTGCTATTTTGGTAACTTTGGTATTTAGAATGATTCGAAATCCATTTACCCGAGTTATTGCAAGTGTTGAGAAAATTTCAAATGGTGAAATTATCATTCGTGAAGATGACGAATTGCGAAGGTCAAATGATGAACTAGGTGTTCTGTATCGTTCAATTTATAGTCTATCTGATAGATTGCAAAAGGTATATGGGAAACTTGAACAGGTATCTCATCAAATTAAGAGGATAGGCACAGAACTAAATAATACTTCTAGTGAGCTTAACAATAGTGCTACTAACCAGGCTACCTCACTGGAGGAAATATCAGCTTCGATGGAGCAGATGGCAGCCAATATTCAAATGAACTCTGAAAACTCTGGCAAAACCGAAATGATTGCAAATGATGCAAATGAAGCGGTGATAAAAGGAAATAAATCCGCAGTTACAGCGTTAGAATCAATGAAGGAGATATCCGAAAACATTCAAATAATCAATGACATTGCTTTTCAAACAAATATTCTGGCACTAAATGCGGCTGTTGAGGCTGCTCGTGCCGGGGAACAAGGAAAGGGTTTTGCGGTGGTTGCAGCAGAAGTCAGAAAGTTAGCAGAACAGAGTAAAAAAGCTGCAGATCAGATAGTTGAGCGCTCAGTACATGGTAGCAAAATATCACAGGAAGCAATAGACCAGTTAAATTCAACACTGCCATTGATGCAACAAACAAGCAACCTTGTACAAGAAATTTATGTTGCCAGCCAGGAGCAAAGTAATGGAGCTATTCAGATTAATTCATCCATTCAAAGTATGAATAATACAACACAAACAAATGCTTTAACTGCCGAGAAAATTACCAGTAGTTCGGGAATGTTATTAAAACAGGCAGATGAGCTTTTAAAAAGTATCAGTTTTTTTAAGTAGGAATGATTATGAAAATTTATACCCAACCGCTGTTAGTATTTGGTTTGAGAGCTTGCGAAGCAAACCAAAACTGCCAGTCGATCAGCATATACAAAGCCATTATGGAATTCCGTTTTACAATATTCCATACTGGCTTAGTATAGCTGCATTATCAGGGAAGTTGTACAATCAATCACAAAAGTTATTGGAGATATTGAAAGCATAAGTGCTTAACTATTAGTTTTTTAACTGCTGGTTGTTGCTGTTTTTAGAAGCTCCCTTACTTCTATTAACGCAAAACCAAGCAAATTAAGACCTTTCCATTTTTCCGGATACTCAGCATCAGGATGGTCCTTTGCCAAACCAATTCCCCAAATTGAATCAACAGGGCTGGCTTCAACAATTATTTTGTTTCCGGTTGATAGCAAAAACTCCTTTAAATCAGCATTCTGGCTAAACTTCAATAAGTTGGCTTGTCGAACAATAGCATATCTGTTTTTGAGCCATTTTTCTTCATCAAAGTTTTTTACCTTACGTCCCAGGGCTTTAATTTTCCCGGGTGAATCACTCATTAAAATTTGATCTTCAATTTCAGTATCGCCAAATAGCCTGGCTTTTTCAGCCATCATGTATTGCTCAGTGCAGCAATATTCGTGATTTTCATCTTTAAATGAAGAAAGCCACCATTGGCTAAAGCAACTAGGGCCTATTTTACCATTTTTTTGCGGCTGGTGCCCCCAAAAGAATAAGAACTTAGGTATTGGGCCTTGGTTTATTTGTTCAATAAGCTGTTGGACAGAATATTCCATAATAAATTTATTTATAAAAGTTATTATAATTTTATCTCGGGAAAAGAAAATTTATATCTTACAGAAACTGTTCTTATAACTAAAATAGCAAGAATAGTTATGGCCGAATTATATTCAAAGCCTAAACCAAAATTTTTAAGCAGAAGAAATAAAAGAGCTCCTGCTAAGCAGGCAGTTGCGTAAATTTCTCGTTTTAAGATAATTGGGACTTCATTTGCAAGAATATCTCGTATAATTCCTCCAGCTGTGGCACTAGTTATACCAATCAGTACTGCAAAACCATCGTGAAGACCAAAATTCAATGCTTTCTCCAACCCATAAATGGTAAAAACACCAAGTCCAATTGAGTCGAAGATCAATAAAGCATGTTTTAATTTCATTACAAAGCGGTCGAACAATATTCCAAACGTGACTGCACCAATGATAAGATAGAGGTAAAGTTCATTTTTTAACCAGTCAACGGGTGTGCTCCCCAAAATTACATCTCTAAGGGTTCCTCCACCAATTGCTGTTACAAAACCAATGACCATTGCACCGAAAATATCCATCTTTTTTTCGGCAGCTACTCTTACTCCACTGATGGCGAAAACAAAAGTTCCAATCAAATCCAATAATTGATAAATATCCATATAAAAAGAAATTAAGGCTTGCAAAATAGCTATTTATGGTCTAATTACCATAATATTCATTTACAGGAACTTGTATATGATAGTTTACAAAAAATCAACAAGATTAATCTCGTGGCATCGTTTTTGCAAAATCAATAATGGAGGAAATTAAAAATTAAAAAGATGCCATACAGAAGATTACCAAATACTGATTTAGCAAGGATTAGGGCAATGAAAGCCGCCCTGAAGAAAGGGGTTCTTTTACCTCCTTTCAAACTGGCTTATTCACAATCATTATATGTGAAACTAAAAGCATTTTTGCCTGCATTTGAAAAGGCTGTGAATGATCAAAAGAATGCACTTACAATACAGGCAAAGAATAATAAAAATTATCAGGAGGTTTTTAAAAAAGCGCAAATGTATGTTTCGCATTTTATCCAGGTAATGAACCTTGCTGTAATACGTGGGGAGTTTCCTGTTAATGTGCGTAAGTTTTATGGTTTTAAAACTTCTCAGGGCAATGTTCCGCCACTTAATACCGAAGCAGAACTGCTTGATGTTGGCAAAAGACTAATAAAGGGAGAAAAGGAACGCACAATGTCTGGTGGATCGCCTATTTTGAGCCCTAAAATCTCGTTGGTGAACATGCACTATGATAAATTCCAGGAGTTCTGTAACCAACATCAAAAGTTAAAGGAAAATAGTTCAAAGGCCAATCTGAAGGTTGCCTCGTTAAGAACCAAGGCTGATGAAATTATTTTAGACATATGGAACGAGGTTGAAGCCTATTTTGAAGAGCTTAATTTGGCTGAAAAACGAGAACAATGTATGCAATATGGCTTGGTATATGTGTACAGAAAATCTGAAAAGGAGTCAATTAAGCGGTTTATTCAAATGAGTGCCTGACAAATTCAGTTTGAACCGCTTTCAAGTGCTCATTCTAATCATACAACTCTCTGTTAGACTTTAATCCATAAAGTATCCGATCCACAAATTTTGCATTTGTATTAATCAACTAAATCGATTAATTTCAACACCTATTAACTTAAAAACTAAGGAATATGAATTCAAAAATGCAATTGGATAATATTGTAAAATTGGGTTTGGGCTTAATGCTACTTGTTTTTTTTAGTACAAGCTCATATTCTCAGGCTATTTCGGGAAAATGGAAGACAATTGATGATGAAACGGGTGAACCCAAATCCATTGTTCAAATCTGGAAGTCTGCCGATGGTCTTTTTTACGGTAAAATCATGGAAATTTTCGACGAGACTAAAAGAGATAATTCCTGCACGAAGTGCGATAAGAAAGATCCTCGATACATGCAGAAAGTTCTGGGAATGAAAATCATTATGAAAATGAAGAAAACTGATGACAACGAATGGACAGGTGGAACCATTCTGGATCCGAATAATGGAAGTGTTTATAAATGCAAGTTATCCCGAGACGGGGATAATCTGCTTGTTCGTGGTTATATTGGCATTTCCTTGATAGGTCGTACACAGACATGGTTGCCTGCTGAATAAGAAATTAGAAATTACAAGCTAAATAAATTGTATATTTGGAGGGTCGTTATCAGTGTGATAGTGGCCTTTTTTAATTTGAAAATTTATGAAATATCAATTTACAATATTAATGCTTTTTCTTCTTTCTTTTTGTAATAACGCTCTTTCTCAACGGTTTGACGGAGGTGTTCTCGCAGGATTAAGCACTAGCCAGATTGATGGTGATACTCAAAAGGATTACAAGAAGCTTGGTTTTTATTCAGGGGTTTATGTTGAAACCGAGTTCAATACTGTTTTGGGTGCTAAAATTGAGTTTTTTTACATAACTAAAGGTGCAAAAAAGGTAGTAAATGATATTGAAGAGTTTAATACTACTCTACATTATGTTGAAATGCCATTTTTAATAACCATAAAACCAGTTAACAAGTTTGAATTTGATGTAGGTTTTGCTATTTCGTATTTGATCAGTTCAAAATTTGTGCAAGGTGGTTATGTGGTAAGTGAAGAGCTTTACAATATGCATGATATGGATTTTGGCGGCATCATTACCGGAAGCTACTTTTTTAGTGAAAAACTTGGCGTAAATGTCCGTTTCGAATACAGTGTTCGACCAGTTAAAACTGATCCACATATCTGGTATAACAGCAATATGAGTTTTGGAGCGGTTTATAAAATTTTGTGATTATGTTTACGGTAATACTTAAATTGTATTTATGTTTATCTTTGATTTTTACTAAATTTAATGAATAATCAAAACAAAGAACTATGGATAGTCTAAAAAATCAATTTGCTGAAGTTAAGCACGATCAGGCTTTAAATATTATGCATGTTACTTTTAATGGTTATGTTCCTCATGAAGAGTTTGTGAAAATTTTGGAATTTGAATTTGATATGGTTTCAAAATTAAAACTAACAAAGTGCCTGATTGATTTAAGGAAAATGGCAGTGTATGCAAAAGGAAATGAATCATTTATAAAAGATACATGGTATCCTGGGATGAAGAATAGAGGATTGAAACATATTGCTTTTGTAGTACCTGAGAGTGTACTTGGCAAAATGTCGATGAATAAAACGCATTCTGAGGTAAAACAAGAGGTTTTAGTTGACTCACAACATTTTGCTTCAACAGCAGAAGCAATTAGCTGGCTGAAAACAGTTTAAAAATCAATATTTCCACTTACCTGGTTGTAAAACAATAATTTATTGATTTAGCTATAGTTCAAAATAGTAATGATTTATTTATATAGATTCTATCGGCTTAATACTAAAGTTATTTGCTATTAGTCATTAATTGTCGAAATAACTAATGACTTATATCTCATTTCAAGGATTTTATCCTAATAAATCATTACAAAATTAAACCAGGGCCATTGATTTCAATCCTTGGTTTAATTAAGTATTTCTAATACTTTTTTATGAATTTGTATTGTTTCTGAAAAAACAAATCCAAATAATTTGTTGGGACTGGTTAAATTCTAAACATAAACTTTAATCCAAAAATAAACCCGCCGGGTTGCATTATCTGCAATACTTGTTTTGATGTGGTGCTAAGCTCTACATTTTGAGTTTTTACCTCGTAAGCATCTTCTTCTAGTGGAACGGCATATCCTCCGCTAAGCGAAAATTTGCCAGCTCTGCCTAGTGTCCACGAATAAGTATAAAATAAATTAATGGTACCAACTGGTTTTAAATCTAACAACACCTTTTGAGTTGTATTAGTAGAACCTACTTCAAGCTCAGTTTCAACGTCTTTAAGGCCCAACGCATGTGAATATCCTAGATTGAATGATGAGCCAAAAGGAGCCATACGAGGGAAATAGCTTATACCAACACCCAATTTATAACCCCAGGCTCCGACTCCAATATTGCCGTAGGCATTTAGTTTATTATGAAGAGGGAGTTCAAGCCCAACACCAAGACCATAATCATTTATTCCTAATCCAAGGCCAATGTAGGGCGATTGATTGTAGTTTTCAGTATAAGATTGCGCTGTTAAGCTATTATTTGAGAATATAAATGCAAAAACAATAATGATTGATATCGTTTTTACTAAATAATTTTTTTGAGTATTCATGTAGTAGTTTTTAATTATGACGCAGTTTTAAAACTGAATTGTTTAGCATTCCTATATGTTGCAAAGTTAAATTAATTTTCAAAACTTACAGTAAAAAAATAACTGAATAACGATTATGTTATTATTGATGCTTAAAATTCAAGAAACCTTTCATAGTCAGTGTATAGTTTCTTTGAAAGCAATATTGTGGCATGTCCTCTTGGATAAGAAATTACATTGGTAATCCCATTTTTTCTTGCAAAATCTATTATTTTGCTTTTTCTGGTTAATTGGTCATATTCAGCCAATTGTATTTGAGTTTTGGCAGGTAAGTTCAATTCATAATTCACAGGACTTATTATTTTAAAAGCTTCAGCTAAAAGGCTTGAATCAATTCCTGCTTTTGCATATTCAGGAAGTAGCGATTTTAGTTCTTTATTCTGCATCATGGTGTGTTCCCAGTCTATCATTGGTATCATCAAATTCATGTGCTCAAAGTGATGAAATTTTGAAGCTAGTAATAAGAAAGAAGCACCCATTGAACCTCCCCAGGCACTGATTTCTTTAGGGTTTTGTTTCTTAAGGTAATCGAGCATTGTTCTTAATTCCCTTACAGCCTCAAGTTGCAGGTGTAAATTTTGCTGCATATTTGAGCTTATAAAACCTTCGCCATTTTCTTTTTCGGGATGTTTTCGTTTAAGATGAAAAGGAGGGATATATACCACCACTGTGTACCCCTTTTCTAATTCTTCTATAAAAATATGTTTAATAAATATAAACGCTAAATCAGATACTCCTAAACCAGGCACCCAAAGTATAATTTTGCTTTTTGTAAGGTTCTCTTTTCTGTAGATATAGAACCTTGCTGAATCATAAGGGATTATGTCTCCGGTTATAGAAGCAAAAGTTGCCTCTTCTTCTATTAATGTTCTAGATAATTTCTTTTTTAAACTCCATTCAGTTCTTGACTTTATTCTAATTTCTTCTGTAAATTTTGGGTTTGTATACTCATCTAAATTAAAATTCAAGAGGAATTGTTTTAATGAATCTGTGTTTCCAGGAGTAAAATCCTGTTCTAATTCCTGCTTTAGATTCCTAATGCTATAATTATCGATCCAGATTAAAATGGGTTTACTGAATAGAACGCTAAGTGTACCCAGAAAAAGCATTACTATTGATAAATAAGTAATACTTCTTATGAACCAGTTTTTTGCTTTTATTTTCATGAATGATAGCTATTTAAAGAAAAAATCCGCCAATGGGATTGACGGATTTTTTTACAAATTTCAAACAGAAAATATTACTTTTTGTAACCCTCTGCCATTTTCAATGCATTGTATGCATTTACAATGCCAGCTGTTTGGCATAATTTACTGAATTTCTTTGTTTTATCCCTCGTTCCAGGAATATTTACTTCAACATCAGGGTATTTGGTTGAAGATTCTAAAATGATTTTCTTTAAACCCTGTGCTTTAAGCTTTGGGTAATAAGATAGAACCAATGCTGCAATACCCGTAACTACCGGAGCGGCCATACTGGTTCCTTGCAGGTTTTTATATTTGTTATCCGGCACTGTTGAATAGATTGCAACACCAGGAGCAAAAACTGAAACTGTTTTTTCTCCGTAGTTTGAAAATTCTGCAGCAAACTCATCTTTGTCTTCCCATGAAGAAGCTCCTACTTCAATCCAGTTGCTTGCCCACTTACCCGATTTTTTATATTGTGGGTGTGGATAATTTCTTCTTGCATCTGTATCTCTGCCATCATTACCCGCAGCATGAACAATTAAGACACCTTTTTTCTCGGCATATTTAACTGCTTTGTCTACATATTCTTTATATGGTGAATAGTCTTTTCCAAAACTCATGTTAATTATTCGTGCACCATTGTCAACTGCATAATAAATTGAGTTGGCTACATCTTTGTCTCTTTCATCACCATTTGGAACTGTGCGTAATACCATGATTTTTACGTCATTAGCAATCCCTTTCATGCCAATTTCATTGTTTCGGTTGGCTCCAATAATACCTGCTACATGAGTGCCATGCATTGCATCCGGACCTTCTACCAAATTGTTGCCATAAAACTTTTCTTTTATGTTTTCATAGTCATCGCCAACCAATGCGCGTGGGTCAAATTCGGTGTTTAAATTATAATCAAGTTGCTCTTTGAAATGCTCAACAGCATCTTCCAGATCTTGACCCGTGGCATTATTAATGGCTAACATTCCAAAAACCTGTTTTGCTGCAACTATATCTTTATCTTCACTTTCTATAGCATTCACTTCTTCTGTTGTGTACTCGTCTTTGTTTAAAACCGCCTTTATTGTAGAATCCGCTTTGTTATAGGCAGCCAAAAACGGTACAAGCATTGAATTCATTGTTTTTGCTTCTTGCAGTTCCTTTTCGTAGTCTTTTTTTATTTCCTGGTAAAAATCAAATTCTTCACGTTCTTTACCTTTAAAATCCGTAGCTGATTTACCCTCAAATTTCTTTTTATACTTTACGTATTGCCTGGTCAGCTCAAGGTTATCATGATTAATCATTTCACCTTTTGCATTCCCGATAAAATTCCAGCCATTGATATCATCGATGTATCCATTTTTATCATCATCAACTCCGTTGCCTGCAATTTCTTTTGTGTTAACCCAGATTTTGTCTTTTAAATCCTCATGCTCAATATCAATTCCTGAGTCAATAATAGCGACAATAACCGTTGTTGACTTTTTATTGCCCAGCAATTCGGCATAAGCCTTTTCGGTACTTACTCCTCTTACTTTATCTGTTTGATAATCAAGATTAAACCAGTCTGTAGGAGCCTTGGTAAGTGTGTCTTGTAGTTGTACAAATGTGTTGTCTCTAACACTGTATTGTGCATGAGCGAAAACAAAAACACTCAATAAAACTACTACTGCAAATAGTTTTTTATGCATATTATTATGATTTATGTTTTTAATAGGACAAAGATAATTGATTTTCATTAAATGACTTTTAAGCGCTTTGTTTGTTTGATTAATTTTTGGTTTGCTTATGGTCGTTGCTGAAAAAAAACTAGATCTGTTGGATTAATTTTCTAATTTTGGTTGACTAAATGATAGGTTGACTGATTTGCGATTGTCATGATATTGTAATATTATTTGCAAATTCATTGGTTTCATTAATTAGAAGTTTGCAGCAAACAGTCCACCTTTACAGATTGTGTACCGAAGATAGTTTACTGATGTTTCATAATTAAATTTTGATATAAATACTCTTAAAGAATGTCCTTTTTAATCTAATAAAATTTATTAATTCAATATGTTTAAAAATAAAATCTCCATCTTAATTACAGTTGGTGTACTTGTTGCTATAGTTATTGGGCTACAATTTATTAACGACCAAGAAAGCGGGGCACCGGATATCATTCGGGTAATTCCTGAAGACGCGGCGATTGTAATAGAAACTGAAAACTTTGTTTCGTTGCTAAAAAGTTTCAATAATAAAAATCAGTTTAAGTTTGAATTTGCAGATATAAAGGAATGGGATGCTTTATTTGGAAGTGCGGAGTTAATTGACTCAATAATAAGGGTTAACAAAGGTCTGGACGATATACTTGAAGGAAAAAAAATGGTTATTTCTGGTCATATTTCAGCAAATAGCCAGTTGGAGTTTTTATATACTTTTCAATTGGAAAACGAAAAGCATCTTGAAATAATTAAACAGGCAATTAGTAAACTTGGTGACAGCACAGTAAGTGTAAGAAAGAGATTATACGAAAACCAAAGCTTATTTGATGTAACTTATTCAAAATCTAACGTAGAAAGTACTTTCACTTATACTGTAGCCGATGGTGTTTTTATCTTTAGTAAATCAAAAATATTGACCGAAGCGGCAGTACGCAGGCTAAAAACTGGATTTTCGTTAATGACCAATAAAGGTTTTAGAAAAATTTCCGAAACTGCAGGGAAAAATGCAAATCTTAGTATTTATATCAAT
This sequence comes from Bacteroidales bacterium, assembly GCA_050296515.1. Taxonomy (GTDB): domain Bacteria; phylum Bacteroidota; class Bacteroidia; order Bacteroidales; family NBLH01; genus NBLH01. The sequence continues at coordinate 6,052 of JBNKRJ010000120.1, read as the reverse complement.
TACAGGTACTTTCCCTATGCCTTTAAAAATATTTTATCTGACAGAAGAGAAAGTTTTTACGATTTTTTTAGAGGCTTTGCTTCATGGACAGAGCTGGACATGATGTATAAAAATGACGCTTTTTTAATGAGTGGGTACACTTTTGTTGATGACTCATTAAATCAATATTTGAATTCTTTCAAGGGGCAAGATGCTTTAAATAATGATTTTCTTTCAGCCCTTCCGGGAAATACTGCCTCATTCATTGCGTTTAATTTTTCCGATCCAAAAAAATGGAAAAATTCCTATATTGACTATTTGCAAAGAAAAGGGGACTTTACAAAACGTAATCAAAAATTACAGCAGATTTCCAGTAAATATAAAAAAGATGTTCAGGATATATTCTTTAACAACATCGAAGGAGCTGTTTGCATTGCCTGGGTGAATAAAAATCTTGAAGCTGGAGAACAGGATGTTATAGGGATAGTTGAATTACGTGATGCAGAGCAAATGGAAGCCGAACTTTCTGAAATGCGCAAGGCTGATAGTGCCACATTTATTCTGCCTGACCAACAAGTGGGAGAGTACAAGGCTGTTCCTTTAACTGAGCCAGGTTTACTTTCTGTACTGTTTGGTGGAGTTTTTTCTGATCTAAAATCAAATTACTATCTCTTTGCAAATGGAAAACTAATATTTGCCGAAAGTGTCTCTGCCCTTAACCTTTATTTGCGAAAAGCAAAGTCTGGAACTAGATTGCTGGATGGAAAACATTTTATTGAATTTTCAAAATCAATGTCTTCAAAATCAAGTATTTATGCATATCTCGACTTTACTGCCTCAAAACCTGTTTTTAATGAAGCATTGAATCGGAAGTATCAAAAAGTTTATGAGCAAAACATTGAGAAATTTAATAAAATTCAGGCACTTGCTGTTCAGTATGGAGTTTCAGGTGATATGGTTTTCACAAACTTCTACACCAATTTTAATCCCAAGTTCAAAAAAAGGAATGCGAATATTTGGGAAGTACAGCTAGATACTACTTTTTCAATGAAACCTGCTATTGTAAGAAATCACAATACAGGAAATAACGAAGTTATTATCCAGGACGATGCCAATAACCTGGTGCTGGTTGGTGCTTCAGGGAAAGTGCTTTGGAAAAAGAAAATTGAAGGAAAAATTATCAGTGAAATTCATCAAATTGATAAGTATAAAAACAACAAGCTTCAATATTTATTTAATACGCACACTCATCTTCATTTAGTCGACCGGAATGGGAATGAGGTGGACGGATTTCCTATTCAGTTTAAATCACCTGCAACAAATGGAATTGCTGTGTTTGATTATGAACATGATAAGGATTATCGCATATTGGTAGCCTGTGTTAACAAGAGTGTGTATTTGCTTACTGCCGATGGTGGAAAAGTAGATGGCTGGACTTTTGGGCAAACAAAAGGTACAGTAACACTTCCGGCTCAACATTTTATTGATGAAGGAAAGGATTACATTGTTTTTGCTGATGCAATGAATACTTACATTGTGAACAGAAGAGGCGAAACCCGGGTAACACCCAAATCACCATTTGAAAAGTGTGAAACAACTCCATACTTTTTTGAAAAAGGGCAAGAATCAAAAGATAGTCGTTTTGTAACCACCGGGAAAAATGGCGATGTTTATTTCATTTTCCTTGATGGTGCTGTAAAAAAGATGTCGCTTGGCACATTTTCGGAAAATCATTGCTTTGAATATCAGGATATTGATGGTGATGGGAAAAAATATTTTGTTTACACCGATGATAATCGACTTATTGTTTTTAATAGAGATAAATCTACACGATTTGAACTGAAATTTGAGGATAATTTAAAAAAATCATTAAATTTATATACGTTTAACGATGGTGTTAAATATATTGGTGTTTCGCCAGCAGGATTAAATAAAGTATATCTGATAGCACCAAATGGGAAAGTTGTAGCTGGTTTTCCAATGCATGGAAACGGGGCGTTTAGTATTTCTAAATTGATACAATCAGAAAAAGGCGATGATCTGGACCTGATTACCGGGAATACAGACTATTACTTGTTTAATTATCGATTGGCAATAAAATAATGTAGTCAGACAACCAAGCTCTGAATTATTTTGTCATTAATATGTTAGGCTTAAGTAATAAAATGTTGATTTGGCTATTTGTTTTAATGTTCTGTTAAAAACAAATAACTGTTTTTGATTAAAAAAAGGATATATGAGAAATATTGTTAAAAGAAAGAAGTTGATAGTTATTCTGGGCTTATCAATGGGGTTAATATACTCGTGTGGAGATAATGATTTTTCGTTTGATAAGCTTTCAACAAACATTGAAACAACCTCTGAAATTATTGTTCCTTTACTAGATGCCGATGTGACTATCGAGGAATTGTTGCCTGAGACGAGCGAAACAAACCGTTTTTTAGAAATAGGGACAGATAATTTTATTAAGTTGATCTATGAAGATACTATAGCAACAGTTACTGCTCCGGAAATGTTTGGTACTCAACTTATAGGATTCGATCTTCCAGGCAGTACTCATGTCGCTGATCCTGAGACTATAACATTGAAATTGGATAACCTGCTAAATAACGGACGGATTTATTTTGCAGATCCCAAAATGACAATTAGTATAAAAAACTACTGGGATTTTGAGGCCAATTTCAAGTTCAATGAATTTTATTACTATCCGCATGATGGAGATGGAGGAATTGCTGTTACTGGTAGTGCTATAACAAGCTCTCATTCAATAGATAAACCAGGAGTTGATGGGTATTCTATTACAAATATTGAGTTAAACCGAACTAATAGTAATATTGATGAAGTGCTGTCAGCTCTTCCATATAGTATATCTGCAGGAGCCACTATAGAAATACCTGCAAGCCCCGGACCATATGAAATTGATGAAACCTCTGTAGATACAGTAGAACTCAAAGTTGAAATGCCTCTTAATTTTTTGCTCGAAGATATTGTTCATCTGGATACCATAGGTTTTACTGTGTTTAATGATTATGAAAATAAGACCGAAGACATTGAGTACTTAAACTTTAATTTACTTGCAAATAATGGTTTTCCTTTGGACTTAAAAACACAAATTTACTTTGCTGAAGAAAATGGAGATATTATTGATTCAATATCACTAACCGGGATAAATATTTTGGCTGGAAATTCACAGAATGAGAATAATGTACCAGTGGAGACACAAAATATTATTAATCTGGATAACAGCAAGATTGAAAGTGCAACCAAAGCAAAAAAACTAATAATTAAGATATCAATTAATTCGAGAGATGCCAATTTAAATCAAACAGTTAAATTATATTCGAACTATTCTATTGGAATTCAATTGGCAGCAAAAACCAAGCTTAAATTGAGAACTTAGTAATTTGTTGAAATGGTAATAAATGAGTCGCAATTAACAACAAAAAAGATCTAAGATGCAAAAACAACGTTTAATAATCCTTCTGTTAATATTAGTGCTGATGAATGAACTGGTTTATTCTCAGCCAAATACATTGTATTTCATGGATGGAATTCATCAGTCAAGTCAGTTAAATCCTGCATACCAAAATCCTTGTAACGGATATTTTGCTCTTCCGGTTTTGTCTGATATTAATTTCGACTTTTCAAATACAGGATTTGATTTCAATGACTTTTTTTACAATGGAGCAGGAGAGCAAAGGGATTCTTTATACATGGATTTTAATAAACTTAAAAGTAAGTTGGGTAAATCAAACTATTTATTAACCAGTATTGACATACCAATTATAGGGTTTGGGTTTTGGGCAGGTAATTCTTATTTTACTTTCAGTTTTTATAATAAGACAAGGATGCGATTTGGATATCCTAAAAGCCTGATTACACTTGTAGACGGAAATGCTTCGTATATGGGAGAAGATAATCCGATTGAGATAGATGGCTTTGGTCCTTTTGCATTGAATTATAATGAGCTAGCATTTGGTTTATCAAAACAAATTACGCATAGGCTAATTGTTGGTGGGAAAATTAAAATATTAATGGGAAATGCAAGTGTTGAAAGTCGAACCAGTAATATTAAATTGTACACCGCTAATAATGAGTTTAATCCTGTTTTAAAACTACAAACTGATTTTCGATTAAATGCTTCTTTACCTGTAGATTATAAATATGATGTAGAGGGAAATATTGATGAGCTTTTGTTTGATGAAAGTAGTGCCAGCTCTTCTGCAATTTCAACAAAAAACATGGGACTTGGACTTGATGTTGGAGCCAGTTATCTTTTGAATGACAAAATTCGATTATTTGCAAGCATAACTGATTTTGGATTTATTGGTTGGAAAAACAACACTAAGAATCTGACACAAGGTGCAACCTATGAGTTTTCAGGATTAAGTCTTGATTCTGTTTGGTCTCATAGCGACTATAACGAATTTCAGGCAATTTCTGATTCCATATCTAATTTGTTTACTATTTCCGATAGTGATACAAAGTATACTACCTGGCTCCCAACCAATATCTTTTTAGGAGCTACTTATGAAGTTAACCATTTGCTATACTTTGGTGTATTATCAAAAACATTCTTTTATGATAGAAAATTACACCAGGCTTTTACTCTTTCAGCAAATCTGAAGCCTGCCAGAAAAATCAATGCTACCATTTCTTATTCGATCATGAACCGTAGTTACTCAAATGTAGGAATTGGAATAAGATTGGCAGGCTTTTATTTTGTTACTGATTATATTAATGCTGCTTTTTGGCCGAAAAACACAAAAAGTGTTGGGTTTCATTTTGGTTTTAACATGAATTTTGGGTGTGGAAAGCGGCAAAATTATTCTATGATTAACAACAAAAAGCCTCAAAAGGATATTGATTTTATGTAAATATAAGCTGAAAGTATTAAGTAAAAGTTGTAAAGTTAAAGTTGAGATTAACAACTTAGCTGATTATTTGCTAGTAAAAGAATAACTTACTACTTTTGCACGCACAAAAAATAGCAGAGCCATTTTTGAATTAGAGTTTTGTTATTTGAAAACCACATAAGTTGGCCTCATAGTTCAAGGGATAGAATGGAAGTTTCCTAAACTTTAGATCCAGGTTCGAGTCCTGGTGAGGCTACGGATTGAACTCGTAAATCGTTGTAGGCTAAATGCTTGCAACGATTTTTTTGTACGAGCATTCCCTAAAAAACTCACTTTCTACCTATGCAAAAAACATGATGCTGTCCACGAATGAAAATCATTCCATCAGATATTGCCGGGGTAGCCATTATTATTTCGTTAACCGGATTTGAGGAAATCAATTCGAATTCCGGACCTGCTTTAATGACAAATACTCCTTTTTCTTCACTACTGGCATACAGTTTTCCATCAGCTGCTAACAATGAAGCTGTAAATGCACCTCTGCAAACCGACTCACAGTATTTTTTTTCTCCTGTTAATGCATCATAACAAGTCAAAACACCATTATTTGCCAATGTATACAGATATCCTTTATATGCAACAGGAGATGGCATGTAAGTTCCACCACGTCTGTATCGCCATTTGATGAATTCACCCGAGTCTAGTGTTAAGTCAAGTATGATATTACTGGTAATTAGCCTTGATTTTTTACTCGCTCTTTCAGAGCTACGTGAGAACAGCTTCGCCTAAGTTGCTTCGTTTTTTGGTCAACCGAAACAAAGTGGAGCTCATGAACGAAGTGAATAACCCAAAAATGAAGGTCGACTTTATTCAGAAATTGAAAAACAAAGTTAAATTTCACACAATAGTAATTATAAGTTGCTGATTATCATAGTTTATTTTTGATAATGCTAATACAAGTACCTGTTATTCGGAAATCTATAAAACATGGGAAATGTCAATTATTTATATCATGCTTGTTTCATTTTCTTTAATTTAATCGGACTAATCCTAACTAAGTGATAATTCAGTTTAATTTTAATGATTCTAAGGTAGTTTATACCAATCGCAAATTAATTTTCTTCATTTACCCCAGCCCTAAAGGGAGTGAAGAAAATCAATTTGCTCCCTTTAGGGCTGGGGTAAACAAATTGATTTTCAGAACGGAGCCTCAATTT
>JBNKRJ010000119.1:0-14002 GCA_050296515.1 Bacteroidales bacterium | reverse complement strand
ATTCAAGTGCGAGTAATTATGCTAGCATGGATTCTATACTCGAAGTAGAAATATTGACAACAAAATGGAAAACAGTTTAGTGATAAATGGCCAGAGGCCAGAGCCTAATAAGTCGAAGCGGGACGCTTCGCCTAACGAGGGCAACAAGACACAATAAAGAAATGAAAAATGGTAAAATAAGATTAGATGGTTGATGCGCACACTATGAAATCGCGCGGCAGCAATAGAAGAAAATAAAACACAAAACTCATATACACAACATACAAAAACACAAAAAGAACATAAAAAAATGCATGCCGTACGTACAGAAATAGGAAATTACAGCGCAGAATTGGGAAAATGGCGTTCATATTTACATCATCCCTGTACAGAAAAGGAAGATGACCGTACAGAAATACAATCTGCTGATACAGAAACGGTTTCGACCGTGCAGAAACACATGCTGCCCTTGCTGGGGTTGAAAAAGAATTAAAAATTAGAAATGATAAATTAAAAATTACAAGAAGAGAGAAGTTGGAAGATAGAAGCACGAAGTAAAAGGTAAAAAGCTTATAGCTAGCAGCCAGATGCCAAAAGCCAGCACCAAAAACGCGATGCAGTAGCGTGGCATCGAGGCGGCAGCCTGATGTAAGAATTAAAAATTGATTAAACAATAGATACGATCTTTGACGTACTGATTATTATGATTTAAAAGCAACTTATGAAAGGTATGCAGCAAAAAGAGCTGCTGCTTTTCGTAGGCTTGCTAAAATTAGGGTGCTTATCCCTTAACGATGAACAGGAGCAGTTCTTGAAAATGGCCTGTGACTAATGATAAAAATGCATTATCTTTGTTTAAAACAATTCAAAATGGATACAAGCAGTTTAGCAGAACAAAAAATATCTCTTTTTCAAAAAATCATGACTATTGAAAATGAAAAAGTGCTTAGTAGTTTAAGCAAGCTGATTGATAAACTTGTTACAGGTAAACAATCAGAAGATATTAGTATTGATGGTTTGTCTTTTGAAGAGTGGAATGAACTTTTTATGGAACAGAAAGACTTGCAAAGCTTTATCCCTGAGTACAATATGACTTTGCGAGAATACAGGAAAAAAATTTTTGAAGCAGAAAAAAGCAAAAGTTACCCTATTGAGCAGTTCTTGAAAAAGTTGGAAAGTTATGTCTGACAAAAGAAAAGTTTTTTACAAAAAGGAATTTGAAGAAGATTTTGAAAAAATATACGATTATATAAGTATTGATTCTGAAAAAAATGCGAGAAACTTTGCTCAGGATACCAAAGAAAAAATAGAATGGATTATTGATAATCCTACTTCAGGCACCCCTGAAAAACAAATATATTCGAAGCAAAATTGGTACAGGTTTAAAACGGTAATGAAAAGCTGGAAAATTATTTATAAAGTTACTAAAACCATCCTTGTATTTCTGGCAATTATACATACCAAAAGGCATCCCAAAGAATTTAAAAGCTTCGGACAAAAAATTATGATTAAAAGCAACTTATGAAAGGTATGCAGCAAAAAGAGCAGCTACTTTTCGTACACATGCTTTTAAAATTGAATTTTGCACACAGTGCAATGCTTTAACTTTGTTATTGTGTGAGATTTTATACCTAATTTTTTATATATTGAGCTTTCAAAACTTTTGCACCATGGAAAATATTTATTTGCAAATCGATACTTCTTCAAAGCAGGCAAAAGCCCTTATTGAATATCTAAAATCGCTGAATTTTGTCCGTATTGTTGATTCCGAATTAAGTGCTGAACAGGAAAAGGAATTAAGAAAAAGGCTGGCATATTCAATGGCACACCCTGAAGAAGGTGTTTCCTGGGAAGAAATTGAAGCCAAACTCTTATCAAAAGGAAAAGATTTATTTTAAAAATTAACTAACAGATTCCCCTTTATCATATTTTTTTATGTTAAGGATATTGTAATTAATGTATTTGCAATATTTCATAGTAGCAGAGATCCTGGAAATTGGAAAAAAAAGGTATAAAACCTCATCTTTCCCAAAAATTTCTGTTACTCCAACTTCCTTGCTTCACGAGCCATTAGCTTGATGAAGTTGATAGAACGCGGATAAAATGGATGCAAGCAGCGCCGATTACCTTCGATGAGATCGCTTCGCTAAGTTATAACGGATTAAATCAGTGAAAATCAGCGTTACGAAGTATCTGTGTTACTTGTGCTGAGCTTGTCGAAGTATTAGCGTTCCATTAATCAGTCAAAATCATAATAATCAGTAGTTAAAGAATTAATAATTAGAAACGAATAATTAAAAATGTAAAAAGGCAAGAAGTTGGAAGATAGAAGCACAAAGCCAAAGGCAAAAAGCTAACAGCCAACATCAAAACAAAAAAAATGAATTACAATCCAAACATACATAAACGACAATCAATCCGGTTAAAAGGATACGATTATTCGCAGGCAGGGTTGTATTTTATTACCATTTGCATACAAAACCGTGTGTGTTTATTAGGCGACATAACAAACGGAAAAATGATTTTAAATGACGCAGGAACAATGGTTAAAAACGAATGGTTGGTTTTACCAAACCGTTTTTCGAATATAAAATTGCATGAATACACCGTTATGCCCAACCATTTCCACGCCATTTTACAAATCACCGATGCCGATACCATTGTAGGGGCATCCCTCGTGGTTGCCCAAAATATAAACGTTGCCCAGAATACAACCGTTGCCCAAAATACCGTGGTTGACGAAAACGTGGTTTCCCAAAATTCCATGATTATTGAAAATGAATTGGATATTGAAAAAGGGTACCCACGAGGGGTACCCCGACGGGGGATTCGATCGGGAACCATGGCGGATGAATTAATCCCCCGAAAAACGTTGGGCGACATGGTTGGCGCATTCCAATCAATCACAACCAACGAATACATTCGTGGCGTAAAAAACAACAATTGGCCGCGATTCAACAAAAAATTATGGCAACGAAATTATTGGGAACACATTATCAGAAACGAAACAGCCTATTACCGGATAGCAAATTATATAATTGAGAATCCCAGTAAATGGAACAACGACAAATTAAACCTAAATGAATAAAACCATATGAGCAAAACAAAAACAATAGAAGTACAAGATAAAATAATATCAATAGTTGAATATGGCGAAGATGATTTTATTTGTTTAACTGATATGTTAAAAGCAAAAGATGGAGATTTTTTTATAACTGACTGGTTAAGAAACAGGAATACACTCGAATTTTTAAGTGTCTGGGAAAAATTGCATAACCCCAATTTTAATTATGGCGAATTCGCCATATTAAGAAATCAATCAGGATTGAATAGTTTTAAAGTAAGTGTAAAAGAGTGGGTAGAAAAAACGAATGCTATAGGAATATTTGCAAAAGCAGGCAGATATGGAGGAACTTATGCACATAAGGATATCGCTTTCGAATTTGGAACATGGATAAGCCCGACTTTTAAACTTTATCTGATGCATGAATACCAACGTTTAAAAGAAATAGAATACAATCAGTACAACCTTGAATGGAATTTTAAACGAGTACTGAGCAAAATGAATTATCATATTCATACTGATGCCGTTAAAAGTCACATCATCCCGCAAATAAGTCAAGATAAAGAATGGCTGGTTTATGCAGAGGAAGCAGATTTGCTAAATGTTGCCTTATTTGGATGCACTGCAAAACAATTGAGAGTTTAAATGCAGACATGATAAACAATTGCATTGAAAAGACCGAGCGATATAATAAGCTGAAACAGATAACAAAGTATCAACTCCAAATACTTAACGAAAAAGATTTTATGAAAGCGCTAAAAAAGTTGTCAGATGATACATACATCAATAAACAAAAACAGTTAAAAGACAAAAAATGAAAGGACAAAGTCGGGAGTCGGAAGAACGAAGACAGAAGAAAAACATAGTGCAACTTAGTGACACAACTTAGTGCAACTTTGTGCTCCAATAAAATCCGTTTTAAATCTGTCAAATCTTTGTCATCCGTGTTCCATTAACAAAATATAAATGAAAAAGTTAAGCATAATCATCCTAAGCATCATCCTATCAGCAAGCCTTGTTGCCCAAAACGACAGCCTGCCCCAAATTAAAGTAATCGGCCGCGCCTTAAAAGACAAGGTATTGCTACGCTGGGCACCTACTACGCCCCTGTCGTGGCAAATCATTAACAAATACGGCTACACCATCGAGCGGGTAACCATGACCAAAAACAACAAGCTGATTGAAAACCGAAAGTTGCAAAAATTAACTGCTTCACCACTTAAACCCTGGCCTGAAGAAAAATGGGAACCCATTGCCTATGATGAAAAAGGCGAAGTAAATAAATATGTAGCCATTGCTGCCCAGGCGATTTTTGGTGGAAGCTTTGAATTGACTGAAAGTTACTCAAACGACATTACCAAGGTGATAGAAAAGTCGCAGGAAAACGAAAAACGCTTTACGTTTGCGCTTTTTGCAGCTGATCAATCGCTAAAAGTGGCCGAAGCCATGGGCTTGCACTACGTTGATACACAGGTTGCTGAAGACGAAAAGTACCTGTACCGTATTTATGCCAATGTTCCTAACGAAGTAATGGCACTGGATACTGGTTTTATCTACATAGGCCCGCCAGATTATGCTGAGTTACCCCGTCCGTATGAATTGCACGGCGATTTTGAAGAAAAAATGGTCACCCTGACCTGGAACCGCGAGCTTTTTGAGCAAATTTACACCAATTATGAGGTGCAGCGCTCAGATAATGGTAAAGAGTTTTTTGTGATTGATGATTTGCCCTTTATCAACACAGCCCCCATGGACAAACCCAACCCAAGGTTGATGTACCGCATGGATTCCCTGCCCGAAAACAACCTGACGTATTACTACCGAATCAGGGGACGCACGCCTTTTGATGAATGGGGCCCCTGGTCCGATACCATTTCGGGGCAAAGCATCGTAGCACTAAAGTTTAAGCCCATGATACGCGAAGCCAATGTAATTGACAACAAGGCGGTTGAACTAAAATGGGAATTTCCCGAAGAGCACAATCAGGACATTGAATATTTCACCCTGCTAAGGGCCAACAAAGCCAGCGGGAATTATGTGGAGTTGGCAGGTAACCTGAATCCATCAGTGAGAACCTTTACTGATGAAAAGCCCAATGTATCCAATTATTACATTGTAAGGGCTTTTAATAGCAGCAAGGATGCCAGCAGTTCGTTTCCTTATTTTGCACAACTGGTAGATAGCTTCCCTCCTGCCCCACCAACAGGCTTAAAAGCAATGATAGATACTACCGGACTGGTCACCCTAAGCTGGAAACTGGGATCCGAAGAAGATATTTTGGGATATCGGGTTTTTCGTAGTAACTTTGCCGCCGAAGAATTTGGGCAAATGACCAAAAGCCCGGTAAAAGACACCGTTTACTACGAAACCATCAAACTAAAGAACCTCAGCCGCAAAATTTATTACAAAATTGCAGTGATTGACAGAAACTTTAACCAATCGGAGTTTTCGGACGTGGTATTATTGCTGAAACCAGATGTTGTGCCACCTACTCCGCCTCTTTTTAAGGCACCAAAATCTAAAAAAGAAGGCGCACAACTGGAATGGATAAATAGTTCGAGCAAAGATGTGGTAAAACATGTGCTTTATCGCCGCAAGGCAAACGATAAAAGCTGGGTAACAGTGGCTGTTTTTCCTGTTGCAGACAGCGTTCAGCAGTTTACCGACCGACAAATTACACCCAAACTGCTTTACGAATACATTATGCTGGCCGTGGATAGTGCTGATAACGAGTCAAAGCCCTGTAAATCGGTATTTGTACGAAAAATTGACACGGGTATACGTCCGGCTATTGAAGACATTAAAGCCAGTACTGATGAAGCCAGCAAACAAATAAAAATAAAGTGGGAATATCCTTACGAAGATGTTACCAGTTATGCCATATACAAGGCTGTGGATGACAAACCAATACGATACTATCAACAAACCGAGGGCAATACACCTGAATTTACAGATAATAAAGTAGTGATAAATACAAAATACAGGTACCGGATAAAAGCAAAGTTTGCTGATGGATCGGAATCGGCATTTAGTGAGGAGGTTTTGGTTGAATTTTAAGTTAGAAATTGGTGTATTAGAAATTAGACCTTGAAAGAAAAAACTTGGTGTTAGCTTGTTTCACAGAGATTCAAGGAAGCAGCACAGAGATACATAGAGGAAGAAGACAACAGAACTTTATGATACTTTGTGAAGAACTTAGCGAAACTTTGTGGTAAAAAAAGTTGGAAGTCAGAAGCAAAAAGCCAACTGCTAACAGCCAGAGGCCAAAAGCCAGAAGCAAAAAATAAGTGTACAAAATAAGATAAAAGTTGAAGGATGAAAGGACAAAAGATGGAAGAAAAAATCCTTTTAATCAGTTAAATCTGCGTCATCCGTGTTCTATATGAGAGAAAAATGAGAAAAAAGAGTTTATTAACATTAATTGCTATCGGGCTGACAATTTGCAGCTACGCACAACCCTCCGAAGTATCAGGCAGCGGCATTGCCGACTTGCGAAACAGCATGGTCGCTTCGGGAGACATTAACAACGATGGTTACATCGATCTGGTTATTTCAGGTATTGATGATTTGAATCAAAAAACAACAAAAGTATACCTGAATAATGGGAACAGTACTTTTTCTGACCTTGGTGTAAATATCATTGCCCTGATTGATGGGGATATTACCCTGGCAGACTACAATGCTGATGGTTATTTGGACATTGCCATTTGCGGAAGAGATGATGCAAATGTTGAATATAGCCGCATTTATAAAAATAATCAAAACAATACATTTTCGGATATAAATGCAGGCTTGCAAGGTTTAGTATACAGCTCGCTCGACTGGGGTGATTATGACAATGATGGAGATGTTGACTTGCTGATAAGTGGGAAATACAGCTCTAACCCTGTAATTGCAAGAACACTAATTTATCAAAACAATGGCGATGATACCTTTACGGAAGTTGTACCAGATATTCCCGCAGTATGGAGAGGACAGGCCACCTGGGGCGATTTAAACAGTGATGGCTACCTGGACATTGCCCTTTCGGGTTTAGGTACTACCAACAACTACATTACCGAAATGTACGTGAATAATGGTGATGGAACCTTCAGCACGCACAATGCCAACCTGACGAAACAGGCTTTTACCGAACAGCATTTTATAGATTACGATAATGATGGTGACTTAGACTTTTGGATAAGCGGTCAAAACACAGGAACTGACATGGTAATACTTTACAACAATAGTCTGGGTAATTTTTCTGCATCATCTGCCAGTTTTACGGCACTTTGGAATGCATCAGCTGCCTGGGGTGATTACGATGCCGATGGCAGGCCTGATTTAATTTACATGGGATTAAACAGCACTTCGGATCCTACCTCTTATTATTACCAAAACAATGGGGGTAATGATTTTTCTGTTGCCGAATGGGGACTTTCAGGCACTGCTGAGGGAGATAACGCCTGGCTGGATTTTGACAACGATGGTAAACCTGATTTTTTCATCTCAGGTTCAAGCAGTGGAGGAAACAGTAGTATCCTTTACCAGAACGATACTACCAACACCAACTCAGCTCCAGATACACCAACCGGATTATCGGCAGATATAGCAGGGTACAAGGTTACTTTATCCTGGACAGCACCTGCCGATGCACAAACTGCCTCAGCAGGCCTTTCTTATCATTTAAGCCTCGGTACAAGTACAGGAAACTACAACATCAGTGCTCAACTGAACAGTTTTTCAGCAGAACCAGGCAATATAAAAGGAACCAATGCTATTTTAACCCTTCCTGAAGGACAATATTTCTGGCGAGTACAGGCCATCGATCCTTCAGGCGAAGTTTCTGCTGCCTCTTCCGAAAGCAGTTTTGCTGTTTGTGATCCTATCAGCATTGGTGAAGATAAGGAAATTTGCCTGAACAATATTTTAGAAATGTCTGTAAGTAGTTCTGAGACAGTAAACTGGTACGATCAAAACGATGCTTTGATTGGAAGCGGACAAGACTTATCGTACCAGGTAACACAAAATGGTGAAGTAAGGGTGGGCATAACAAAAAGTATTGGTTGTACGGCACGAGATACCATCATGGTAACCACACTTGCATTGCCAGCCATTTCGTTGCCTGCCACAAGTGAAGGTTGTGAAGGCAATACCCTTAACTTTGAAGCAGGAGCAACCGATGAAACCGTTGAATGGTTTGCGCAAAATGGTGATTTACTGCATGGAGGAGGCCAATTAGCCTATATAATTGGAACCAGTGAAACCATTAAATGCGAAGTAACCGGAACAAATGGTTGTTTGGATTCGGCAAAGATTGCAATTACTGCCCTTCCATTGCCTCAGGCTTCTTTAGGTGATGATATTGGAGTTTGTAATGGCCAGAACACACCTTTAATAATCAGCGGTATGCAAACCGTAGATTGGTACTCATTGCCATGGACCGAAATTGCAACTAACCAGGAACAAATTGAAGTTGCAGTAACTACCGATACCGTTATTGTAGCTGAATTTACGGGGGGAAATGGTTGTGTTAACAGAGATACCATTAACATTGCTGCCAACAAAACCATTTTAGTCAATGCAGGTAATGATACCGTAATTTGTTACAACACCAACCTTATTTTAGGGGGAAATCCCACAGCAACAGAAGGCATTGCACCGTATATTTATACCTGGTCGGATGAAAATGATCAGCCAGTTTCAAGCGAAGCCAATCCGGAAGTAAACCCAACTAAAAACACTTTTTACAAACTACATGTGACTGATCAAAACGGATGTGAAGGAAGCGATCAAATTAATGTAGAAATCAACCCGCAAACAACTATCAATGCAGGTGAAGATGCCAACGTTTGTTACGGAAACAGCACTACAATCGGAGGAGATCCAACGGCAGAAAACAGTCTTTTCCAGTATACCTACACCTGGTGGCCTGCAACAGGGCTGAATGATCCGAATTCTGCCAATCCAACTGTAACATTATTGGATACAACCACTTACCGATTAATTGTTTCCACCTATTTGTGTGAACCAGATACTGATTTTGTTACATTAAACGCCATACCATTACCCGAAATAACCATAAGTGATAATATTAATATTGGGTACGGAGGCACCACTTTGCTGGAGGCAGATGGCGGAATTAGTTACGAATGGTTGCCAACTGATGGATTGTCTTCACCCAATATGGCTCAAACAGATGCTTCGCCGGAAGAAACAACCACTTACGTAGTAACAGTGACTGATGAAAATGAGTGCCAAAGTCAGGCATCAGTAACCGTAACTGTTAAAAATGATCTTTTTATACCGAGTTTATTTACACCTAACGGTGATGGAAACAATGATTATTTTAAAATATACGGAACTGGTATTGAGGCAATTAACATGATTGTTTACAATCGCAACGGACAGGTTGTTTTCGAAAGCAGTGATGTCAACTTCTTATTAGAAACCGGTTGGGACGGCACTACCAATGGTACCAAACAGCCACAAGGATCGTACATGTACGTAATCAGCGGTCGGTTTGTAAATGACAGCCCGATTGAATATAAAAATAACAGAGGAACGATTAATTTGATGAGATAGATGTTAGCTGCCGGCCTTTAACTATAAGCTTCTGGCCATAAAGCTATCTGTGAATGAGATTAAAAAAGAAATTAATTGCAAGAAATGATGAAACTTTCAATAAAAAATAGTAAAAACGAAATAAATAGGCAGCTAGTAGCTAACAGCCTGCAGCTAACAACCAATGGCCAAAAGCCAAAAGCCAGTAGCCAGCAGCTATTAAACATAAAACTATTACTAGCATTGCTTCTGATAAGCTTCACAAAGCTTTCTGCCCAGGACGCCTTATTCACCAATTACCTTAATACTCCATTGCAAACCAACCCTGCCTTGGTCGCTTTTGATAATGATTTTAAAATAGCGTTAAACTACAGGGGAAGGATTTCAAAGTTTAGTCAAAGTTATAATACTCCGGTATTATCGGTAGTTTACCCGTTAATTAACCAGGACAAATCAAAACGTTGGGGAGGAATTGGATTTTCAGTACTCTCGGATATGTCGGACAACAGCCAGATGATAAAAACAACAGGGGCGAACCTGGCGTTTGCATACAATCTACAATTAAATGACATCCAATATATTAGCGCAAGCTTAGGTGCAGGTTATTTCCGCAGAGAAGTAAACGTCAATAATTTAAGCACAGGAAGTCAATACGTTGCTAACCAAGGGTACGATCCCACAATTCCAATCAATGAGAACTTTACCAACGACACCAAAGGGTTTTTAGACATGTCTGCCGGGGTAGTTTGGCAATTAACAGATAAAGAGGGTGCAACAAAAGCTTTTGCAGGAGTTTCTGCCTTCCATTTGAACCAACCGGATATTTCATTGAATGAAGAAAAGGATGAATTACCATTCAGGTATGGTTTTCAGGCAGGCTACAAAGTGTTTTCGAACGAAAAGTTAAGCCTCTTTCCTGATGCAGGATTGGATTACCAATCAGAAGTACTGAGATACAACGTAGGGCTAACCATTAATATTCCGCTTAAAGGAATTGAAAACGGATATTTAGAAAATGCCAGCATGAGTTTTAAACCAAGGTATGTGTCGGATAACCTGGCTTCGTTGGGTGTTGAATTTAGAAAACCTGACTATGTTATATCTTTTACATATGATTTTGGAGTGGCCAATCGTTCGGTTAATTCCAATGTGGTAGATGCTTATGAAGTTTACATTGGTTACAAAAAGACCTTGTTTAAACCGAAGAAGAAAAAAGAAAAAATCATCATTGACCAGGATTATGCTGTAGGAACCGAACGTGATTTTGAAAAGAATACTGAAGTAGTTGTGATTAAAGATACTGTTTACAAAGAATCTGAAAACAAAGTAGTTGAAAAAGAATGGAAAGAAAAAGTAACCACTCCTGAACGAAGAATTACCTTCAATTACTCAAGTGATAAAGTGGAGGATGAAGCCAAAGATGTACTGAATGAAATTGTACAATATCTAAAAGAGAACGAAGATTATATGCTTGAAATAGAAGGGCATACCGATAATATTGGAGACACGGAAAGTAATAAACGACACTCGTTACGAAGAGCAAAAGCAATCAGCAATTATTTGGTAAAACAAGGAGTATTAAAAAGCAGAATAAGAGTCACTGGTAAAGGTGAAAGTAAACCAATTGCCACCAATGCCACCGAAGAAGGACGAGCCAAAAACCGAAGGGTAGAATTTAGGTTGTACAGGGTAGTAAAATAGCATTACCAATACGATCTTGAAAACTTATGGATACAAATTTTTAAACTCTGCAAATTAAAAAATTATAGATTATAGATTTTAAATTATAAATGAAAAAAGAAATAGAGGTTGAATGGCTAAAGCAAGAAAGAGTTGCCAAGAGCTAAAAGCTATTTGCCAGAAGCCAAAGGCTGATAGCTTGAAAAGAGCAGAAGCCAAAAGCAAGTGACTGACTGCAAAATCAGGACTCTATCAATTAAGTTTTGAAATGAAAATGAACAAAATAAAACAAATAAGCCTCATTATCCTCTTACTAATGATAGGAGGTAAATTAGTCGGGCAGGATTTAAGCGTAGGAGATGTTGAACACATGTTCGATCGCTTTAAAAAGAAACCATTTAAGTTTACTGGCGGAATTTCAGCCAACCAGGTATTTTACGGAGCTGATGGAATTGACAATCGACGTTCACCATATACCTATTACCTTTCAGGTAATTTAAATGTTGCATTTTATGGCTGGAACTTTCCGTTTACTTTTTCATTTTCCGATCAGGAAAATCAATACCAAACCCCTCCATTTCAGTCTTATGACCGATATGGAATGACTCCGTACTACAAATGGATAAAACTACATGGTGGATACAGTAGCATGACTTTTTCACCCTATACGTACAATGGGTACACATTTTTGGGAGGTGGAGCTGAGTTAACCCCCGGAATTTTTAACATTAGTGCGTTTTATGGAAGATTACACGAAGCGATTGAAGAAGATACTTCTGAAAATATTACACCTGTGTACAAAAGAATGGGCTACGGATTTAAGTTTGGGGTAAAAAAAGAAAGCGACTATGTGGATGTTATGTTTTTTAAAGCCGAAGATGATGCCTATTCCCTGGAAAATGTTTCCGAAGAATCAGAAATAAAGCCCGGAGAGAACCTTGTTGTAGGTATTAAAGGAGGCAAAATGATCCTGAAAAAGATAAAACTAGAAGCTGAGTATGCAAGTACTGCAATAACAAGGGATGTAAGGGCTGAAAAGCAAACCGAGGATGTTCCATTTTTATTTGCAAACCTTAAAGGATTGTTCTCTCCCACGGTTTCAAGTGAATATTACAATGCTTATAAAACTTCTCTAAATTATTCAGGAGGTTCTTATGGAGTTGGACTTGCTTATGAACATATTGATCCAGGCTACGAAACCATGGGTGCCTATTATTTTAATAATGATTTAGAGAAAATTACTGTAAATGGGAATACCTCTTTGTTAAAACAAAAAATGCAACTGGCTGTGAACGTTGGTTTTGAAAGAAATAATTTGGATGATGACAAACTATCGACCATGAAAAAAACGGTTGGCTCGGTCAACATGAATTATTCACCATCTGCCAAATGGAATTTTGCAGCATCCTTCTCCAACTTTACCAGCTTTACGAATATTCGTCCTCTTTATGATACAACCATTTACAACCAAAATGTTGAAAGAATTGATACTTTAAACTTTACCCAGTTAACTCAAAGTGCCAATGCTAATGTATCTTATTTGATAGGCGATCCCGCTGATGCAGATAAAAAGCAGTTTTTAAACCTTAATGCAAGTGCACAATTGGCAGCCAATGAACAACAGGGGAATCCTAACTCCGGTTCATCATTTTATAATGGTAATATAAGCTATACAATTAGTTTGGTTCCTAAAAACATGTCGATTACAGTAGCTGCAACAGGAAACTATACCGAAATGCCTAATGCCTACACTGCAATGGTGGGTCCAATGGCTTCTATTAGCAGGGTGTTTTTTGAAAAAACTTTGCGAACGACTGCTTCAATAGCGTGGAATCAGGCTTATGTAAACGAAGAACTAACAAGCAGCATCATCAACTTCAGGTTAAACGCCTCTTACAACATAAAGAAAAAGCATAATTTAAACTTGAGTCTGGTAGCTTTGAATAAAACAGAAACTACAGAAGGGCACCCTGATTTTACGGAATATACGGTTACATTAGGATATAGCTACTCGTTTGCAACAAAAGATGAGCGGAAAAAGAAGAAAAACGAAAGTAAAAAGGAGGAAAACTAGAAGTAAAGGCTGTTTCACAGAGATGCACAGAGGGAAAAATCTGTGGAAACCAAGCGCAGTGTTCTCTTGAACGAAGTGAATAATCTGTAAAATCTGTGGTAAAAAATGAGGCAAAAGTAAAAAAATGAAAGACCAATTCTATTGCACAGAAATGCACAGAGGCCTCGCAGAGGTCCACAGAGAAAAGAAAAACTTAGAACTACTTTGTGCTCCAACAAATCAGTGTAAATCCGCTCAATCAGCGTCATCCGTGTTCCATTAACTAAAAAGTTTAGATGAAAAGAACAGTCCTTATATTCGCTTTGCTTATTATTACATGCAGGATAGTTGCCCAGAACTACCCCATCCAGTCAAGTGTAACCATTACCCCGCCCTATTCGGTTTATTTATCCGACTATGCATCCATCAGCAGCAACAAGTTGATGGTAAACATGATGCTAAAGGACCCGATGGAGCCACGCGTTGACATTACCCTGCGGGTAACCATTAAAGGCAATGGCATTGAGCTGCGTACACGCGACGATTACCGCCCCCAGGCCATTGAGTTAAATGGCGGTACCCCATTAATCCTTAGTGGCCCCGACCTTGAAAGTTACCTGAACCCTGCCAACCTGACTTTTTCAGGCATTAGCAAAAAGGAATTTGTAAAAACCATGAAACTG
>JBNKRJ010000118.1:0-68250 GCA_050296515.1 Bacteroidales bacterium | reverse complement strand
TCGAACAAGTTCGAAGCTTCCCGGTCTCACTAAGGCTTGATTGCGAGCTGAAGAAGGTTTTCAATGAGGCCGATCGGGGCTATTTATCCATATTGATAATTGTTGAATTTTATTCATAAAATTAACTTGGGAAACATCAGTAAAATTATTTTACGGCATTCAGAGGAGGGAGGTGTTGTGAGAGGATTTTTTATGAATGATTTTATTTTGCTCATTATGAGTCAGTTATTGGTTATTACTATTTTTATAGTCATGAAACTAGTAAAATAGTTGTATAATTATAAAAATAGTAATATGTTTGCTGTATGAAAGAATTAACCAAAGCAGAAGAACAAATTATGCAGTATCTGTGGAAAATGAAAAAAGGTTTCCTAAAAGATATTGTAGAACAATTTGCCGAGCCTCGGCCGGCATACACAACAGTTTCGACTGTAATAAGAGTATTGGTAAAAAAAGGATTTATCAGGTTTAATACTTATGGAAAACTCCATGAGTACTATCCCGCAATTAGCAAAAAAGAGTATTCTAAAAAGTTTCTGAAATCATGGATTGGAAGCTTTTTTAACAGCTCAAACAAAAAGTTTGCTTCGTTTTTTATGCAGGAAGAAAATCTTGATTTATCTGAACTTGAAGAAATGAAAAAAATAATTGAGGAGCAGATTGAGAAAAAGAAGAACTTAGAAACTGGAAATTAGAACCTGGTTGGAAGACCAAAGGTCTAAATCATTGTAGATCCTTTTATCTGTGTTCTATTAATTTTAATCTAAAAATGGAAAATTTATTTATTTATCTTCTGAAAGTTCATTTGGCAATTGCATTGCTTTACATAGTTTATCGACTAGTACTTAGTAAAAATACTGCTTTTGCTGTTAAACGATTTTATCTGCTTGGCTCATTGGTTTTGGCGTTTAGTCTGCCATTAGTCAACATTGAAATCAGCATGGGAAAAAGCATAAAACAAGTCGATGAATTTGTTGATTTTCAAGGGTTTGAGCAGCTGAGCCAAATTCATTTTTTACCAACAAACGAAACAGTAAATTCAATTACCCATTTTGATAGTTTTTCAATTGCTTTGGTTATCTATCTTTTAATAGGTGTTTTTGTATTTGGTTATGCTTTGTTCGATTTAACTAATATTATTAAAAGTATCAAACGGAATAAAAAAGAAAGAGCCGGACGACTTAAGTTTGTGCTTAATGAGAAGTTTAAAAGCCCGTTTTCATTTTTTAATTTTATTTTCACCAAATCGACAAAAGGTTTCAAAAATACACCTGAATACCTGCATGAATTAGCACATGTAAAACAACTTCATTCATTTGACAGGCTTTTGGTTGAATTCGTTCTTCCGTTGCTTTGGATTAATCCTTTCATTTATTTGTTCAAAAAGTCAATGGTTGAAGTGCATGAGCATTTGGCTGATTCTGCAGTACTAAAAAGTGGGGTTGAAGCTACTGACTATCAGAAATACCTCTTTTTACAGTTGAAATCAGGTCAGTTTTTAAAGTTGACCAGTAATTTTAATTATTCACTCACTAAAAAACGAATTACGATGATTTCAAAGAATATTTCAAAAAGGAAAAGTTTAGTAAGAACACTTTTAGGACTTGCCCTAATTAGTGGAATATTTATGTTTTATGGGTTTAATAATCAGCGAATTGTTGAGCCTGTTGAAATTAATTCCAAATAT
Source organism: Bacteroidales bacterium (assembly GCA_050296515.1). Classification (GTDB taxonomy): domain Bacteria; phylum Bacteroidota; class Bacteroidia; order Bacteroidales; family NBLH01; genus NBLH01. The sequence goes on along the minus strand of JBNKRJ010000118.1, from coordinate 66,563 downwards.
GATACCAATGATTTATCGAAAAATATCCCATTGATTTTACCTCTTAAAAAAGGCGGGAATTATTATATCGGTTCTTCTTATGGAATGAGGATGCATCCAATATTGAAATACAAAAGGAAACATTTAGGTATTGATATTGTCGCTGACTGGGGAACTGAAATAATTGCTCCTGCTGATGGAATAGTGATAGAAGTTGAAAATGCGGAAGGTTATGGAAAACATATAAGAATACAGCATAATGATGATTTAATTACCCTATATGCCCACTTATCGGCTTTTAAGGTAAAAGATGGCGATAAAGTAAAAAAAGGTGATGTAATTGGGCTGGTTGGTGAAACAGGTATGGCTACAAGTCCTCACTTGCATTATGAAGTAATAAAAGATGGAGAAAATTCAGATCCTGCTGATTATATCAAAAACATCAAAGAAATACCAACTAAAAAGCAAGTAAAATAAAAATTCACCACAAAATAGCACAGATTTACACAGATTCTTTCTGTGTAAATCTGTGCAATCCGTGGTAGATTTTAAAGTCCTAATTTCTTTCTAATATCTTTAGGAATAGCATTTTTGTGCACCATAATATTGGTGGTTTTGTATAAAACAAATGCCTCAGATGCATATAAATAGCCATTGTACTTATTGCTTTCCGCCCATGAATTTTTAACAATGTAGTATTTTTTGCCAGTCTGGTCTTTTGCAGTTCCCATAATCAACATTCCATGATCATCAGTAGTCTGGTAATTATCAAAAGCTTCCTGACGCATTTCAGGAGTGATTTTCTTTTCATCAACTGGTTTGTCAAAAGAATACAGCAAAGCTTCTTGTTCTTTTCTGGTCATTTTTTCCCATTTTGAACGTTCAGAATCACTCATTTCAGCAATGTCTTTACCAGGAACAATTGCTACACCATCTCTGTATGAAAAACCTTTTTCACTAACATCAGTAGCCCAGGCAACAGTATAACCTTGCTCTAATGAAAAATCGATAATCTTTGCTAATTCATCAAGCTTCACATTGTATACATTTCCCCACAACCAGTTATCTGGAATTTCAATAATAAATGGCTGATAATAAGGGTGATGTGTGAATGAACTAATAGCAACATAGTCATCTGCATTTAACCCGGTTTCTGCTGCGTAAGACTTTGGTGTGTATTCTTTTCCATTGTAAGTAAATTTTTCTGGATAAGCACCAAGATAAGCATCTAATATGCCTTTAAAACCAGCTTGCCATGCAGTAGATAGTTTTTTGTTTTGATTTTTAATCACACCATCGCAATAATCTTTCAGAACTTCATCCATTTCACCATGCACATGGTTGCTTTCACCATAATTTAAACCAGTGCAATACTGATTCGGTACAAGCCCATAATTTTTTAAGGTATACATAACATCATGGAAGGCACCACCTCCGCCAAAATTCAAATTACCATGCATACGAACGTATTTGATGGCTTTGTTGTAGTAGCAATTTCTAACAACAAACATAGGTGAAAGATAAGGAACATCTTTTTTTCCCATACGAATCATTTCAGCTTCAAGAAAAGCCAGACCAGAAAAACTCCAACAAGTACCTGAGCGGTGTTGATCTTTTACAGAAGTAACATCAATTCGTTTTACATCAGTGAATTTGTACCCCTCTTGCGCTTTGGTTAAATTTAAGTTACCTAAAAAGAACGTGGCTAATAAAATCCAATAAAAATTTCTATATTTCTTCATATGTATTTAATTAAAAGATTTAATATTGAGCAAAATTAATTTTTTTCGTTAAAAATTTTAAAAAGATTTGTCATAGTTAAAGAACCCTGAAATTTGAACCCGAAACTTAGTATGGATTCACTAATTTCTAGTTTCTAATTTCTAATTTCAAAAAGATGGAAATAGTAATCATTGGTGCAGGCAATGTTGCCACCCATTTATCCAAAGCTTTACTAAAGGCTGGAAATAGTATAAAGCTAATTTACAGCAAGACTGAAGTTTCAGCCAAAACTCTGGCAAAAGAGTTAAATGTTAACTATACAACAAATGTTGAATTGATTGATAATGAGGCTGATTTATATATTTTTGCAGTGAGTGATAATGCAATAGCTGATTTGGCATTAAACCTGGATATTAAAAGTAAAAATGTCGTTCATACAGCAGGCAGCGTTCCATTATCAGTGTTCAACGGAGCTAAAAACTATGGAGTATTTTATCCTTTGCAAACATTTTCAAAATCAAGAGAAGTAAATTTTAAAGAAGTCCCACTTTGTATTGAAGCCAATAACTCGGAATTTAATCAGACTTTAACTGAATTGGCCAGTAAAATTTCAGAAAGTGTATGGCAAATTGACTCCGTTAAAAGAAAACAACTACATTTATCTGCAGTTTTTGCTTGTAACTTTGTTAATCATATGTATGCTTTAGCCAAAGAACTCATTGGCCAGGAAGAAATTGATTTTGAGATTTTGCATCCATTAATTAAAGAAACAGCAATTAAAGCAACTACCATGGAACCAAAACTGGCCCAAACCGGACCTGCTCTGAGAAATGACACCGAAAGTCTTGAAAAACACTTAGAATTGTTATCTTCATATCCTGAAATTCAAAAGATTTATCGAACAATAAGTGAAAGTATCTGGTTGTTTAACAAATAGTTAGTTTTTGAAAAGAATACTTGTAAGTGCCTAAAATATTTATAAGTACTTAGAGTTAATGTTAATTTAAAACTCGTAAATACTAATAAATATTTGTAAGTACTCATAAATACTGGTTTAAAATGGTATTAGATAATTTTAAAGAGAGGTTAAAAAGTATAAAGGCTCTGGTTTTTGATGTAGACGGAGTGTTTTCACAGAATGTATTTTTGCATCCGAATGGTGATATGTTGCGCTCGATGAACACAAAAGATGGCTTTGCTTTGCAGTATGCAGTGAAAAAACAATCGCTTTTGGCCGGAATTATTACCGGAGGATATTCCGAATCGGTAAAAACCCGATTTAATGCACTGGGAATAACTGATGTGTACATAAAATCAAGGAATAAATTTGAGGATTTTGAGGATTTTATTTATAAATACAATTTAAAACCTGAAGAGGTAATGTATATGGGGGACGATATTCCTGATTACGAAGTAATGAAAACTGTTGGTGTTCCATGTTGCCCTGCTGATGCTGCCGAAGAAATAAAGTCCATCTCGGTTTATATTTCTGATAAAAAAGGTGGCGATGGATGTGTTCGGGATATTATAGAACAAGTGCTCAGGGCACAAGGAAGATGGTTCAATTTTTAATTTGATTGTACGTAAATTTGAACTCAATAATTATAATTTAGAAGTTTATGGTTCCTGGAGACTGGTTGCTTGAAATGACCAGTTGCCAGCTACCAGCTACCAGAAACAATTCAAAAATTTTATGATTTCATTTTTTAAACTAATACGATTGCCGAACCTTCTGATAGTAGCAGGTACACAATATTTAATGAGATTTGCCATTATCGATGCAATTTTAGGTTTCTATAATAAAAGTTCTGATGGTGAATTTAATTTTGTTCTGCAAATGAGCGAATTAGATTTCTTTATTTTAGTACTTGCAACAGTTTGTTTAACAGCTGCTGGTTATGTTATAAACGACTATTTTGACACTAAAACTGATAGTTTGAACAGACCTGAAACTGTTGTCGTTGGGAAATCCATATCCAGAAGATCGGCCATGGCCATTCATATTTTTTTTAATGCTATTGGTGTGATTGGTGGTTTTTATGCTTCATGGAAGGTAGGGCACCCTAAATTTGGGTTTATTTTTGTTTTAGCGGCAGGTATATTGTGGTATTACTCAACTACTTATAAAAGACAGTTCTTGATTGGGAATTTGATTGTGGCACTTCTTACAGCAATGGTTCCATTAATGGTCATTCTTTTTGAAATACCAGTTTTAAACAGGGCCTATTCTGATATTTTGATTAAGTACGATCAAACTTTTAATTCAATTTTTAACTGGGTAATCGCATTTTCTTTTTTCGCATTTTTTACTACCTTAATTAGGGAAATTATCAAGGATGCAGAAGATTTTGAAGGAGACAATGCATATGGTCGAAAATCGTTGCCGATAGTTTTAGGAGTTACATATACCAAAATAATCATCATTGCTTTGATTTCAATAACAATTGCAGCTCTTGTTTATATTTTTATTAATTATTTGATGAGTTCTAAATTAACTCTTTGGTATCTTATAATTGCTCAACTATTACCTTTTATTTTTCTAATAATCAAAGTGATAATCGCAAAAAATAAAAGAGATTATTCAATTGCCTCGCTTTTAATGAAATTCATTATGCTTTTTGGTGTTCTTTATTCATTGGTTGCCGGGTACATATTTTTATACACATTTTAAAAAATGATTCTTAAAAACCTCAAAGACAAAAAAATAATACTGGCATCACAATCACCTCGACGACAGGAATTACTTAATGGAATAGGAATAGACTTTAAAATTGTTGTAAAAAAAGATATCGACGAAAACTTTGATCCTGAAATGCCTTTTGAAGAAGTTGCAGAATTTCTTGCAAAGAAAAAGGCCAATAATTATAGTGATATTATTAACAACGGAACTGTTTTGATTACAGCGGACACCATTGTTTGCACTGATGAAGCTATCCTGAACAAACCTGCTGACAAAAAAGAAGCAGAGGAAATGCTTTTTTCGTTATCGGGCAAAAAGCACAAAGTAATAACGGGCGTGTGCATTAAATCCATAACAAAACAAATAAGCTTTAGTTCAGAATCAGTGGTGTATTTTGCGGATTTATCGCCAGAGGAGGTTGATTATTACATCGAAAATTATAAACCTTATGATAAAGCCGGGGCATATGGTATTCAAGAATGGATTGGATACATAGGAATTACTCGCTTGGAAGGCTCTTATTTTAATGTTATGGGACTACCTATTCAACAGGTTTACAGTAAATTGAAAACATTTTAATTGAAATATTACTTAAACTGTACCATTATGATAAAAAGAATGATAGGACTGGCATTGATTGCATTAATTACTGCAAGTTCTTTGATAAAGGCAGATGAGGGAATGTGGATTCCTTTGTTGCTGAAAAAGTATAATATTAAAGATATGCAGGCCAAAGGTTTTAAACTGACAGCCGAGGATATTTATAGTATTAATAAAGCCAGCATGAAAGATGCTGTTATTATTTTTGGCCGTGGTTGTACTGGCGAACTGATTTCAGATCAGGGACTTATAATTACCAATCATCATTGTGGATTTAGTGCTATTCAAAGTCACAGTTCACTTGAACATGATTATTTGACAGACGGTTTTTGGGCAATGAGTAAGAATGAAGAGCTCTCAAACCCTGGCTTAACTGCTAAGTTTTTAGAGCGCATGGAAGATATTACAGAGCAAATATTATCGAATGTTAACAAGAATATGAGCGAATCTGAGCGCCAGGAAGCCATTCAAAAACAAATTCAATTAATTGAATTAAAAGCTTCTGAAAATGGGAAATATGAAACCAGGGCAACTCCAATGTTCTATGGTAACCAGTATTTTCTATTTGTATACAAAGTTTATAGAGATGTTCGATTGGTCGGAGCTCCTCCGTCAAGCATTGGTAAATTTGGTGGTGATACAGATAACTGGGTGTGGCCACGTCATACAGGTGACTTTTCTATTTTTAGGATTTATGCTGATAAAAACAATGAACCATCTGAGTATTCTACTGATAATGTCCCTTATCACCCAAAAGTTCATTTCCCGATTTCATTAAAAGGGGTGAAAAAAGGTGATTTTACTATGGTTTTTGGATATCCGGGAAGTACCGAAGAATATTTGCCATCCTACGCAGTTAAAATGCTAATGGAAGTTCAGAATCCAAATAGGATTAACATCAGGCAGGCCAAAATTGATATTATGTCGAAATACATGAATGCTGATGCAGGCGTTCGTATTCAGTATGCAGACAAGTATGCCGGCGTTAGTAATTATTGGAAAAAATGGATTGGTGAAAACCGTGGTTTAAAGCGACTTAATGCGATTGAAAAAAAGCAGGAATTTGAAAAAAATATTACCGAATGGATAAATGATAATACTGAAAGAAAGGAAAAGTATGGAAAATTACTTGACGAATATAAAGTAATTTACGAGAAATTGTCTCCAAATCAATTAGCTTATGAGTATTTCTTCGAGGCCATTTATCGTCTTGATATGTTTCGTTTAGCTAATGGATACAGGAAGTTAGTTGAGTTTACGGAAACAACTAAAAAAGAGGATGTTACTGATTATACAGACAGGCTAAAAAAATCGTTGGATGGTTTCTTTAAAGATTATTATTTGCCACTTGACAAAGAAATGTTTGCAAAAATGGTTAGTCTTTACTATAAAAATATGGATAAAGGCTTTTTTCCTGAAGAACTAAAGATTATTGATTCGAAATTTAAGGGCAATGTTGATGCTTATGTTGACTATGTTTACAAAAAGACAATGTTTACAGATAAAACGAAGATTAAATTGTTTTTGGATAATTATAAAATCGCCTCAAACAAAAAGCTGGAAAAAGATCCTTTGTTTAAGTTGACCAGTGACTTTATTAATATGTACGTCAGTAAGCTTTTGCCAGCACTAGAAGAAGCGGATTTAAAAATGGTCAGATTAAACAGATTATGGATGCAGGCTATTATGCAATTTGAAAAAGACAAAGTATTGTATCCAGATGCGAATTTTACCCTCAGGGTAACTTATGGGAAAGTAGATGATTATTTCCCTTATGATGGCATTAAATATTTGTATTATACTACTTTAAAGGGTATTATGGAGAAAGATAATCCAGATATTTACGATTATAAGGTACCTGGAAAACTAAAAGAACTTTATAAAAGCAAAGATTATGGCGAGTATGGTGAAAATGGCGAGATGAGGGTTTGTTTTACTGGTTCTAATCATACTACTGGAGGAAATTCAGGTAGCCCTGTTTTAAATGGAGAGGGCCAGTTAATTGGGGTTAACTTTGATAGAAACTGGGAAGGAACCATGAGTGACATTATGTACGATCCTGACCAATGCAGGAACATCACGCTTGATATTCGCTACGCCTTGTTTATTATTGACAAATTTGCGGGAGCAAAACATTTAATTGAGGAAATGACGCTTATTAGGTAGTCGGCAGTATCTGGGATTTAGTAGTTAGTAGAATATTTCTTATGGCTGGAAAATCAAAAAGTTTCAGAGATATTGCTGTTTGGCAAAAGTCACATAATTTGGTTCTTGAGATATATAAAATCACAAAACAGTTTCCTAAAGAGGAAGTTTATGGTATAACTTCACAGATTAGAAGAGCAGCAGTTTCTGTTCCTGCAAATATAGCTGAAGGTTTTGCTCGAAAAGGAACAAGGGATAAACTTAGGTTTTATAACATCGCAATTGCTTCTTTGAGCGAAGTAACATATTTTCTGATTTTATCTAAAGATTTAAGTTACGCGCAAACAGCCTTATTGCAAGAAAAAGCTGATGAGGTTGGGAAAATGCTTAATGGGTATATGAAATCTCTGGAAAACAACAAATTGTAATTATGCCCTACTAACTACTAAATTCGAACTACTATATTTTGACTTCTAAAGAATGTTAACCATACGAACCAATGGAAGAGGAAATGCCTGGCCAATACCACTTGGTCAGGAGCATCCTTTCTATGATAAGAGCAATCCGCAAGATTTAGCAAATGCTTCTTATTCTATTCTGAAGAAAAAAGGGAATGTTGTTGAAAAAGAGGTTCTTATTGACGCTGGGCATGGCTTGGTACCTTTTTTAATACAACAGCAAAATCGAATTCCAGATGCTATTTTATTAACTCATCCACATATCGATCACACTTTGTCTGTTGATTGGCTTGTGCAAAGCCATTATCGTTTTACCAAAACAAAATACCCGATTTATGCAAGTAAAATGTGTTGGGAGAGGGTATTGCAATCGTTTCCTCAATTAGAAAAAATAGTTAATTTTCATGAACTATTGCCTGCCAGTGAATTAGAAATAAAAGAGTTTCCAAACCTTTCAGTTACTTTCTATCCTGTTTTTCATGGGGAGAGTGCACCTGGAGCAGGCATGCTTCTTTTTAAGTATCCAAATGGTAAAAGCTTCTCTAAAACATTATTTACAGGAGATGTTTTGTGCCCACTTTTAAGAGAAAAAGATTACGAAGAATTAATTGATTGTGAGGTGGTTTATGTGGATTCCAATAATCGTTTTCCTTATCCTGCGACCAATCATTGGTCTATTGCAAAGTTTGAATATTTTGATAAGCCTGCTTCAGTAATTTTTACAGACTGGTACAATGAAAAAGGAAATAACTTAAACTGGTTATGCAGACCCAATACACCAATTAATTTTAAGCAAGAAATTCATAACTATTTCAATGATTTTATTATAGAACAGTTGGTTCAAAATACAATACCTTACACCATTTTTGATTTTGCAAAAATGATCAAGCCTAAGAATATTAATCTTGTTCATTATAGTGGAAAGCAAGATGAGCAGTTTAATGAAAATGAAATTTTGAATGAACAAGAACTAGAAAACTGGGCAAATGAATCAGCTCAAAAAATTGGATTGAGTTCTAAGTTTATTGTTCCACAAGTGGGAGATGAGTTTGTCTGGATATAAAAAAAAGCCGACACAAGTCGGCTTTTAGTTATTTGATATTCAGATTTTATTCTGCTATCTGTCCATCTTTCCAGTTTCCTGATTTGGTTTCTCCATTGGCAAAAGTGTAAGTTCCCTGGCCGTTAAATTTATTATCTACCCAGTCTCCTTCATAAGAATCACCATTCGCTAAAGTAATTTTACCTTTTCCTTCTTGTTTGTTATCTTTGAAATCACCTTCATAAACATCACCTGTTGAGAATGTAAAAGTTCCTTTACCTTCTCTCTTGCCAGCTTTATATTCTCCAACGTATTTGTGCCCAGCCTTCATAATGTATATTGCTGTCTGACCTTCAGCTGTTTCTTCTTTACCGTTTACAAATGGGCCATAATAAGTGTTCCCTTTGTAAGTTTCACGCCCCATTCCGTTAGCTCTGTTGTTTTTGTATCCACCAACATAAACTTTTCCATTTGCATATTTAAAAGTTGCACTATCACCTTCAGCAGTTTCCATTTTATTATCGTTGAAACCACCCTCATACACACCATAAGGTTTTCCTTTTACTACAATAGTATATTTGCCTTTACCATGTCGTGCATTATCTACCCAGTCGCCTTCGTAAATTTTACCGTCTTCATATTTCATTGTACCTTTTCCGTCTCGTTTACCGGCTTTAATATCACCTTCGTAAACATCACCTCCTGAGTATGTGAATTTACCAACTCCTTGAGGGATACCTCCTTCAAAGTCGCCTTCGTAGATAATACCATTAGAAAAAGTATAAGTTCCTTTTCCTTCTGGTTTACCTTCTTTAAAAGCTCCTTCGTATTTGTCACCATTCGCAAACTCATAAACTCCTTCGCCGTTCATGCAATCCCCCGATACACATTTGTTTTCTTGCGAAAGAGCTGAATAGCTCATCATTAGTAATCCTGATACAACTAATACAATCCTTTTTTTCATAACTTACTTTATTTTAATTGAACTCTAATCTTGATTCTTGCAAATATATGCAGAATAATATAATACCAAAATGAATTTTGTTAACCTGTTTTGCTTGCAAACTACCCACAAAAACAGTGCAAAAAAATAATGTATTGTTAGATTTTATAGTATTTGTATTTTAATAAAGTTAACCTATTAGCTTGATGGGTAGTTACTTGTAAAGTGTTTTGTCTCTTGGTATGATTTAGAATCTTGCGACTAGTTGTATCTTTATTTCTGATTTTAAGTTGCCTTCAATTTCCGATAATCCAGAGCTAATTGTTTTTACGGATGGATAAAAAAAGTGGCTGTAACGTACTCTTAAATCAATAAAATCAGCAAGCGTATAATTAATCATTGTGTAAATTCTGCTGCCTTTGCCTGAATAGGCTGGAACTGAAAAACTGTATAACACATCATTTTCATAAGCATAAATCCGAGCATTATAAGGTGCATCAAAAACCGCATATCTTAATGATAATGATAACGGTAGATGTCTTACGCTGAAATTTACATCCTGCATTAAAAGATATCCATATTCAGAAACATTATTTTGCTGATAATGAGATATTTCAATTCGGCAACGCAAGCTAACTAAATCAGAAGCTTTGTAAGAAATGTGATACCGGTACTGTTCTTTTTTTTCTTCAGTAACTAGTTTTAGTGGTTCATTTTCAACAGTTACATTACTTGATTTGCTCTCAGTTTTCCATCTGAAATACATATCAATCCATCGGTTTACTGAATAGCTTGCCTGTAAAAAATATTCTTTTCCGCTTGAAGGTGCATCAACACCAAATTTTAACCAAGGGAATTCGTATAAATCAGCGTAAGCTGAAATTTTTATTTTACCAACCGGGTGAAATTCAATGCCATAATACAAACCTTGTTCATTACTAATTTTTGAATTTTCTGCGAAGGAGTTGGAGTAATGAGCCTGATAATTTTTCTGGTAATACCTGTGTAACAGAGAGAATGATAACTGTGGTACAATTGAAGTAACCATTCCGTTTTGAATAGCCATTGCTCCATTTTTACCAATTGCAGCTTCGCCAAATAGTCCTATTTTCTTAAAGAAGAACTGATAATCCATACTAGAATTATAGTTGTTATTTCCTTGAAAATCATAGATTTTGTATGGTTTTTCGTCTGGAGATAAATCAAGGCCAAATTTGTAACCGACAAAATTGGCTGAGAGTTTAAGGTTTTTTATTGTTACTCCTAATCTTGCTCCGGCAACGGTTTCATCAACTACTTTTCTATTGAGTAATTCTGTTGGTGTCCTGTGATAGCCAGAGTTTTGAAATGCTGTTAATCTTTCTTCAGTATTTTTGATGGTGTCTGTTTGCTCAAGGCCAGCATCCACTTTTTTATATGAAAAGAGCGTGGTAAGCTTAAACTTTCCAAATTTGAAAGTAGCACCTGCTCCACGCATAAAGTTATTTTCATCGGTTGAAGTATAATACCTCAAACCTTGCCCTCTTTTTCGAATATTTAATACATCTGCTGATTTCCCTGAGCCAAAACCCGTCCACAAAACTAATCCCTGACCAAATTTTGCCTGGAAATCACCAACATTTAATTGTTTCACTACTCCAATGTCATTTAATTGAAAATGAGCGGAATAGTAATCAAAACCCTTTACTTTTTCGTTATAATCGAAGGCTTCTCCAGCATCTTTTTCTGCTGTAAAACCTGCAAAAACACGGTCTTTATAGTGGAATTTATATTTGAGTTTATAGTGCATTTTATCTCCTGTATATCTGCTGGCTGGCTCATTGTCTTTGCTTGCTGTTGTATCAGGTAAGAAACCTTTTTGGTCTTGCAGTAAAAAGCTTGTTTCTGCTATTAATTTATTCCGCCCGTATTTTAGCACCTTTCCAAACTGAAGCTTTTCCTTTTCCTGTATTTTTTCAACTTTAACAAAAGGAAGCATCTTCTTAATCACATCCATGGAAAAACCATCAATCAATTGCAGTTCATAAATGGTGGTCATTCCATTTCTTTGGGCAATATAGTTGAGGAGGTTTTCAATTTGAATCTCAGTAAGAAAATGAAGTTTTTCAAGTTTTTCAATATTAGCCTCGTTTAGGTTAAGCGGATTTTCCTGGTAAAAGGTAAGGTCTTCAATAAAGGTAGAATAATCAGCATCTTCTAGTTCTAAATTGCTGGCAATTTCTTCTGTAATATTTTCTATTACAGTGTTTTGTGCTGAAACCTCGCTGCTTGGAAAAATAAAAACAATGGCTATTGAAACAAGTAGTACAATTAGGCTATAACGAGTGTATGCTGCCATCATAACCTGTCATTAAATGCGTAAACAATTGAAACTGCTGGAGAATAATCCAATACCGGGTGCCTTGAAAAACCAATATCCATTTGGAATGATTTAAAAGAATATCCCAAACCAAAGGAATAGGTGTTTGGGTTTGTTGCAATTCCTGCCCGAAAGTAAAAGTCTTCTAGTAATTCAAGCTCTAATCCTGCTTTAAAAATCATATCCAAATCAAGATCTTTTTCGCCTTCGATACTTAGACGTGCTTTTTCATAAAGTCGATAGGATGCTCCCAATTTAAAAATAGTGGGGACATATTCATTTTCATAGGTTGAAAGTTTGGTGTGCCAAATGTTAAAAACATGGGCTCCAATAAAAAGATTATCAATGGGCTCGGCTAAAATCCCCAATTCTCCGGCTGCAACGCCTTTTTGACCATATTCACCATCAATATGTGTGTAGAAATAGTCAATTTGTCCACCAAAAGCAAATCTTTTTCCTAATCTTTTTGCAAATGATAAACCTGCTTTAGTTTCGTTAAATTTAGGATAGCCAAAGTAATAATAATTTAGACCAAACACCCCAGACTTTAGTGGGAGAGCAAAAGCTACTGACTTCGTACTTAATTCTTTAACAAAAAAGGCATTCTGAAATGCAAATCCAAAGTTGATTCCTTTTAAATAGGCAAGTGCTGCTTGGTTGTGGTATTGTGCCCAAATATCCCGATAAGTTATACAAGCACCTGAAGTACCCAATGCCCTGCCACCTATTTGATTTATAGGTGATTGTGCCTGAGTAATCAATGAAAAACAGATGGGAAAAACTACTAGCAGGTACCGAAATTTGAATTTGGAAAGCATAGGGTACAGATTAGGTAAGGTTAAAAATAGAAAAACTTCGTCATTAAATGGCTTACGAAGTTTTAAAAAGCGCTTTAGTTTACTTTGAATTCAAATTTTATTTGAGAGAAATCTTCATTGGCTTTTACAATTTTCTCTTTTAATGTCCCTTTATATTTTTTTACTGCATTTTGAACTTCGGGATTGCTGGTAGCAATAATTTGAGTTGCTAAAATTGCTGCATTTAATGACCCATTTATGCCAACTGTTGCAACAGGAATACCTGGAGGCATTTGAACAATTGCCAAAAGTGCATCCATGCCATCTAATGAGGCATTAATAGGCACTCCAATTATTGGCAGGCTTGTCATTGATGCAATAACCCCTGGTAAATGAGCTGCCATACCAGCAGCAGCAATAATTACTTTTAGCCCTCTGCTTTCTGCATTTTTCGCAAACTTTTCAACTTCCTCGGGAGTTCTGTGAGCAGATAGTGCATTAACTTCAAAAGGAATTTTCAGATCATTCAAATATTTTGCAGCTTTTTCCATTACCGGCCAGTCAGATGTACTGCCCATGATAATACTTACTAGTGGTTTCATAGTTTGTAGAATTTATAATCTATTGTTAAAAAGAATTTTAAGATATTATTTGTACTTTTACAGCCAAAACAGGCTATTTGCAAGCACAAATTAATAAAAATTTATAATTCGAACTAAATGTTTTTAATTTCCAGCATTAATATTCGCTGGATTTTACTATTTTAACGAAACCCCAAAAATAATCTATTGTGAATAAAAAAGTAACTGTACTTGATAAAGACTTTGAAATCTTTATCGAATCAACAAAAATTCAAAAAGCAATTGAGAATTTAGCTAACAGGATAAACGAAGATTTGAAAGGGAAAGATGTTATTTTCCTTGGAATCTTAAATGGTTCGTTTATGTTTGCATCGGATCTTTATAAATTAATAACAGTGCCTTCGCAAATATCTTTTCTGAAGCTCGCCTCTTATCAGGGGACATCGAGTAGTGGAAATGTAAAGAGATTAATCGGGATTAATGAAGATCTTTTAGGAAAAACAGTTGTTGTGCTTGAAGACATTGTGGATACCGGAATAACTATAGAAAATATAATAAAACAGCTAAAGGGCTATGAACCTGCTGAGATAAAGCTGGCTACTTTGCTTTTTAAACCTGCAGCAATGCAGGCACAAGTAAAGCTAGACTATGTGGGAATTGAGATTCCGAATGACTTTATTATTGGTTACGGACTTGATTATGATGGATTTGGAAGGAACCTGGCAGACATCTATAAAATTATCGAATAAACAAGTAAATAACTTTTAACTCTAAAAATATGCTCAATATTGTTTTATTTGGCCCTCCTGGTGCTGGAAAAGGAACTCAATCAGACAAGCTAATTGAGAAATACCAATTGGTTCATTTCTCAACAGGTGATATTTTAAGGGCAGAAATTGCTTCGCAAAGTAAGTTAGGCATGGAAGCAAAAGCTTTTATGGATAAGGGCGAACTCGTGCCTGATGAGGTGGTAATAGGAATGATAAAAGCAAAGGTTGCAGCTAATAAGGATGCAAAAGGGTTTATCTTTGATGGTTTCCCAAGAACCACTGCTCAGGCAGAAGCACTTGACAAGTTGCTTGAAAATGAAGGGCTCAATATTTCCGGGATGATTGCTTTAGATGTTGAAAAAGAGGAGCTTACAAAACGTTTGCAAAAGCGTGCTGAAGTTTCAGGAAGGCCAGATGATGCTGATATAAGTATTATTAATAACAGAATTGATGTTTACAACAAATCTACACTTCCTGTAATGGATTTTTATAAAGCACAAAATAAGCTTCAACTTATTGATGGGATAGGAGCGATTGATACAATTTTTGAGAGAATTGAAGCCGCAATTAAAAACATAAAATAAGCAATAGTAACCAACAAATTATAACAGAGGAAAGGTAAAAGGGCAGAAGGTATGGCAGCATCGAATTTTGTAGATTATGTTAAGTTATTTTGTCGATCGGGAAATGGCGGAGGTGGTTCTGCACATTTACGACGTGATAAATTAACCGCAAAAGGGGGACCAGATGGCGGAGATGGTGGTCGCGGAGGACATGTAATATTAGTTGGAAATGAGCAACTTTGGACGCTTTTACATTTGAAGTATCGCAAACATATTTTTGCAGACAACGGTGATTTTGGGAAAGATGCTAATAAAACAGGTGCTGATGGGGAGGATAAGATTCTTGAGGTCCCAATTGGCACTGTAGCTAAAGATGCTGAAACCGGAGAAGTTCTTTTTGAGATAACCCGGCATGGCGAAGAAAAGATTTTAGTACAAGGAGGAAGAGGAGGATTAGGAAATACTCATTTCAAATCACCCACGAATCAGACTCCCAGATATGCACAACCTGGTGAAGAAGGTTCTGAAGGTTGGAAAATTTTAGAATTAAAGCTTCTTGCAGATGTTGGGTTAGTAGGTTTTCCTAACGCCGGAAAATCAACCCTTTTATCAGTAGTTTCAGCGGCAAAACCCAAAATAGCGGATTATGCTTTTACTACACTGGTTCCAAATCTGGGTATAGTTGCTTATCGAGATGATAAATCCTTTGTAATGGCTGATATTCCCGGAATTATTGAAGGTGCTTCTGAAGGTAAGGGCTTAGGAATGAGGTTTTTAAGGCATATCGAGCGGAATTCAGTTTTATTGTTTGTTGTACCTGGCGATTCGTTGGAGGTTAAAAAGCAATACCAAGTACTTTTGAATGAGTTAGAGAAATATAATCCTGAGCTACTTGATAAAAGAAGAATTCTTGCAATTTCAAAGGTCGATTTACTGGATGAAGAAATTATGGAAGAAATTGAGAAAGACTTGCCAGATATTCCTTATGTATTTTTCTCTTCGGTTGCGAATAAAAACATTGATATTTTAAAAGATCATATTTGGAAGGAAATTAATAGCTAGTTTTTATTTGCCATCTTTTTAAATTTTTAACAATGCTCGAATACCTTACCCAACTTGATATTAAATGGTTTTTGTTTCTTAATGGCCAGCACAGCCCGTTTTGGGATACTATTATGTGGCATATTAGTGCTGTAAAAACTTGGATTCCTCTTTACGCAGTTATTCTTTTTTTCATATTCAGGAAAATGAAATGGCAGGGATTTATTGCAGTATTATTTTTTGCTTTGCTAATTACCTTTGCAGATCAAGGTTCTGTAAACCTGTTTAAGAATGTATTTGAGCGATTTAGACCATGCCATAACCCTGAGATACAGCATCTTGTTCATACTGTTAATGGCAAATGCGGAGGTCTGTTTGGTTTTGTATCATCGCACGCAGCTAATACTTTTGCCCTGGCCATGTTTACAAGCTTGTTTTTCAGAAAAAAATGGGTGACTATTTCCTTTTTTATATGGGCCACAGTTGTTTCATATAGTAGAATTTACCTCGGGGTTCATTTTCCTTTTGATGTGATTTGTGGAGGTTTGTTTGGAGTACTGCTAGGAATACTTACCTTTTTATTATATAATATGACTTTGCGTTACATACAAAAAAGAAAGAGCCGGGAAAAACCGACTCTGACTTAGGATGAAATATTGGTTACTAAATTTTATCTTTCCAATGGTGCCCGATAAATTAGCCGACAACCTTCTAAGTACATTTGTTCATCTAATTGAGTGAAAATTCCTTGTAAGTTAACAGCTTCTCCTAATCGAATAGGTGCCAAAATTTGTCTTTCTGAATTGCTTAACGTGCAATTTATTTCTATAGGTATATTTGTGTCCTCAATGTAAAGCACAACTTCGTTGTTTTTATTTTTATAAGCCTCTTTTACCACACCATCTATTATAATAGATTCTCCTAACATATTAGGAGCAGATTGCATAAAATCCAGCTTTCTTTCTTCAAGCGCATCATGTGAACTTAAAGATGCATTATCAACCAAGTTATTTTCTCTTGCCAACTGGTCTCCATTGATAACTAGAACATAACCAAGAGCAATTCCGAAACAAAAAATCACAATATAAAGTAATACTTTCTTCATACGTTTTAAAAAGTTATGTGATTGAAATTTAATCATTTATTTAGCTTCCCGATTAAACTTCTTAAAAAACTCCTTTGAAGGATTCACAAGTTTAGATTTAATTTAGTATTTAAGGTTTTAATCCGTTTGTTTTAACAAAATGTCTTCTAAAATTATCATGTTGTAATCTGTTTTTTATTCCTTGTCAACTCTATGTAAGCAATTGTAAAAGAGTTAATTACATCATGTTTTTAAACTCGTTTATGATATTGCAAAATTGCTGCCAAATAAATGGCGAATTGTTTTTTTGCCCTGCGAATTCAAGTTTTACAAATTTAAAGAATTTCTATTCTCTTTTGTATCTATCTCATTTTCTTTGCAGTACAAAATTTATTAAAAAAGTTAGATTTTTTTGTTGATAAAATTGAGGGCTTTACACTTTGTAAAGTACCGAAAACATTGACCAGGTTGGTATTTTAGATATTATTTGCTCATTGGTCATATATTGTCGGGTCATAAAAAATGTCAGAAAAAGATGGTTGAATAAATTAACAAACTTGAATCAAAGTCAAACACTGCAAAATCATTTATTGTTATGAAAATAACTCCTTTATATCATTGGTATTAATTTTAGCCATTACACTTTCATCTGTCTGGATAATACCCTCTGCTATCTTTTTCTTTTTGTTTTGAAGGTTAAGGATTTTTTCTTCAATGGTATTTTTACAAATCATCCGGTAAGCAAATACTTTTTTATCCTGGCCAATTCGATAACAGCGATCAATTGCCTGGTTTTCAACAGCAGGATTCCACCAGGGATCGAGCAGGTAAACATAATCAGCAGCGGTAAGATTTAGACCAGTTCCTCCTGCTTTTAAGCTGATTAAAAACACACGAAGATCATCATTTTCCTGAAAATTATTAACCGATTGTTTTCGCTGCTTAGTAGTACTTTGTCCATCGAGGTATTCAAAAGCTATATTTAGTTTCGAAAGTTCCTCTTTTACTAATGAAAGCATCTCCACAAACTGAGAGAAAACCAGTACTTTATGTTTTGCCGTTTTTGAAGTAATGTGCCTGATAATTTCCTTAATTTTTATTGACTGAGATTCAATAACATCATCACTTTTTAGAAGGGCGGGGGAGTCACAAATTTGTCTAAGTCGGGTCAATGCTTCCAATATCAGCATTTTTGATTTGCCAAGTCCCTCTTCTTCTATCTTCCCCAGCAGCTGACTGCGGTAATTATTGCGATAGGCTTCATAAACTTTTCGCTGGTCAGCTTCCATTTCGCAATAAATGATATCCTCTGTTTTTGGGGGTAATTCATCAGCCACTTTTTCTTTGGACCTTCTTAAAACAAATGGATTAATAAGCTTTTGAAGTTCTTGGGCTATTTGCTCATTTCCATCCTTGTCAATAGGGGTTGAATAGTTGTCTTTAAAGACTTTTGAGCCACCGAAAAAACCCCGGTTTACAAAGCTCATTTGTGCAAACAGGTCAAAAGTACTGTTTTCGATGGGGGTACCCGATAAAGCAATACGGTTTTTGGCATTAAGCAGGTTTGCCGCTTTGTACCGCCTTGACGCCGGGTTTTTTATGGCCTGTGATTCATCAAGTATTACATAATTAAATTCAAAATCTTTCAGCATTTCAATATCGCGCAGTAAAACCCCGTAGGTTGTAAAAACCATGTGATATTTGGAAAAGTTTTTAGAACTATTCTCCCTGTTTGTTCCATAATGATAATGAGCCTTTAGCTTTGGGGTAAATTTACTAATTTCATTTTCCCAGTTAAATAGCAAGGTGGTTGGTACTACGATAAGGCTTGTAGATTTCTTTTTTGCATTTATAAATTGTAAAAAAGTTAAGATTTGCAGGGTTTTACCAAGTCCCATGTCATCGGCCAATATTCCACCCCATTGCATTTCGTGCAAAAAGTTGAGCCAGTTTAAGCCTTCTTTTTGGTAGTGACGCAGTTTTGCTTTAACGGTTGAAGGTACTTTGGTTTTGGAAACTTCCGAAAAACCAGCTAGTCGTTTTCTTTTTTCGGTAATTTCTTTTAGTATTTTGATATCATCTATATTATCAAAAAGCTCATCAATGATAGAAAAGCGTAGCTTGGAAATAGTTAAGCTGTCATTTTTTATTTCCCCATTCCTGAAATACTTTTCCAGTTTGTGTAACCATTCTGATGGAAGAATACCTACTGAACCATCCTTCAGTTGAATGTATTTTTGTTTATTAATAACAGCTTTTTTCAGATCTTTCAGGCTTACAATATTATTACCAAAGCTTAATTCAATGTTAACATCAAACCAGTCTATTCCTGAGTTTATTGTTGTGTTAACTTTGCCTTTATAAGGCGAATACTTGAAACTTTTTAAGTCTTTTAGTCCATAAATCTCTACATTGTGTTTTTGTAAGTGGTCAAAAAAGCTATAAAACCACAAATTTTTCGTGAATTCGTTATAATGGAGATAAAATATCCGTTTACCTTTTTGAGCTGAAAACTCTGGATGAAGGCCAGCCAATAACTCTATAAAGTCTTCTTCTAGTTCAGGGTTTCGCTTATATTCAATAATACTCCCGTTTTCTTTTACCAATAGGTTACCTTGAGCACATAAAAGTGTTGATATCCCATTTTTGTATTCCACCTGTGGAGTAATGACCAGGTGTTCGTTTTGTTCGCTTAGAAAAACCTGTTTAGTGTTAAAATCCAGCTCGAATGAATTGATGTTGTAGCTGCCCTTTTTAAACTTAATTTCAAAGTTTTTCGAAACAGGAGCAATTACTTTATTAAAGAAATCTACTTTATAGGCTTTTGCCATTTTCAGGCTATCGGGGTAATTTAAAATATAATCACTTACCTGTAGGTTTTTAATGAAATGGTAGGTATTGTCAATCAAGGCTATTTTTTCATCGCTTAACGCTTTTTTCAGGTTGCTTTTGTTAATTTGTTCCCCGTTAAGCTTTAGCTTTAGTTCAAGTTCAACAAACTCTTTTCCCTGTTTGGCTTCAAAGTAAATATCTAATGGCTCTTTAGAAAGCTTTATTTCCTGAAGGTTGTGTTTTTTTATCTGATTATTCGGATCGCACAAGCTATATGTTAAAGGTTCGTCTGCTAGCAGATTAAAAGCCGATTTATATAACTGAAACTCGGGTTCTTTATCATTGCAGTTTTCAATATCTTCAAGAAGATTTAATATTTCTTCTGCATTATCGCTTTTTTCAATTCGAAAATCAAAGTTGTGGTTGGGAATAAAGGGTTCAATATGGCTGGTAATTTGTGAACCTGATTTATTTACTTTTCCAATTATCGGAGTAATGGCATAATTTATTTTTATTTTGTTATTGGATGGTACTGAATAATTCGAATAGTTGTCGTAATACTTCCTGGGTAATAAAACAAAGGCCAGCCTTCTTTTTTCTTTTGGCTTTTCAATACTGGTTAAAACATCATTTTGGACAGCAGTTTGGTTTATAAAGTTTAATATTGGTAAATCAATGTTCTCGGCAACAGGGATTAACCCTATTGTTTTCCTCTTTGGCCTGATTATTAACCCCTGATTTAAATCAAAGTTATATTCAAAATAATCTTTAAAATCGGCATCTTCATCAAAACCATATCTTTTAAGAACCTGTTTTTCATCATCTTTAGAGTCCTTGTTAAACAGAATGTTCAAAAGTTCAGGATCTTTGTCGGCAATAACCAATAAACTCAGAGCTTCAGATTTGCTCAGGAAATTTTTACTAATATCCTCGGTGGTTGAAATGTAGGCTTTCTCATTTTCGTATTGTAATTTTACAGTTTCTGTTCTCCAGCTAATTTTTACTTCAAAAGTTATAAGGTTTTCAACAATAGAAATCTTGCTTACATTATCGTTACTGTAACTATAATTCAAAGAATTAAGCGTATGGAAACTTACATTGTTTTCTACAAAAGTCCGGTTAATAAATTCGTAATTAGGTATCTCGTATTTTTTTTCTGCACCAATTCTTTTTGATGCGACCTCTTTCTTGTTTGCAGGTGTGGGTGAGGATGAAGTTTTTTTGAACTTACCATTGTCAATATGGTTTTTTATATAAAGCAGGGAAGCCACGGTATGTTTGCAAATTCCACCCCAGTCATAAGGACAACTACAAGAAGCAGAAAGTTTTTCTTTTAATATTCCATTTATCGTTACATTATAAAGCTCACTACCCTGCACTTTGAACTTCCATGTGTCCTTTTTTTCATTCTTGCTTTCAAAAGTAACATTTCCCCTATTGAATAAACTAATTCCTCTTTGTGTTACTTTAACATCAGTATTATAATTAATGTAGTAACTGATATAAGCTTTTATTTTATCATCTTTCTGCATATAGCAAGGCAAAATTATGGGAATTAGAAAAGAAATACGGGGGTGCTTATTAAAAGTTATTAACAAAAAATAAGGCCATTGAAAAATCTCAATAGCCTTAAATAGTAAATATATTTATCTAACTCTTAATTCTGTCGGAAAACTTCTATATCATCCATTGAAGTAGAAGCAATGTATTCGTACTTTTCAATGTTATCAGCATACGCTTTTTTGATAAATACTTTTGAATAAGTTTTGTATTCATCGTTTCTGTTTGCATTGATAAGCATTAAATGCCCCATGATGATATTACCTGCCATTTCGACTAATCTACGTGCATGGAAATCAATGAATTCACGATTATCCTGTGCTTTGGCTAGTTCGTAAGCCTTTTCGTACTTAGCTGTTAATTCAACTAATTTTTCTTTTAAACCTTTTAGTTCTTCAGGACAATCCGCTTTTTCGTATTCTCTAATCTGAGCAAGGTAACCACCATTATCTACACCACGGATGGCTGCAACAACCTGCAACTGAGACGTTCCTTCGTAAATTGAAGTAATACGTGCATCACGATAAATACGTTCTGCTGCGTAATCTTTCATGTAACCAGAACCACCTAATACCTGAATGGCATCGTATGCGTTTTGATTAGAATATTCAGCAGCAAACAGTTTTACCAAAGGAGTGAAAATATCAGCTAATCTTTGATATTGTTTTGCTTCCTGACGTTCTTCCGGCTCTAGTTTTCGTTCGTTTGCAGCATACCCATAAAGCTTATAAAGATCTGTATAGCAAGCTGTTTCATATAGAAGCGAACGTGCAGCCAATGTTTTTGCCTTCATAATCGAAAGCATTTCATAAACCGGTGCAAATTCAATGATTTTTTTACCAAACTGTTCTCTTTCTAATGCATATTCATAAGCCTCGCGATAAGCTGCTTCACAAATCCCCACACCTTGAGCACCAATACCTAAACGAGCAGAGTTCATTAAAGACATCACGTACTTAATTAACCCCATTTTACGGGTACCAATTAGTTTAGCAGGAGCATTGGTATATACCAGTTCACAAGTTGGAGAACCTTTAATTCCTAATTTATTCTCAATTCTACGAACTTTTACTGCATTTGAAGTTCTGTCGTAAAGGAATAATGAAAGCCCGCGAGCATCACCTGTTCCTTCTTCAGAACGAGCTAAAACAAGTGAAATATCAGCATCACCATTGGTAATAAAACGTTTTACACCATTTAAATACCAGGTATCAGTTTCTGGGTTATAATTAGCAGAAATACTACCTCTTAGCTGAACTGCCTGAAGATCAGAACCCGCATCAGGTTCAGTCAAAGACATCGCTGCAGTTGCTCCATTCTGGAAACGTGGCAGAAATTCATTTTTCAACTCTTCCGAAGCAAATTCATGAATAGTCTCAGCACAATCCTGAAGTCCCCAAATATTGGTAAAACCAGCATCAGCTCTTGTTACCAATTCGGCCGACATAGTAAACGCTACCAATGGGAAGTTTAACCCACCATATTTTCTTGGTAGTGACATACCAACAAGTCCAGCTTTTGTTAAAACATCGTGGTTTTCTTTTGTTCCTTTTGCATAAACCACTTCATTGTCAACTACTTGGGGGCCTTCTTTGTCAACTGACTCAGCATTAGGGGCAATTACATTGGCACAAATATCACCAACAATTTCCATAACCTGGTCATAGTTGTCCATGGCATCTTCAAAATTCTGAGGAGCATAATCATACTCATCTTTATCCCTGTAGTTCATCTCTTTCAATTCCACCACTTTTTTCATTAGTGGATGGTTAAGATGAAACTTTAAATCTTCGTTATCAGTATAAAAATTTGCCATATCTCAACTATTTTGAATTCTCTTTATAATACTTAATTAATTTAGGAATAACTGTATTTAAGTCACCTACTATATTATAATCAGCGATATTGCTAATTGGAGCATTTTCATCAGTGTTGATTGATACAATCATGGCTGATTTATCCATTCCAACTCTGTGCTGAACTGCACCCGAAACACCGCACGCAATGTAAAGTTTTGGTCGAACAGTTACACCGGTTTGTCCTACTTGTCTTTCGTGTTCAATAAAACCGGCATCGACAGCAGCTCTGGTTCCAGCAACTTCGCCACCCAGAACACCTGCCAATTTGTATAATTGGGCAAAATTCTCTTTTGAACCTACTCCATAACCACCGCAGATAATGATTGGTGCACCTTTAATATTCACCTTGCTTTTTTCAATATGTCTTTCAATGATTTCTACTACAAAATCCTCATCTTTAACATATTGCGCAACATCAAGGTCGTTTACTTCACCTTTGTAGTTTTCATCAAATACCTCCATTTTCATCACCCCTTCACGAACAGTTGCCATCTGAGGGTGCATGTCAGGATTAATAATAGTAGCAATAATATTACCTCCAAAAGCAGGGCGAATTTGATACAATAGATCTTTATAAGTAGTATCAGTCTTTTTCACATAATGATCCCCAATCTCAAGGCTGGTACAGTCAGCTGTTAATCCGCATTTTACTGCTGATGCAACTCGTGGTGCTAAATCACGACCAACTGAACTTGCTCCAAATAAAACAATTTGAGGATCTTTTTCCTTTAATAATTTTGATATTATTGATGTATGTGGCAATGTAGTAAAAGGAGCTAACCTTTTATCATCTGCTTTATGAGCTACATCAACTCCATATTTATATACCTGGTTTTCAATACCATCTAGTTCAGAGCCAATTAATACAGCTTCAAGTTTAACGCCTAATCTTTCTGCAAGGCTTTTCCCCTTGGTTAGAAGCTCCAGGCTAACATCAGCAACCGTATTATCCTCTAATAATTCGCAATAAACAAATACGTTTCTCATACGTTTTTCAATTTTGCTGTTTTATTGATATTTAACCACACCGATTATTCAATGTGGCTAAGTTTTTTTCAAAACCCTCTGTGAGGGTATATTGTCAATCAGGTCTTACCCAATTGTATGATTTTCAATTAATTCTTTAATAAAGCCATCAATATCAGAATCAGAATCACTTAAAACTTTTGATTCTTTGGCTTGTAAAACTACATTTTCAATATTCTTCACTTTGGTTGGAGAACCTGAAAGTCCTAGTAAGTCAACATCTGCCTGAATATCATCAACGGTCCAGATTTGAATATTTAAATAAGGTCTCTTTTCGGTTAATGCTTTTTCTTCTTCGTTTGCATTTTCAAGTTCAATAGCTGTTCTTGCATACTTAAACTTCATTAAATATTTCGCATTACGCGGGCGGCAATCTGCAGCAGAACTATGAACAGTTATTAAAGCAGGCATAGTAGATGATACTGTTTCTACACCATTCTCTAACCTTCTTTTAATAACAACTTTTTCCTTATTGATAGAAACCAATTCTTCAGCATATGTAATTTGAGGAATACCTAATTTTTCTGCTGCTTGTGGACCAACCTGTGCAGTATCACCATCAATTGCCTGACGGCCAGCAATAACCAGGTTGTAATTAACAATTTTTTTAACAGCTTGTGATATAGCATAAGAAGTAGCAAGTGTATCCGAACCTGCAAACCTTTTATCTGTAATTAAAATACCATTGTCAGCACCACGATACATAGCTTCTCTGATAATCTCAGCAGCTCTTGGTGGTCCCATGGTCAAAATAGTAATTTCAGTTCCGGGATTTTCATCCTTAATTCTTAATGCCAGTTCAAGAGCATTTAAGTCTTCAGGGTTAAAAATAGCTGGAAGTGCAGCACGGTTGACAGTACCGTCCTCTTTCATCGCATCTTTACCAACATTTCTTGTATCAGGTACTTGCTTTGCAAGCACTACTATTTTATATCCTTCCATGTGAATATATTTGGTAATTGATTAAAATTCAGCTTAGTAAATATTGTTTTGTGTTGTAAACGTTATTTTGCCCACAATACAATTTTTTCAGCATGCAAATATAAAATTAAATCAGGCTTTTGCTGAGCGCTTACTTAATTAAGAATTAGTCTAAATTAGAAGTTATGAAAATAGTTAGATAATTTGTTGTATTTATGATATTTGTAAAATATTGTTTTATCACTTTTTGTGAGTGAGAAAGTAGTTTTTTTCACATACAGTAAGAATAAAAAGTCTATCAGTATTAACTTGATTATGAGCGTGTTGTAGATGATGTGCTGTTAGTGCTTCAAATTGTTATTTCATTTTTTTTGATCTTAATAAAATATATCTATCTTTGCATCCCAAAATTCGAATAAAGAATACAATAAAATATAGAGTAATGAAAAAAGGAATTCACCCAGAGGATTATAGATTAGTTGCTTTCAAAGATATGTCAAACGAGCATACTTTTATTACTAAATCTACAGTTAAAACCAAAGAGGAGATTGAGATTGACGGTGTTAAATATCCTATGGTTAAAATTGAGATTTCTAATACCTCACACCCATTTTATACTGGTAAAATGAAACTTGTTGACTCTGCTGGACGTGTTGATAAGTTCATGAACAGATATAAGAAACATTTGAAGAAATAATATATTTAAATATTAGTAAAATAAAATTGAGAGACCTTAGTTACGAGGTCTCTTTTTTATATATTGCAACCGTTATTTTATGTTTAACTTATAATTAGTATTTTAATGAATAAGATTGGTATAATGTTAATTGCCTTGTTGTTTAGTGTAAATATCTTTGGGCAGAATGAATTACAGGACGGTCAGTACAAAGGTTATATTTTGACCAAAAAAGGGAAGCAGGAAGGAATTATTTGGGTTAGTGGATGGATTAATACTCCATGGAGTCATCAAAAAAAAGTATCCTTCATAACTGAAGAAGGTTTTAAGCAAATGAAAAAGAACAAGCGTAAGTATTTTGAAGATTATAAACCAAAAGATATTTTGGGATATGGTTATGAAGGTGCAGATTTTGTTTCAGTAAAATATGCAGATCTTTCGGCTGTTGGTCCGGATATGCTTCCAAAAATGTATTTTTTAAGAGCTTTGGTGCAGGGAGAAGTTAATGTTTACAGATTTTATAGAACACCTCCAACGGTTCAGTCGGGTGAAGAAGTAAATAGAACCAATGAAGAATGGGCTCAAGACAATGAATTGGTTATTGTAAAGGGAAAAGAAAAAGCTAAAAATGCAGAAAGAATTGAAATGGTGGATATTATAGGTGATTGTCCAGCTGTAAAAGATAAATATCTTGAGGGTGGTTATGGATTTGATCCTAAGAATGACGGTTCAAAAGGTGGTTTGAAAAAAGTCTTTGCAAAAATGGGAGACAGATCTAAAATTGATGAGGCGATTACTAAAATCGCAAAAGAATATAATGAGTGCAAATAGTATAAAAATTTAAGGTTTATTGAGCTTCCTGCTATTATTAGTTGGAAGCTTTTTTGTTTTAAAGAGTCTTAAAAACCTTATTTTAAATTGTTCTATCCAGAATGTAATTTAACTTTGCATTCAAGTATTTGACTCTTATTAAACCTATTATGAATTATATTTTATTTGATCAATTGAATAGGGGAGATTTACTTCCTTTGACCTACACAAGGCCGGTTTCAGAAATTCGGATTGGAATATTAACCATTACCGAAAAGTGGAATAAATATCTCAACACAGAGTGTTCCTTCTTCACAGAAGAATACCTTCAGACTAAATATAAATTAAAAGAAAGTGATGAAAACTGCTACATTAATGGAGCAGTTGTTCCAAATAATCAAATCATTGGAAAAATTGATGAATTAAAGGATGGGCAATCTCTTTTTATAAATAACACACTGGTAGCATTTAAAACGGGTGGAAAAGTTGATGATTTAGAAAAAAGCACTAATTCATTTGACAGAATTAGCTCAGAGTTAGAAGTTTTGATTATCAAGTATCCTTGGGAAATATTTGTTAATAATGGTAGCGAAATTGAAAATGATTATAAGTTAATTACTAAAGGACGTACCACTGAGCAACTGGCAAATACCAATAAAGTGATTGGTGGAAATATTTTTGTTGAAAAGGGTGTGGTTGCTGATTTTGCTACCATTAATGCACGTGATTCATACATTTATTTGGGCAAAAATTCGGAGTTGATGGGAGGAGCTATCATTCGTGGTTCTTTGGCCTTGTGTGATAATTCGGTTCTTAAGTTGGGAGCAAAAATATACGGACCTACCACCATTGGTCCCAATTCAAAAGTTGGAGGAGAAGTTAGTAATTCTGTAATTATTGGCAATTCAAATAAAGCTCACGATGGTTATTTAGGAAATTCAGTTCTTGGTGAATGGTGTAATTTGGGAGCCGACACCAATATTTCAAATTTAAAGAATAACTACGCCGAAGTGAAACTTTGGAATTATAAGGCCAAACGGTTCGTAAAAACCGGGCAACAATTTTGTGGCTTAATCATGGGTGATCACTCAAAATGCGGGATTAATACCATGTTTAATACAGGCACTGTGGTAGGTGTAAATGCAAATATTTTCGGTGCTGGTTATCCCCGTAACTTTATTCCTTCGTTCTCATGGGGTGGTGCACACGGATTTACTGAGTATAAAACCGACAAGGCATTTGAAGTTAACCAGGTGGTGATGAAACGAAGAAATGTGGAGTTTGATGAGGTTGAGCAAAACATTTTAATGCATATTTTCAATACAACCAAAGAGTTCAGGAAATAAAACCTTAAAGTTTCTTAATTTTCATAATGCAAGTTTCGTTATTCGAGATTTGTAAGTATCTTAGCTATTTAAACTAACTCTAAACCTTTTTACTTGTTAACCAATTGTTCTTCAGTGTGTTATTTTTTGGCACAAGTATTGACAATTGAGGCTTGCGCCATTTTTATTGCATAGACTGACAGGCTGTCTGTTCTATTCATGTAAAACTGGCATGAATTGAATTGAAAAGATATTATAGTTAGGTCAATTTATGGATTTTGAAAATAAAAAAGGAAGAAAAGAAATTATATTTTCAGCTATATCAGACGAGAATTCAGACTTTATACCCATTATTCCTGATGGGGAAGAAGAGCATATAAATAATTCTGAGGTTCCTGATGAGCTGCCAATATTACCGCTAAAAAATACTGTTCTATTTTCTGGTGTAATTATTCCGATTGCAGTTGGACGAAAAAAATCAGTACGGTTAGTAAAGTCTGTTTACAAAAAGGACAAACTTATTGGGATTGTTACTCAGAAAGACTCAAAGATTGATGATCCAGCCGGTGAGGATTTGTTCAAAGTGGGGACTTTGGCACAAATTATCAAGGTACTTGAAATGCCTGATAATTCAACTACTATTATCATTCAAGGACTAAAAAGATTTGAAGTACAGGAGTTTGTGGCTGATAAACCTTATTTAAGGGCAAGGGTTAATGAATTAACCGATGTTGTCCCTCCTGTTCATGATAAAGAATTTGAGGCCCTAATAAGTTCTTTGAAAGAAATTTCAATGCAGATTATTGAGCTTTCTGCACACATTCCAAAAGAAGCAATATTTGCGCTTAAAAATATTGAAAGTCCAAGGTTTTTAGTCAATTTTATTTGTTCAAACAGTGATATTCAGGCCATTGACAAACAAAGATTGTTGGAAATAAATGATTTGAAAGAGCGCGGTATTTTGTTATTAGAATACCTTACCACTGAAGTGCAAAAACTTGAGTTAAAGGGAGATATCCAGGCTAAAGTAAAGCTTGAAATGGATCAGCAGCAAAAAGAATACTTCTTGCATCAGCAAATGAAGGCTATTCAAAGTGAGTTGGGGAAAGATCCTGTTGATATAGAGGTAAAAGAGTTTAAGAAAAGGGCAAAAGAAAAGAAATGGACTGATGAGGTTGCTGAGGTTTTTAAAAAAGCAATACAAAAACTGGAGCGCATTAACCCGGCCTCACCAGAGTATGGCAATGAGGTAAATTATATCCAGACTTTACTTGATTTGCCATGGAATGAATATACTGTTGATAACTTTGATTTAAAAAGAGCGGAGAAAGTGCTTGATAAAGAGCATTTTGGACTAGATAAAGTAAAGGAACGAATATTAGAGCATCTGGCAGTTTTAAAGTTAAAAGGGGATTTAAAAGCACCAATTTTGTGCTTGGTGGGCCCTCCCGGAGTTGGTAAAACATCGTTGGGAAAATCTATTGCAAATGCAATTAATAGAAAATATGCAAGAATATCTTTAGGAGGGTTGCATGATGAATCTGAAATAAGAGGGCATAGAAAAACCTATATAGGTGCTATGCCAGGGCGGATTATACAGAGTATTAAGAAGGTGAAATCATCTAACCCGGTATTTATTCTGGATGAAATAGACAAGGTTGGTACAGACTTTAGGGGCGATCCTTCGTCTGCCTTGCTTGAAGTGCTTGATCCTGAGCAGAATAATACTTTTTACGATAATTTCCTTGAGCTGGAATACGATTTATCAAAAGTGATGTTTATTGCTACTGCAAATACTTTAAGTCCAATTAACCCGGCTTTGCGAGACAGAATGGAAATTATTGATATCAGTGGTTATATTATTGAAGAAAAAATTGAGATTGCAAAGAAACATCTTATCCCTAAGCAACTTGAGGAGCATGGTGTTAATAAGAACCAATTGGTATTAAGCAAAACAATAATCGAAAAAATAATTGAAGGTTATACCCGAGAGTCGGGAGTAAGGCAGTTGGATAAAGTAATGGCAAAATTAGTAAGGAAAGTTGCTAAAAAAATTGCCTTTGAAGAGGAATATGATCCTAAATTGACGAAAGAACTGGTTTACGAAATACTGGGACAACCTAAATATAGTAAGGATAAATACCAGGGGAATGAGTATGCAGGTGTTGTTACCGGGCTTGCCTGGACCTCTGTTGGTGGTCAGATATTAATGGTTGAAACCAGTTTAAGTAAAGGAAATGCAAAATTAACCCTTACAGGTAACCTCGGTAATGTAATGAAAGAATCTGCTGTTATCGCTTTAGAATATCTTAAAGCACATAGCATTGATTTAGAAATTGATGAGTCTATTTTTGATAACTGGAATATCCATTTGCATGTACCGGAGGGTGCTATTCCAAAGGATGGCCCATCAGCAGGAGTTACAATGGTAACTTCAATGGCTTCTGCATTTACACAGCGAAAAATTAAGAGTCAACTGGCAATGACCGGTGAAATTACCTTACGTGGCAAAGTTTTACCGGTTGGTGGTATTAAGGAAAAAATTCTTGCAGCCAAGCGAGCTAATATTAAAGATATTATTCTTTCAAAAGAAAATGAAAAAGATATCAAAGAGATTAAAGATATCTATATTTCGGGCTTAAAATTCCATTATGTGGATAATATTATGGAAGTGCTTGAGATTGCATTGCTTAAGCAAAAAGTGCCAAATGCAAGAAAACTGGTTGCTGAGAAAAAAGAAAGTGTAAAATAAAATTTGACCACAGTTAACACAGATTTTTACAGAATATTCTGTGTTAATCTGTGGTAAATAAATTTAAAACTCATCATCCCCACCCATATCGCTCCTTTGTCCTCTATCGCTTTTGTAGTTATTAAATCTATAACTTAACGATAACATAACCAATGGTGCTTTTCTATAGGATTCATTGAAATAATAAAAAGAGGTTCCTTCAATGGTTTGTTTGTGTTTGGCAGTACCAAAAATATCTCTTACCTGTAAGGCTGTAGATAACTTTTTATCAAGAAAATTGGCTTTTATGCCTCCGTCAATTCTAAAAAAATCTTCTGTTGTGCCTTGCGAGGTAGCTGTCGGACTGTTGTATGAGCTGGTTAACTGAAACTGCAGCCTTTTAGAAACTTTAATACTATTGTTAAACCGCAGGTTCCAGTTTAGGCTTTCATTTGAAAAATCCTCATCAAAAAGGCTGCCTTCAACTTTATAATTGTAGATGTTTCCCGAAAGGTTAAGCTGCCAGCTTTTGAATAATTCATAATTCAACATTGCTTCAGCACCAGTGGCAAACGCCTGCCCAACGTTTTCAGGGTTTCTAAGAATCACGTTTTCACGATAAACACTTCTTACATATTCTGTATGATTGTGTGTAACGCGATGGTAGGTTTCAACTGAAAAGAAGTTCTTTTTCATTTTTATAATGAAGTTTAATTCATAGGCATCAATGTACTCTGGTTGCAGGTTGGGATTTCCACTTCTTACGTTGTAGGCATCGCTCCAGGTTAAGAAAGGTTCTAGCCACCAGCTTCGGGGGCGTTCAATTCTTCGTGTATAACTAGTCATTAACTGGTATTTTTTGTTAAAACTATATGAAATATGGGCTGTTGGGAAATAGTCCCATCTGTTTATTTTTGTATTCTCATAACCTGTTGAGGCAACTTCACGCAAAGTATACTCTCCACGCATGCCGAATTGATATCCCATTTTTCCAAATTCTCCTGCATATAAGCTATAAATTGAATGAATAGTTCTGTGGTAATCAGTTTCATTAGTGTAGTCGGGCATGGGTTCGTATAATCCTGTTAATGAATTATATATATATAATCCAGTGTTGTCGTTACTTGTTCCTATCCTTGATTGAAGACCAGCTTCAAATTTATCTTTGAGACCAATTGGCAGGGTATAATCAAGCTGAAATCGCCAGTACTCTGATGGGCCCGACTCTGTTCCTTTTTGAGCTTCCAAAATAAGATTTTCGTTGTTTAGAAGACTATTGATATGGCTTTCATCACCATCTCGTGAACTAAGGTTTCCATTAAAATAGATCTCATGTCCTTTTTTTGTAAATCGATGGGTATATTGTAGGTTAACTGAAAAGAAATTGCCTTCTCTCGAGGAATTGTCAAAACTATTTGTTTCCTCAATAAAAGATGATGGAATAGTACTTTTAATATAGTCGAATTCCGATATTCCCTGGTGCTTGTGGTAGCCGTATCTGGCATCAATTCCAATAATGTGATTGCTATCTAATGAAAAAGTAAGTCCACTTTTTATACTCCATCTTTTCATTTTACGCAAAGAGGTTCCATCTGCAATAATGTTAAAACTGGTATCGTTTAGAACTGTTTTTCTCTCAGAAGTTTCAAAACCAGGAAACTGACGGTCGTTATAGTCAGCACTGATAAAAAAGTCAAGCTTGTTCTTTCTAAAATTCAAAAGTAAATCTCCTCCGTATTTATCATCAAGGCCAAGGTTGAGGTTGGCTATTCCACTAACACCTCTCAGTTTATTCTTTTTTGTAATAACATTTATTATTCCAGCAGTTCCATCCGGATCGTATTTAACAGATGGATTTGTAATGATTTCAATATTTTGAATGGTACTTGCCGGAATTTGATCCAAGGCTTCAGAACCTTCTAATACCGTTGGTTTTCCGTCAATCAGCACAGTAAAACCGGTACTTCCTCTTAAAGACAAATTGCCTTCAACATCAACGGTTACCGAAGGCACATTTTCAAGTACATCAATGGCTGTTCCAGAAACTGTTGTATACTGGTTCGATACATTTACAACTTTTTTATCTATTTGATAATCAATTGCCCCCTTTTCTGCAACTACCTCTACTTCCTCAATTAAATCTGTGGCTTTATTTAGTTTTATTGTACCAAGATTTACAACCGGAATATTATCATTTATTTGAATATCATTAATGGTTGTTTTTTCATATCCCATAAAAGATATTTTAAGGTAATAATTTCCTGCATCCAAGCCTTTTATGAAGAAATGGCCGTCAGTACCAGAAATAGCTCCTGTAACAAGTTTATTTGATTGGGTTTTGAATAATGCAACAGTAACATATTCAACTGCATGTAATGTTTCACTATCAATTATTCGGCCCTTTATTGTTTTAGCAATTGCGGGTGCCTGACCAAAACCAATACTGTTGTATTGTGTTAATAAAGAGAGGATTATGATGGAAATGTATTTTTTCATTGCTGTTATTTTTACTTATGGAATGACAAAATTATGAAATATCTGATTTGAATATGAATTTTATTTAGAATCGTTCTAAACAATGTGTTGTTTTAATAACAAACAGGGTAACCTAATTGTTTTGATTTAACCAAAGAATTTAAATATTGGTTATTAAAAAGAGGATAAAGGATTTAAATCAATCAAAGTCACGACAATTCAATTCTTTTACCGAAATGCCTTCATTGCACCATAGTGCACTATGCAAAAATATTATACGATTGAATCTAACTCAGTATTCACTTACTTCCACTAAAATGCAGCTAATATTATCATTTGCACCTGTTTTTAAAACCTGGTTGAGAATAAACTCTGATTTTTCTTTTAATGACTGAGTATTTGATAAAATGGCTTTTAACTGTTTGGGAGCTATTGCATTTAATAATCCATCAGAGGAAATAATAATTAGATCATGTTGGCGAATTTCACGAAGTGATGATGTTAAACTGAGTTCTAGTTTGGCTTCTTTACCACCAAAATAGCTGATTAGTGGACTACCTGGCTCTGAGTCGTCAAAAACCTGGGATTCTGTTATTTGGAAGAATAAGCCATCACGTAGTACCCACATTTCAGAATCTCCAGCCTGAATAGTCAAGTAGGAAGTATCTTCTAGTGTAATTAATCCGGTCAGAGTAGTTCCGGTTCCCAAATATTCAGGCTTTGAACCGGCAAATGTAATAAGTTCATTATTAATCGAATGCAATTCTTTTTCAATGAATTCTTCATCTAGCTTTTGAAAGCTTTCTCTTTGTTTTAAAATAGCATCCAACACAAATTGAGAGGCAATTTCGCCGGCCAATCCTCCACCAATTCCATCGGCAACAAAGCAAAAGCAGCTTGTTTGATTATCAAGAGAGTAAAAGCCATCGTTCAGGATTTTGTTGTTAACAAGAATTCGATCCTGGTTTATCTGGCGTTTGGTGCCAATATGTGTGAAAGCTGAGATGTTGAATTTCATTTTTTTTGAAATTGGTGTATTTATATATTCGAAATTAGTTTCTGGATTCTGCTACTGGTTCCGCATTGCAAATAGCATCCAGCAACAAGAAACCAGCGAACAGTACTATTCATTCCATGTTCCGCAATCGGGGCAGGAGCAGGGTAATTCTTTCAAAATACAAGAGCATTCAGAGCATAAAATCTCTGATGGTTTGCTAATAACTGGTTCAATTTCAGTTGTTTCTAAATCAGTTGCATCTTCTTTTAAAAGTTGGACTAAAAATACTTCCTGGCCCAATACCAGAAAATCTTTGTCTTTTAGTATTTGCGGTTCCTGGCAATTGACTTTATCATCTCCCAGGCCTACAAAAGTTCCATTTGTTGAACCAAGATCTTTAACAATAAATTGATTATCAGTAAATTCAATACTGCAATGGGCACGACTTATCTGTTTAATTTTTGAAAGTACTTCACCATCAAAATTTTGCCGTCCCAAAATTATTTTAGGCTCTGTTTTTAGCATAATTTCAGCGGATGTTTTCTGGTAAATTAATTTAAGTCCAATAATTTTTATTGGTCGTTCTGATTCTTCATTTTCTTCAATGGTAATGACTTCGAGGTTTCCCAATGAATTCTGACATGCTTCGTTAGAGCATTCTTTAGGTCGTTCATTTATGTTTGAAAACCTGTTTTCATTTCCACAAAAATCACATATTATTTTGTACATTATTTAAAAGTTATATCAATGCCTGTTTGGGTTAAAAATTCATTTAATTGATTCAAATCATCCTGCTTTGGTATCCCACTCAAATAGACCTGGTTATCTCTATCAACACTTAATCCAAACTCATTTGAGGAGAACCCGTTTATAACTTTAATTACTTCATTATTAGTAAATTGATATAGTGTTTGATTGCCTGAACCTCTGGTGTTTTCATTATGATGTTCTTCTTTCACATACCTTCCATCCATTAAAAAGTCAATGTATTTAAGGAAAAGTTTGTCTGGATATAAATCATACAATTCATCCAGATAATAACCTGAAAAGACATAAATTTCAAGCTTTGTATTTTGTTTTAACCAGGCGCAGAAAGCGATTAATTCTTTGTATTGTTGAAAGGGTTCACCACCAGTAATGGTAATACCATCAAACTGGTTTTTTACTTTTGTGATTTCAGTAACCAGAGCTTCAATATCAATAAGTTGGCCTCCCTTTTTTGTTTGCAGTGTTTGACTAATACAGCCTTTACAACCTAAGGAACACCCTTGTACCCAAATACCAATTCGTCTGCCTTTGCCTAAGTTGTAAACCGGGTATTGTATTCTGTTTAATTTCCAGTGCATTAGCTCAAATTCTGTTAATTTTTTTTATCAATATTGTTGCTTTTACACAATCTAAATCCATAGTTGCTGTAATGAACTCCAGGTGGATCTGCTGTCCTATTACAAGGAAAGCTGCTTCCTGAGGGATTGTAGTAGGAACCACCTCTGAGCACTTTTTCCCCTGTGTTATTCTTATTTATTGGATTTGAACGTGAACTTTTACTGTAGAAGCCTGCTTCGTACCAATCTTTGCACCACTCATACACATTTCCACTCATATCATATAATCCAAGCTCATTTGGGCTTTTTGTTCCTACTTCGTGCGTATGCGTTCCCGAATTTTCTTTGTACCAGGAAACATCATCAACATCGGAACTTCCAGCAAATTTGTAATTTTTTGTTTTATTGCCTCCCAGGGCTGCAAAATTCCATTCTGCTTCAGTGGGGAGCCGGCCTCCTGCCCATTTGCAATATTCATTGGCACCATACCATGTTACATAAACTGCAGGATAATTTTTATAACTTGGTCTTGCCTGCCAGCCATTATTTGTGCATCTTATCCCCCAATCCCGTTCTTCTTCATTGCTGCAGTAAATCATTTTTTTACCAGCGTATTCACCATCTTTTACCTTGTCGGAACCATAATTGTTTAGAAAATCTGCAAATTGTTCATTGGTAATTTCGTATTTGCTTAAAGCGAAATCACTCAGAGTAACTTCATGCAAGGGTTTTTCATCATCAGGACCATCTGGATCGCCCATCATAAATGTTCCGCCATTAATGCCAATCATTTCAATCTTTGCCAGCGCTGTATTTTTATCAACCACCTCTATTTCAACAAAAAACGAAGCAAAGTAATCGAAAAGACTTCTTCCAAAAAATACTGAAATAATAACAAGGAAGATGACAATACCGGATAAACGGCCCAAACTATTTGCAAAGAACTCTTTACGTTTCTCTCTTCTTTGTTCTTTTTCGTCCTGTTCCTTTTTTCTTCTTTGTTGTAATTCAGCATAAACTTTTTTTCGGCAAGAATCAATTAAGTGGAATGCATCACCTGTTTTGTGATACTGGTTGTTGCGAATAATTTCTTCAACTTGTTGAAAGTATTCTCTGACTTCTCGAACCCTTTTTTGCCTTGAAGAGAGCTCTTTGTTTAGCTTTTCAAATTCATTTATTAAATCGTTTTGCAGTTTTTTGAAGGCATTTGAAAAATCACTCTGAAATTTTGTATAGGAGGATTTATCGACCAAGGCAAAATCGAGGTGAAGTTTATCACAAACGGAATGGATGTTTTCATTCACCGTTTTAGTTATAAAATCTTCTGGAGAGCTATAATTTTCTGAGTAAATTAATGGAAGATTTTCTTTGTAACTTTTGGTTTTTTTTGTGTTATAGATTCCTATCTGGTTGAAATACTTTGTTAGTGACTTATCAACAGAGCAGTGTAGTTTGTTTTCTCTTGAAATACTGTTAAACTGAATATTGCTTACAGTTGGTAAATAGTCGAAAAGAAACTCCTGTAGTTGGCTGTTTGATTTTCTTGTGGCAGAGGTATATGCATAAACTTTGTAATTGTAAAAATCGCTACTGATTTTGC
The DNA here is from genome assembly GCA_050296515.1 of Bacteroidales bacterium. Taxonomy (GTDB): domain Bacteria; phylum Bacteroidota; class Bacteroidia; order Bacteroidales; family NBLH01; genus NBLH01. Next base: position 29,662 of record JBNKRJ010000118.1, on the reverse strand, counting down.
CTTTTGTCTCCAGGTTTCGATATAAAATTTGAAGAAGTTTGAGTACATCATCTTTATGCATTGATGATTGTCTCAGGGCAAATTCAATTCTAAAAAGGTAAAGTTTGATATCTTTTTCGGTTGAATTTGACCAGATTTCATCAAGTAAATAAGCAAAAATTTGAGTGATGCTTTTTTTCAGATCCTCTGATTCTGAAAGCTTAAATGTATTGAAGCCAATTGTGATTTGGTGATCTGGAATAAAAAAGCGTATAATGGCTTCCGCAATAAAATCAAGTCCTTCCTGGCTGTAATCTTTAACAATCCGGTTGAGAGCAGAACGTTTTCGTTTATCACCCTCGTAAAGTCCAAGCATCCAGTTGGTAAAGTCATTCCAGTTGTCGTTGTCTTCGACCAAATCTTCGTACCAGTTTTTATCACTCAAAATATAATCCCGCAAATCAAAAGGTGTGTTGATAGTATATTTTCCGAACTTTAGTGCACCGGCTGATGAAATATCATTTCCTTTTGGTGCAATCGTCGAACGATTATAAACAACGTGAATATCTTCACCTTTCAACCACCTTTGAACTTCTTCTTTTCCCCACCTGAGGTTAAAGTCAGCAAGAGTAAGTCCTTCAATTAAATTGTTGATTTTTTCAAATTCCGGATTAAAATCTATAATAGGAAGACTTTCGAATTGCCTTTCTATAATTCTTTTTAATTTGTTGTGACTGAGGGATTTTGGATCATTTTCATGCATCTGAACTGCATCGGGGTAAACTAAATGCAGAAGAATCATTCCAAAGGAATAATAATCATTTTTTTCGGAGATAAACCCACGAGCCTGCTCAGGTGGAAGATAAAAATCAGTTCCTTTTACAGTGGTGGTTTTTCTTGATTGTTTTTCGGCATCAAACTCGAATGTTTTTGCTGAGCCATAATCACCAATCACAATATCAATTTGGGCCTCATCCAGAAAAAAAATGTTTTGTGGTTTCAGATCGCAATGATAAATTCGATGTTGATGCAAGTGCATGATCCCCAGAAATATCTGAGGAATTACCTCTTTCGTAATAAATTCCTGATTGTATTTTTCTTTAAAGTCTTTTACGTTTAGTAAATCTGAACCATGCGCAAAATCTGAAATTTCGAAACAAAACTTTCCTTTGTATTTATTCGTCCTGGTTCCAAAATCGTGTAAATTTAAAATATCAACATCATTAATCGATTGGATTCTTTGCAGGGCTTCATGATTTGGTTCTTGTTCTGGAAAAGTAAATTCGTAATACAGTTTTAAAGCACAAATATCGTGATTTTCATCTTCGACTTTATAAATGACAGCTTCCCCAGTGCTTTCTGAAATAATCTCAAGAATCTTGTAATTCTTAGTATTCAGTGTAATAACATCACCAAGGTTGATATGATGAATTGTTTCTTTTGTCTGCTTGCCCGATTCACCATAAATTTGGGTTTTATCATCATCAGAGTAAATATTTGTTTTATCAGGGTCAATCATTTTTCAGACTGTTTTGCGTCTTTAACCATTCTAAATCCTACATCGTTGTATTCATAGGAGTTGTATCCTGTGTTATTGTAATAATTTCTACGTTTGTAAACCACCATTCTATGCTGAAGGTAATCAAATGAGCCACCTCGTACACTTTTTTTATAATCCAAGCCTCTATTGCAAGGATTGTCTTCTGTAATTTTATCAAAAAAACGGGAATCAAACTCATCTTCGCACCATTCACGAACATTTCCACTCATATCGTAGATTCCTAATTCATTAGGCTGTTTTAGCCCTACTCTGTGTGTTTTTTTCCCAGAGTTTGAATAATACCATCCAACCTGGCTCAAAGAATTACTTCCTGAATACTCATAACTCTTTGATTTATTGCCTCCTCTGGCAGCATATTCCCACTCTGCTTCGGTTGGTAAGCGGCCACCAGCCCATTTGCAATATTCACTGGCTCCAAACCAGTTAACAAATATAATCGGATAGTTCTCATATCCTTCCACAGGAACCCAATTGCCTTCTTTGTAATGAATTCCCCAATCCTGATTATAATATTGATCGCTCTGCTTTACCATTGCCATGTCTTGATAATCACAAATATTAGAGCCCCGAGCATTTAAAAATTCACAATATTGAGCATTCGTTATTTCGTATTTGCTAATATAAAAACTGCTTAAGGTCACAGGGAATATTTTATCAGTAATTAGTGAAGGATTTTTTTGCCCTATTGCATAAGTTCCTCCTTCTACAAATATCATTTCATTTTCAATTATTTCGGTGGGTTTAGTGTTGGAACTAATTGATTTTTCGGGCTTACCAATGCCGTTTGGTTTACCTGAGTAGCAAAATCTGAATCCTATGTCATGATCATATTCATTGGCATTTTTATCTTTGCGGTCTTCAATTTGAGTTCTTCCAGCGTAGCTTGATTTAGAACCACCTCGAACGACTTTTAAGTCTCCTATACTATCGTTTAGAGGATTTACCTTGGGGCTAGTTGCATAAAAATATTCACTGTAAGTATCTTTTGTCCACTCCGCCACATTGCCCATCATATCATAAAGCCCTAGTTCATTATGGAGTAATAATCCTCCGGGGCGCATATAACTAGATTTGCTGTTACTGGTTGTCCAGGCAACGTAGTCAATCGAGTCGCTTCCCGGATACTTGTAATACTGGGTATGAATGCCTCCTTTTGCAGCAAACTCCCATTGGGCTTCGGTTGGCAAGCTGCCACCATAAAACCTGCAAAATTCATATGCACCGTACCAGTTAACATGAACCACCGGATATTTGCGATGTCCATCTTTGACTCTCCAGGTATTACGTTTTTTTTCAATTTCATCCATTGAAATATTATTGTATCTGTCGTGTGGAACCATTTCTTTTCCTTTGTATTTTCCTTCTTTCACATAGTCAGTTCCGTATTCGTTTAAGAAGCTGCAGAATTCATCATTTGTAATCTCGTACCGACCAAGATAAAAACTATCCACGGTGACTTCATGTTCCGGTTTGGCCGAACTTCTTTCATCTGAACCTAACTCAAAAGTTCCACCTTTTACAAAAACTAATTCTAAGTTTGAATGGTAAGCAATAATCGGATTGTACTTAAAATGGGATCTAATTTTATTTCTTTTTTTAGTTTGAATGTTTTCAACCAGCTCTGTTATAGGAGATATTAAAAACGGACCTACGATGATGACTAATAATATAAAAATCCACAAAAGTACTCCCCAAGACACCTTTTTTTTAGGAACTTTTGCTTTCTTTTTTTGTTGTTCAATTACCTGTTCTCTTGCATAATTACTAACGTTTTTCAGCAAAGTAAGTGTGTGTTTTATTTGGTGATAAGATTTTTTTCTGATAACGGAATCAATAACTTTCAGGTTTCTTTTCACATAGTCAAACTGCTCTATGTTTCGAGGAAACTCCTTCTTAAAACTGTTCCTTTTACTGGTTAGTTCAGTTAACAGGTTTTTATGCGAGTTTTGAAGTTCTTTTTTCAGATGCAGTATTTCTTGTTCACTAAAAGCATCTCTGTTGATTTCATCCTTATTACAAATATTAATAATTACGTTTTCAATAGTTTTTTCTATAAAATTATCAAGTGAATCATATATTTCAGAATGGACAATTGGAATGTTTTCTTCAAAATCAAACTTAAATGTCTGGTTTAATCCAATTTCAGAATAATAGTCAGTCAGTGACTTTTCTATCGTATAATATAAGAAATTTTGATCATCAAATGAATTAAAAACGATATTGTTCTTAGTTGGTAAATAGCTAAATAGAAACAACCTTAAGCTTTCTGATGATTTTTTAGATATTTTGGTAAAAGCATGAACTGCATAATCGCTAAAATCTCTTTTTACCTTTTCTTTTATATTAAGTTGTTTGTATAAAATAGTTAGTAAATATTTTATGTTTGTGTGCTTATCAACTAATTGTTTTAGTGCAAATTCATACCTGAAAATACAAAGCCGTATATCTTTTTCTGACGAGTTATTCCATAAATCAAAAAGCAAATATGCAAAAGCTTCGGCAGTTATCCTTCGTAAATCATCAGCTCCGGCAAAATCAAATGATTTTAATCCAAACATTACTGGGTGCTCCGGGATAAAAAAACGAATAATTGCATCGGCTACAAAATAAATTCCATCAGGACTGTAAGTTTTAATTATCCGGTTTATTGCCGATCTTTTGGTTCTGTCGCCATCATAATAGTTTAATACCCAATTGAAAAACTCATCTTTATTATCCGTATCTTCAATTAAATCATGGTACCAGTTTGCATCGCTTAAAATGTAGTCCCTTAAATCGGCAGGTGTGGTTATTGTATGTTGACCAAATTTAAGAATATAGCTGCTCTTTTCTTTTTTTTGATAGTTTATTTCAACATTTTTTCCTTCAATCCATTCCCTGACTTGATCAGCTCCCCACCGAAGGTTAAAGTCTACCAGTGTTAACCCTTCAATTAATTGATTAATTCTTGAAAATTCTGGTTTGAAATTGATGATTGGTTTTCCTTCAAACTGTCGTTCAATGATTTCCTTAAATTTTAAATGATTGACCGTACTTTGATCGTTGGATAGAAGTTGTTCAGGATAACACAAATGGAGCAGAATCATTCCAAAAGAATAGTAATCGTTTTTATCTGAGATAAATCCCCGAGCTTGTTCCGGGGGCAGGTAAAAATCGGTTCCTTTTACAGTAGTCGTTTTTCTTGAACTCTTTTCCGCATTAAATTCAAATGTTTTTGCCGAGCCATAATCCCCAATAACTATTTCTGTTTGTTCTTTATCAAGGTAAAATACGTTTTGCGGTTTTAAATCGCAATGGTAAATCTTTGTTTTGTGTAATTTCTGTATTCCATAGAATATCTGAGGAATTACCTTTTTCTCGACAAAGTCTTTGTTGTATTTTTCATTTAAACTGTTGACAGTAAGCAGGTCATAACCTTCGGCAAAATCAGCGATTTCAAAGCAGTATTTGTCCTGATATTTGTTGATGCCAGTCCCAAAATCATAAAGGCGAAGAATATCCTCATCGTTGATTTTTTTTATACGCTCAAGCGCTTCCGTATTTGGTTCATTTTCAGGATTATGAAATTCAAAATACAGTTTTAATGCTTCTATTTTGTCAGCATCATTTTTCATCTTGTAAATGATGGCCTCACCTGTACTTTCAGATATAATTTCAAGAATTTCATAGTTCTTTCCGTTCAAAACAATTTTATCGCCTGAATGCAAATTATGAACAGAGGGCTTTGTTCGTTTTTCCTGATCATTATAGACGGAGGTTTTATTGTCGTCGGAATATGTTTGGGTTTTATCGTCCATTATTTTAATACAACTATGTTGGAACGCAGATGACACGGATGCGAGGCAACGCTGATTTAAACAGATTTTAGATCTTTAAAAATCCGCGTTTGAAAATCCGCGTCATTCGCGTTCTATCTTTTTAATTATATCAATTCAAAATCAACCTTTTTATCTTTATCAATAAACACCCTAAAGTTAAAATTCTCAGTTTGATCCTGTTCGTACATAAAGTTGGTAATTCCGTTTTTTATTTCGGTTTCAATTTTATTGATGATGCCGCGACCGCCCATGTGCAAGTTCTGTGCTACATAATGCTCTAAAAACAAGTCGGCAAATTGCTCATCATATTCAAACTGACAGTTCTTTTGTTTCAACAGGTTCTTTTTTATCACATTCAGGTTTTTCATTAAGATGAGCTTATCAACCGGCGGCCTTATAAAATCAAACACCACGAAATTGTCACCAAAACGATTTAAAATTTCAGGACGGTTAAGAGAGGTTGTGAAAAAGCGTACAATCTCATTCATTATTTTTTCCGACATCACTGCATAGTCGTCATTGTACATGATGTTTTGAACTCTTCTGCCTTCATTATCAAGCTTATACACGCCAAGGTTGCTGGTGAAAATGATTAACGATTCTGTGAAATAAACGGTTTCTCCCTTGCCATCTGTCAGGCGTCCATCGTCGAGAATCTGCAGGAATTTATCGAAAACAACAGGATGTGCTTTTTCAATTTCATCAAACAAAACAATGGAGAAGGGCTTTGATTTCATTTTGGTGGTTAGCTGACCGCCTTCTTCATATCCAACGTATCCTGGAGGAGCACCAATCAGCTTTACATCAGAGTTTCCGTCGTTATACTCGCTCATGTCGAAACGAACAATGGCGTCTTCATCACTAAAGATGAGTTCGGCCAATGATTTTGCTAACTCTGTTTTACCAACCCCCGTTGGCCCTGCAAAAAACAGCACTCCTTTGGGTTTACTTTTCGGATTTTTCTGGTCAATGGAATGCAATCCCAGCTTTGCTCTTCGAATTATCTCAACACTTTTCTGAATGGCATAATCCTGTCCTAATACTCTTTTTTTCAGTTCTTTATCGGCATTGTTGATTTTCTCTTTAGGTAAATCCTGCCAGAAGTTTTCTTTTAAACCATACTTAAATAAGTCAACAATCTGGTTAATGCTGTTTACATGTATTTTTTCTTCGTTTGAAATAATAATCAAATCTTCTAATTCGCTGTTTGTCAGATTGTCTGTTAAGTTGACAAACTTATCGGGAACCTCTTTTGTATCAATTTCAGCACCTTCATGAAAGAAAAACTGGCTTTGGACATTAAAAAATCGAAGGCGTTCTTTTTTATTCGGTTTTTGTATGTCAATACCTTTAGTTAATGGATTTTCCAGAAGTAACCAACTTGGGATATCATTCAGTTTATCGCAAATAAAAATCAGTATATTATTCTTTTTGCCTTCAGGGGTGCGAATAGTTCGTGCTTCCTGCGCTGATTTTAACAGCTTTAAAAATATTTTTCGCTCATTTTCGGCCAACGAGTTTGGGTTCATGCTAAAGCGCGATGAGTAATTCACTATTCCTGCACTTAGCTTTGTTTTGTTTCCAACCAAATATCGCATGAAACTCAGCACATTATCCAGATTATTTTCGACCTGCCTGATGTCGGCATTTTTGTATTCGCTTTTTGCCTGTTCATTGTCTTTGGCCAAAAACTTCAGAATCGTGTCTTTATTGATTTCTTCCTCGTTCGATGAGTAAACCTCCAGACCGTCAATGATATCATAATAAGTAACAATCTCGTAATTTTCATTCAGCAAGTACCTGCGCATCAAGGTTTCAAGGTTGGGAAATTTGGCCCATTTCAGTTCCTCTTCAGTTTGCGCTTCTTTGTGGTTTACAGGGAAGTAATAGCAGTCATACACATTTCCGTAAAGGAATAATTGCGATTTTAAGTTCTGGAATCGCCTGAATTCAGACATCCATCGGGGGAAGATTTCTTGTAGGTTCATATAGTGCAGTGTTTTATATGATTCTTTACTTTGTTTTTCTATACTATTGTTTTTTGGAGCTTCTGGCTATTGGCTTCTAGCCTCTGGCTTCTGACAATTGAAGATACTTTGATCATTGACTATTAGTTCCTATAATTTGCTAGCTGCCAGCAGCCAACTGCTAATAGCTAGCCACCATCCAAATACTTCTTCTTCAATTCTCTTTCTCGTGCCCTTTCTTGTTCCTGCTCTGCTTTTTCAATTTTATCCCTGTATTTTTCAGGAGCCTGCATTAGCTTTTCCATATCAGCATCGCTGGCTTTTGTCATTTCAATGTCCAGCCCCATTTCTTCCAGTTCTTTCAATACGTCTTTGAATGATTTGCATGTAGATTCCATTTCTATTACTTTTTCCTTTTTTTTATCAAAACTAAGCTGGTCTTTGTCCTCTTCGATTAAAAAATTATAAGCAATATCATTGTCTTTATTGATTCTTAAATTTACATAATTTTTCTGATTGGGAACCTTGAACAGGAAGTCTGATTGTTTCTCAAAATCAATTACTTCCATATCGTCCATTACTTTGTAGTTCAAGTTTTGCAAACCATTGACCAGTTGTTGCTTTAAAAACTCGTTTTCTTTCTTTTTAACGAATTCAGCTTCAATCAACTCCTTGTTTTCTTCTTTTAAAAAGTGACATTGACTCTGGAAGTTCTCAATCTGATAATTCTTAATGCTTTCAGCTTCAAGTAATTCAATAGCATATTGTTGCAGGTTGCTTTTTTTCTGAATAATACTTTGGGTGAATTCTGATGTATTTAGTTGATACAGAGTATCTTTTATCTGTTTTTTGTAGTTCTGTGTTTTTTCCGATTGCGATAGGTTATCAAAGAATTCCTTGTAAAAATAGATGTCAGTAAAAACTTCGCTTTGTTTCAGTTTTTTCAGACCTGCTTTAAATTTTAACCTCAGTTTTTTATCCTCAACTGCATCTATTTTGTTTTCGATGGTATTGACCAGTTTTTCAATTTCTTCATTGTTGGTTATTTCTGCTACAGGCTGTTCTTTTTTATTTTGTGAAAGGGACTGAAGCATTGCTTTTTTTGCAATTTCATTTCTAATGGAACTTGCCTTTTCTTCCTGTTTATCAAAATATTGAGTGATTTCTTCTTTACTATTCTGTTCTTTTTTTCTAAAGCCGAATTCAAATTTTCTTTTTTTAATTTCGGGCTCTATTTTTTCAATTTGCTCTTTTGATTTTTCAAATACTTCAGGCTGATTTTCTTTGATATTTTTCTTTAAATAACCGGTTAGTTCTGTTTTAAACCGATTAAAAGATTGATGAGAATTGTTGTAGTAATTATCGTACGAAACATAACTTAAATAGTCTTGTCTTTTGTCAAAGAAATCTTTTTTTTGTGAATTTGCTTTGGCCAAAAAACTGCTGAGCTGTTTAAGTTTTTTTTCAACCTTACTATTTATTGAGTCATATTTGCTTTGTTCAACCCTTCCTTTGTAACCCAATTTGAAGCTTTTTAGCTGTTCATTAAATTCATATTCATTTGCTTCGATAAAATCAGAACAGTCAAAGTTAATGGCTAATTCTTTATCATTTACTTTGTAATTCAGGAGTTCTTTAAATAGTTGATTTATTTGCGATTGGATGGAAAAAATCTCTTTAAGCCTGGCATCAAATACATGCACGGAAAAGCTTTTAGGCCCGCTCATAGGATAAACAGAATTGGTTAAGTTTATTCCAAAGTTAGTGATTTTTGTTTAGAGATGGACTTGAACATAAGAATCTTTACCACAAAAAGCACAGATTAACACAGAAAAATAATCTGTGGAAATCTGTGTTCTCTGTGGTGAAAAAGTTATTTTATTTCCCAAACTCCATCACCCCAATATCAACTACCTCTGCTTTTTCGGCCAGTTGCATGGTAATGGTTTCCTTTTTTTCGTTTGGTTTGCCGTAGTTGGTGTATATTTCAAGGTAAATGGTAGTCGGGCCGGTGATTTTTTGAGCTCTTGAACCATAATAGTTTGCCTGTACTTTGTATTGGCCTGTCAGTGCTTCTTTAATCATAAATTCCTCAGGACCATAGCCACCTGTAAAATCGCGCGACATTCTTCCACCCGTATAAGTTAATGGATGCGAATAGAAACATTTTACTTCATAAGGATCAGTTACCCAAAGATCCATGTCGGAATTATCTGTATCCCAGTTCAATACAATTCGAATATCCACAGGCATATCTTTGATTAAACGTTTATCAACAGCTTTTGTATCAACTGCTGAACCTGCTTTGCTAATAATCCGGTTCATTTCAACTGCCATAATTCCTTCTACTTCAGGGAAACGACTGTCCCATGGTTTTTTTATGGCTTTGTAAATAATGTCTAAGGCTTTTTGATATTGTTTGTCAGCCGCCAGGCAAAGCGATAAATCTCTGAAAGACTGAGGTTCTTCCGATCTTATTTTCACCACTTCTTCGTAAATAGTAATAGCTAAATCATAATATTCCAATTGCTCAAGGCGATGTGCCAGAATACGCATTAGCTCATGATTTTGCACTTCCATTTCGGCAATGTTTGACAAAATGCGCAAACCAAGTTTTTTATCGCCAAGCTTTACAAAATAGTTGGCAACATCAAGGTAAAACGATGGGGTAGAGGCATAGGTCTTTTTCAATTCCAGGTAGGTCTGATATTTATTTTGAGCTTCTTTAATTTCAGTCATGTAGGGTGTTTGAGGATCCCATGCGTTTAGCTTGATGCTGGAAACCCGTTCTTTTTCACTTTTGTCTTTTTTCTTACTATCAACCAAATTAAATTCATTACTGACTTCTTCCTGGTCTTCAACCAACATTACCACTGATGATTCACTGCTTTCTGTAATTTCTTCTTCAGGACCATCCATTGCAGGAACCCTGGTAGTATCAGTTGCATTTCCTTTTTGGGGATCATTTTCAACTATTTTCTTTTCCTTGGTGTATTTAGTTTCCCACCAATTAATGCGTGTATTAAAGTATTCAACCACCTTTTCAAGTTGTTCCTGCTCAAATCTTTGTTTTGATTTGTTTTGATTTTCAACTATTTCGAAATATTCTTTTTGCAGTTCTTTTGGTGGAACTATCTCATACTGAACATAATCTTCAATTCTGTCGAGCACAATTAACGAGGTATTTCGGGTGACAATGGAATGCTTTTTCCCAAGGGCAATGATTTCATCCTTGTTTTTTTCGTAAAGCATGTCCAGTTCCGAAATTTTCTTTTGGGCCCATATCCTACTGACCAGGTTATTATCTGCCATCAGATCCTTTTTATTTAATTTTACTTTAACAGACTCAACAACCTTACTTCCAAAACCAAAATTCAGGGTAATTTCAGCATTTTCAGCTTTTAATTGCCCGGCTAACGAGAAATTAGTTTTGAAATTACTGGGTATTGATGGATACACCTCTACAAGAGCATCTTTATCATAAGTTGCTGAAATAAATTGATAGGGCTGCGAAGTTAATTTCTTAAAGGCTTGATCAACAGTCACATTCATTAGATTTATGAATTGACCACCAGTTGCTGTTGCGATGTATTTTAAGTAAGAAAAGTCTGCCGATTGTGTTGAACTAATGACCATTACAGGTTTTTTACCGGTTTTTATTTCTGATTTACCAAAATTGGAAATCCCGTCAGTGATTAAAATAAATTCATTGCAGTCGAACTTTGATAAATCCAGCGCACCTAATTGAGTGGCACCATCGTAAGAAGGATTTTTGAGTTTGTTTTTTAATTCGTCCCAGTTGCCTTTTTTAATTTCGAATTGCTCGTTGCTATGAATTTCGTTGCTGAAAGTAACCAGCTGTATTTTAACACTTTTCATCGATGAAAAATAGTTGTCTAAAACAGCGATTTCTTTCAACGTATCCTTTTTTTGTACTGATGAAGAAACATCATACAAAATACAGATTTTCGAAGGAACCGTTTTTGCCAGCCATTGTTTTTCAGGTTTCAGGTTGATATAGAAATAATCATCATCAACTTGTTTGGTTGCTTTTTCAACATAAGTTTGATAGATATTACTGGTTGGTGGAATGGCAAAACCAAGTTGCTTATTGGCAACATAATCAGTAAATTCTTTTTTGGCGATATAAGATTCGTTCCACCTTTCAAATTCAATATTGGTGAGCTCGTTCTTTTCAAGTACTGGTTTTGTCTCTTGCTTAAACACTTCCACACGAATACTGAATTTGTTCATCTTTTCTTTGAATTGAAGTGGCAACAGGAATAAATTCCCTTTTTCCGTTCCAATTAATTCCTGTTCATAGGCAATGATAATACGTTTGTTTCCTTTTGCAGGAACTGAATACACACGTGCTTTGAAATTATTTCCCTGGGTTTTTTCTAACAAACCAGGGTCAATATTTTTTCTCACAATGGCTTCAAACACCTGTTGGCCTTTTTCTTTTTCAACCACAACTCCTTCGCGCATTTTGCCGTTTACATCCATGGCAAAGCGGGTCACTGTCTGGCCTTCGCCTAACGGGAAATTCAGTTCACCTTCGAGGATTCTGTCTGTGCTGTTTTCGAAGTTCATTTCCATGGTGGTGCGGGCAATGTTACCTAATACCTCAACATTTACAGTTAACTCACTCATGCGAATGCTGCCTTTTTCTCCTTTTATTTTTAAAACCGGAATAGTGTCAGGTGGAGAGGGAAGGGTGTCAATTTCCTCTTCTTGTTGATATCTCTGAAAGGTTTCGGAATGGGCTTTTTGATGACAGCTTTGATTGAATAGTCCTGCTGATATCAGGCTGATTGTAAGGGTGATGAGGTAAACAAGGTGTTTCATATTTGTGAGTTTAAATTTGTTTTATAAATGTACTAATAAGATTTGTTTTTGGGAGGGATTCCATAAAGTTAAGAAGACTTTTCGTTAAATTTTATAAGTTATAACCTGGAATGCTTTTGAGCTTTTTTCTTGTTCTTTTTCCTTGATGAAAAAGAACCAAAAAATCAAGAAAAAATATCCTGTTCGCTCATCTACTCAATGGTGTAGCACGCAGCACGGATTATTCCCTTCGGTCATGAGGCTAAAGGTTTTTGTCGAAGAACGCCCAAGATGTTTGTTGCAAAATTCTAATTGTGAATTATTAGAAAGCAGAAAATATGTTTAAAGATGAGGCAGAATTATAATCTTTACAAATAAGCAATGATTTTCCATCGCATTTCTTCTTAAATTTAGATGAATTAACCAACCAACTAAAACAACCAATGGAAACTGAAAAGTCTTTTGATATTTACCACGATCTTTTTATTGATTCAACTGTTGAAAAGGTGTATGAGGCTGTGAGTCAACCGAAGCATTTAATCAATTGGTGGCCTTTAAAGTGCAAGGGAGTTACTGAGGTAGGGCAGGAGTATAATTTCTATTTTGGTGATGATTACAACTGGTTTGGTAAAGTTGTAATGTTAATTCCTAATGAGACTTTTCATATAAAAATGACCAGGTCAGATGCGAATTGGAACCCCACCAGTTTCGGATTTGACTTGGAGCAAACTGATGGTAAAGTGCATGTTAAATTTTGGCACAAAGGCTGGCCCGAATGTAATTTTCATTTCAAACATTCATCTTTTTGCTGGGCAATGTTGTTGAATGGCTTAAAGAATTATGTGGAAAAGGGGGAAATTGTTCCATTTGAAAAGAGGAATTAGAATCTGATTTTTGCTCTATAGGTAAATGGAACATCAATCGTATATTATTTAGTCATTGTAACCCTTGCAGCTGTTTTCTTTGAATGACCAATGATTAATTATCTAATGTCAATCATTAATTATCAATTATTCCAATCTCACCCAAAAACACATTCCAAACCTGCTCTTTTTTATTACCAAAGTTTTTGGTGGTTTTGACCAATAAAATTTCAACTTGTTTTGTCTTGGTGTTGCTGTTTATCAGTGACTTATCCTTAAAATATTGATTCTTTTGTTTAAAAGAGATAATGCCTTTGTAAGTGTTGTTTTTTACAGGTTGTAATTGCTCTGTAAGCTGAATGTCGATGATTTTTACTTTTACTTCGGAGTATTTGCTTTCCAGGATAGCTTTTGAATAAGCTTCAATATCTGTTTTTTTTGAATTTATCAGCTCTTTTTCAGGGTTATTAATTACTACCGTTTTGTTTTGAAATAAGCCTTCAAACATCTGAATGGCCTGTTTTCGCAGCTTTAAATCGTAATCTTTGTTTGAAAGCAGGCTGATGTAATCTCCAAAATCGCGTATTTTTTGAATGGCGCGTGCCTCAAAACCTTTCAGTTGAAAGCTGGAAAGTTTTTTTGTAGTAAATGTTTGTTCAAGCTGGTTGGTTTCGTTACCTATTGCCTGTGAATTGGCTTTAATCTGAAAGATTAAAAATAGAAGTATCGCAGCCAATTTGATATATCTTATTTTTTCCATTTCAATAATTTTAATTCGTGATTCTGCTGTAGTCTATTCCAACCGCAAATTGACTTTCTTCATTTACCCCTGCCCTTAAGGGTGTGAAGAAAATCAATTTGCTCCCTTAAGGGTTGGGGTAAACAAATTTATTTTCGGCTAAATTCCTTGATTTTGGCATAAATTACCGAATATTCATTTTTTTATTTATTCAACTTCCTGCGTAAATCTCAGCATAATAATTTTATCATCAACATACTGGTTTTCAATTATTCTGATGTTCTTCAAACTATTAATCGGCATGGTCATTTTATCAATGAATTCTTCTTTATTGTAAATTTCTATGCCCCTGATTGCCAGGTTATCCACCTGATATATTTTAGCATTATCAGCTATCATTTCGTTAAGCTGGTTTCTTCTTTTTTCCCAATCCTCAACTTTTGAGGTGGAAAAAATGTGAATCATCGTTGCGTAATCATCTGGTTTTAACTTTATTATTTCGCTATCTTTTTCCTTGTCTAAGATTCTTACAATCGTATCGGTTTTATAGTAAGCTGCTTTTACAATAAATTGAATCTTTTGTTTATCAGTTTTGTATTCAAAGCAAGCTTCCGAGTTGCATTTTATTAATTCCGACGACTGATCTTCGTGTAAGACATGTATCTCAATATCAGCATTTTTTATAGGGTTTCCCAAATCTGAATCAACAAAACAAAAAATGTATTTTTCCTGAGCTGAAATTTGAACATTACTAAAAGCAATTACCAAAAAAACAATTAAAACTGCGGCCACTGATATCCATGCTCCTTTCTTTAATTTTGATTTCGAAAAAGTTATTTTTTTATTGAATGTTCCTTTCAAATTATTGGTTGCAACAAAATTTTCCCAATCTTTATATCCCGTAAATCGGCACAACAGGTTTAAGGTGTCAATTCTTGGAAGTTTTTTGTTGTTTTCATTCTTTATGTGCGTGTAAAACCATTTTTCACTTATCCTGTCGTTTACTTCGTGCTCCATTAATTCCTGAAAACGGATAATCTCTTGTTGCCTCCATTTTGTGATCTCAAGGTTACACGATTCATGTTTCGTTTTATACTTCTTTTCGAGCTCTTCTTTTAACAATTTAAAGTAAGCCAAATCGCTTTTACTCATCATACAAAGTTAGTGAATTAAGACAGTAAATAGCTTGTATATACTATTTTACAAGTTGTAAATTAATTTACAAATGTTTTACCAACCATTTGTTTTCATCTCATTTTTAATTGTCGTTGTTTTGGGTAAAAAAGAATTCACACACAAAAATTTAAAGTCATGAAACAATTAAAAAATAAAGAAATGAAAACATTAAAATTAGGTCTTATTATTCTATTTACTGTAATTTATTGCATAAATTCTTTTGGGCAAATAGGATATTCGTCCGCTTCATTTTCGCAAGCCAGAGCAAATGGTATTGTTGCTTCAAACCAGATTATTGTTGAAGAATATTTAAATTATCACAAGCACAACATTCCATTACCATCTCAGAACGAGGCTGTTGCAATGGATGTACGTTGGGGAAACAAGTACATAAATTCAAATACCAACGAAGCTGTTTTGCAAATTGGGTTTGCAACCAACGCTTTTGATGATTATTCAGAGATTCCACCTGTAAATATAAGCCTGGTAATTGATAAAAGTGGCTCGATGGCCTCGGATAACAGAATTGGAAAGCTGAAAATTGCCTTAAATGAATTTGTTGACAGGCTTAGGCCTGATGATATTTTATCGATAGTTGTTTACGATAGCGAGGCAGAAACTCTTCTGCAAGCACAAAAAGTAGGCAATGGGAAACTGATAAAACTGGCTATTTCAGGGTTAACACCAGGTGGGTCGACCAATTTAAATGCCGGAATGGTAATGGGGTACGAAGAAGTTGTTAAGAATTTAGATAAAAACAGGCCCAATAAAGTGATTCTTTTAACTGATGGTCAGACCAATTGTGGTGTGACAAAGACTGAAGATATTCTTAAAAATTCAGAGAAATATAATAAACAAGGCATTGTAATTTCGACCATTGGAGTTGGGTACGGTGTAAACTATGATTTGTTAAGGCAAATCTCAAAAAATGGAAATGGTGCCAATCATTTTGTTGGGGTGGGCGAAGATGTACAAAAAGTATTTATTGATGAGGTGGAAAGCCTGTTATCTCCTGTGGCAAAGGATGTTTTACTCACTGTAGAGTTTGAAAATGATCTTGAAATCAACCATATTTATGGCTATGAGCCCAAAATTGGCAGTAATAAAGTGCAGTTTAAGCTGGATGATATGAATAGCTGTTTGACACAAATTGTTTTATTAAAATTCAACGCGAAGAAGAACCTCAAAGAATCGGAGGTTAAAGTTACTTTTGATTATCTTGATATTAAGACAAATAAACGGGAATCAATTACAAAAAATGCTACTTTAATTTTTAATAGTAATGAAACTAAAAGTTTTGTGGTCGACAAGGAGGTAAAGCGGAATTATACCATTGCAATAATGGCACAGGCACTAAAAGATATGGCTTTTAAGTTTGAGGCAGGAAAGGATACGGAAGCCTGCCAGGTTATTGATGATTGTTTAAAAGAAGTACATACTTATTACCCAAGTCCTAAAGATAAGGATCTCGTAAGGGTGTTGGAAATAGTTGAAAGATATAAGTCTCCAAATCAAACTGGGGGAAAATCGATTGATTTTTGAATTTTGTAATTTGTTGATTGTAACTTTATGCGCAAGGTTAGGTTCGCATTTCATTTTTGGTTTAATCCCCAAACGAAGCAACTTAGACAGTGCCGATCTCATAAAGTTCTGAAAGAACGAATAAAAAATCAAGGCTCTATGTAAAGCCTTCCCTGTCTTTTACCAAGCCTAAGTGCAGCCGGGTGATCTTCGAACAAGTTCTCAGCTTCCCGGTTTTACTAAGGCTTGGTTGCAATCCATGAAATGTTTTCCATAAGGCCAGTCGCTTAATGAATTATCTTTCTGTTAACAGGTCTTTTATTATGAGATTCTGCAATGTATACCGAACCGCTGTTAGTATTTGGTTTGCTTCGCAAGCTTTCAAACCAAAACTGCCATTCCATCGGCATGGACAAAGCCATTATAGAATTCCGTTTTACAATATTCCATACTGGCTTAGTATAAGTTGGAGTAATGCAATTGCAATGATAATTCCAAGTCTGGTTATTGATTGTAATAAGCTTATTATGAGTGATTTATCGAATTAATCAGACTGAAAAGGCCAGGATTCATAAATTTTAAATCTGTGGATTATTTACCAATATCTATAAAGCTATCGATTCTTATGAAACTGTAAAAGAACGCTTATCAATTCTGCATCGGGTTTTGGTGATGTTAAATTATCCAAATCGAAAAAGTAAATACCAAAATCGCCTTTATACTCCCAATTACACCAGGCTATATTGTTTTCCTCCAGGGCTTGTATCATATCAGAATAGTATTGAAGCCTGTCTTTTCTTTCAACCGTTGGTAAGCAACCAAATTCGCCGCAATAGAGTTGCAGGTTTTTCGATTTTGCAAAGTCCACACCCTCTTTAAACACCTGTATTAGGCGCTGTTTATTGTAATGGTCCCTGGCATCGGCCACCATATTAACCAATGGTATATTGGTTGTGTCAATGTATTTGCTGTAATCTTCGTTGGTAATTATTTGTCCGGGATAATGCACCTGCCCCTCGTATTCTTTCATTGGCACCCAACTGGCTTTAAAATGAGTGAAAGCCATTGGGGAGTAGGTATGAAAGCTGAGAATAATATTTTTGTCTCCCTCGGGAAGTTTCAGGTATTTAAGGTTTGGTGCAATTTGCCACATATTGGCCCCCAAAACCAATACCCGATTGGGTTCAAGCGCGCGGATGGTTGCAATAGCTTTGTTCATCAACTTATTCCAATCATCGTGTTTGGGGGCTACAGCTTCGTTGAGTACCTCGTAAGCCACCATGTTGTTGGGATAATGATTTAATTTTGATGATAATTGCACCCATAAATTAACGAAGTTCTCCTGTGCCCTGGCATCAGTCCAAAGGGTATTGCTCCCACCTTCGTTTTCGGCATTAAAATGATGCGCCCTTACGATATGCATATCAACAATAGCCCTGAGTTTGTATTTGGCGCACCAGTCGAGGCAATTGGTAAGCTGCTCAAAAGCAGCAGGAATTTGGGCCCCGGTACTATCCCACAATTCAAACTCATCAAGCGGAATACGAACATGGTCGTAACCAATGCTGTCGATAAAACGGATGTCATCTTCATTAATCAGGCTGTATTTGGGTACCCAGCCAAAATCCTGCGAAAGCCAGTGACTTAAATTTACCCCACGCTGAATAGCAAACCCCGAAGGGTTTAAACAAGCCGAATCGGCTGAATTACACGACCATAAACCGGCAATTAAACTTAAGATTAACGAAAAATTTAAAATCATTTTGCGTAAGTTCATGACATTAATTTTTTGAAGATAAATGAGTTCATATTTTGGTATAATGTTGATTGCCAATGTTGAATTGGCATAAATAGGTGCCACCGGCAATTCCGGATAATTTAAACGCTTGCCCGAATACGCCAATTTCCGGTTTACCATTGTACAAATTGGCAATTACCTGGCCGGTCATATTCATCAGTTTAATCGATAAACAGGTATCCTCAGTTAAGGTGGCGGAATCCCGCAGGGTTTCGTTCACCGGGTTTGGATA
Organism: Bacteroidales bacterium; assembly: GCA_050296515.1. Classification (GTDB taxonomy): domain Bacteria; phylum Bacteroidota; class Bacteroidia; order Bacteroidales; family NBLH01; genus NBLH01. The sequence continues at coordinate 11,181 of JBNKRJ010000118.1, read as the reverse complement.
GATATTCAGATTCATATCCTAATTGTGATTTAAAATGCCGATTGGTTTGAGTTCAATTTTATATTTCATTAAAATCAGGCCATAGGCAGGAATCAAAACGCTGTCGATGACCTGGTCACCCGATTCTTCTTCAATTTTAATAACAGGCTCTTTTCCGGGTTCGTTATAGGCATTGGGATCGCTATTGGCCAAAATCCACTTTTTAAAACCTCCTTTTTGCACCGCCCCTGACAGCACTGGTTTACAATAAACTTCTTTATCCTGCGCGTTAATAATGGAAATGGAAATGCTGTCTTTACCCGATGTTAAAGCGGCAGCAACATTCAGTTTCAGCGTTGAACCGATAACCTCCACCGGGATGTTTCCATATTGTTTCCGATAAAGCATCAGCGGTAAAGCAGTGGCTTCGAAGGATGCATCGGTATTGGTGGCTTTTATGCAGCCCAGCACATTAACTGTTTGGGCATAATTGGCCATAAAAAACAAATCGCTGTTTTTATACATCTCGTGCAAGGCAGCAGCCACTCCCAGGGCATCTTTCTGATGGAACCGGATACCTAATTGCCCGTATGGATTTTCGCCATACCAGTAATTGTATTCATCAAAAGCTATCCGAATATCTTTTTCAGCCAGGCTGGCATCATTTTTCCGATAGGTACGATAAGCTGTTGCCAGGTTTTTCACTTCAGTTGCCAAAGCATTGATATGACTCACCGTATTGGTATTTTCCTTGCAATATTTATGTTCACTTATCAGATTCATAAAATCGCCGCATTCGGTCAGCATGGGTTTACTCCAATTTAAACCTACATCGCCAACGGCCACTAACTGTGCCGATGGATCGACCTGCCAGATAGCCTGTGCCGCCGCTTTGTGCTTTTGTTCATAATCGATCAGGGGCATGTAACCTAATTGCCAGTCACCAAACATTTCATTCCCAACGGCCCAGTATTTTACAGCAAATGGTTCAGCCTGTCCGTTTAATTTGCGGCTTTTCCCTTCAACGGTATTTGTATCTCCATTAAAATATTCCACTTCGGCGGCAGCTTCTTCTACCGAGCCCAAACCCATGTTTAATGCAACAAATGGTTCCGAACCCAGTATTTTCACCAAATTCATGAATTCGTGAATTCCCACATCATTCGTTTCAATTCCGGTCCAGGCCGGATTTTTTTCGGGTGCCCGCTTATCGCGATCGCCAATCCCGTTGCGCCAGTTATACCCGCTCACAAAATTTCCTCCGGGCCAGCGATAGATGGTTGCATCCAGTTGTTTTAACAGTGCAACAATATCGGCCCGCCAGCCATCGATATTATCGGCAGGCATCAGCGAAACTATTCCCACCTCAACGGCTCCCGAACCGGCACTGCTGATTTCGAAAAATGCGCTGTCGGTCGATTGGTTTGAGGTGAAAGTGAAGGAATGTTTAGTGTAAACGGTATCCGAATTGGCTAACTGAAGCGTATAAATTTCGCCCGACTGTGAATATATTCTTACCGATACCGGGAAAACGGCTGAGTCGCCTTTTAATACGATATACCCCTGGTACGCCCTGTTATTAACCATGGCTATGGCTTCGTGCACAATGCCCGATTTCTGGCTGTTTATCGGCTTTATCTCGGCTGCATATTTACCAACAAAAGGGCTTATACTATCCATGACAACTGTTCCTGATTTGCCTGTCACTTTCCAAGGCGAAGCTTTTAAATAAGGAAATGCACTTCCGCCCCACCAGCTATCGGGCTGTCCTTCGCCCCAGGGATTGTAGGTATCGGTAATCGGAAAGTAGAATTTGCGGTCTAAAATCATTTCAGCCCACAACCCGCCGTACACACTTTTGCCCAGGTGCTCAATAAACTGGCCATAAATATACTTCGAAATGACTTTTCCCTCTTTTTCAACATTTATTTTAACTTTGGTTGTTTGGGCCAAAATTTGCTGAGGCCCGGTTAGGAAAATAAAAACCAACGTAAAGAACCAAATTACCCGGGTTCTTTTATTTGTCATGCTTTTTACCAGAAATTTGTTTAAACGCCTCATAGCCTTGTGTTTTTTGAACATTAATAACTGGTTATTATGAGCTTTGTAGTTGTTTTAATTCCACTACTAATGGCCTGGCCTATATAAATGCCATGGGGTAAACGTTGACCATTATCATCGCACAGATTCCAGTTAACGGAATAATCACCCGAGGCAAGCTGGTGGTTTATCAACTCTTTTACTTTCTTTCCGTCGATGGTAAAGACTGATATTTCAACCATTCCGGTTTGTGGAACACGATAATGAATAGTCATTCCATCGCTTGCCGGATTTGGGTTGGCGAGCAGTTGCGGTGAGAATTTGCTGGTTGTTTCCTGACGTTCACCAATGCCGGTTATCATGGAAGTTTCATAAACCCTGGCTGTGTCCTGGTTGGTGATGACTATATTATCGAACCAAAACGATTTGCCGGTTAATGCTCCCTGATCGGTAGTAATTTCGAACCGGTCCACGGCTTTCCAGTCGAAGGCTCCAATGGGATCATACCAGGCATCGTTGTCCCATGATCCCATATCTACAAAATCTGATAATGGAATATAAACCGAATGCCAATAGCCATCCCATGGGGCATGGGTTTCATTGAGGGTGAAATTCATTCGCCACGGGTGGTCTGTCGGGTCTGCTGTTTTTGAATCAATAAAGCGCACTTCCAGCTCAGTTCCGGGCGCATTTCCACGAACCAGAAAACTTATTGCGTAATTTTCATCAACTAAGCGCGACAAATCCTTATCGGGAGTGAAATTGAACGCTATGGCTCCATATTGCGCACTCCCTGTCCAATTTAGACAGTAATTCCCATTGTTAGGTTGTTGAGTTGAATAATAATCAATGGTTCCACCCAACGGATAGCTGGCTTCGAATGTTTTTTCGCCTATATAATCGCTGTAAATAGGAAATCCAACCGAATCGGCTTTTACTTCAAACGGGTGTTGCGCAGGAACGTTAAACCCGAGGGCTTCAACCAGTGGAATATTCATATCATTATCAAATAGTTCATTCGATCCCTTTTTAAACAATCCAAACTCACCCTGGTAATCCCAAATAGTCCAGGGTATACCGCATTGTTCCAGGTACTCTCGTACCACCCGGTACCAATATGCCCGGTCGGTGGTATCAGCATAAGACCGGTAAACACCAAATTCGCCGCAATAAACCTTGACATTACGGGTATTTTTAAAATCTTTTACAATGTCAATCAATTCCTTAAGATATTGTTCAGTACCTTCGGTTGAATAATTATTAAACGAAGATTCTATCCAGGTACCTTTTAAAACATCGGGAAATGCAGGCATACTGCCTGATGAATAAGGAAATGGGATGCCCTTCAATGGCCCAAGTGAAGGGGTTCCCCAGGTTGTTCCCTGATGGGTAAATATAAAGGGATCGTAAAAATGAAAGGTATAAATGAGGTTTGTATCGCTATAAACCGGAAGTGGTTCTAATTCACGAAAACTATTAAAACCTGCCCCGCCAACCATAATGGCATGTTTAGTATCGAACTGGCGGATGGCATCAATAGCCTTTTGTTGAATTGCTCCCCATTTTTCGGTGGTTATTTCGTTTGGTTCGTTCATTACTTCATATATAACATGCTGTGATGATGTGGCATAATGGGCTGCCATTTGTTTCCACACTTTAATTAAAATGGTTTCCAGCTCAGGGTTTTTGCTGGCAATATCATCGGTTGAGTGATTATCAATTATTAAATAAATCCCTAATTCATCGGCCCAGGCTACCACCTGGTCAAGAAAACCATAAAACAATGGATCAACCGTATAATCGGGTGTGCCATTCGTCATATAAAACAGGTTAATGGGCAGTCGAACCACATTGCTCCCAAGTGATTTGATGTTCTCAAAATCTTTTTTGGTGTATTTTGTGAACTGTATTTGCTTGGGGTTACTGGTCTGAAACCAGTTTGAAAGGTTCACCCCTTTCGAAAAAGCCTCCTGTGCTTTTGCATTTTCACTAGTTCCTGAAATAACCAGGAAAAAACTCACCGCAATTAGTAATCGTAAAAAATTCATTCTTCAGTAATTTTTAAAATTATTGTTTTCATTCTTTATACAATGATCAGCTAATTGTTAAAATTTCTATTTACAAAAGATGAAAATTGATTTACAAAAAATGTAATACATTAATTATGAGCTTGCTGCATATATTCCGATGGCGACATTTCTACCATATTTTTAAACACCCTGTTGAAATTACTGGGACTGCTAAAACCAACCATATACGCCACTTCGCTTATATTCAGCCCGGATTCTTTTAGCAATCGCTGAGCCTCATTAATTCGTATCTGGTTTATATAAGTTTTTACATTGCAGTTAAACTGCTCTGATATGGTTTCAGCAATTTTACGTTGATTAATCCCCGTGCTTTTAGCAATCATCTGCAAGCTCAGTTCGGAATTTTGAAAATTCCGGTTTATAAAATCGAAAAAATCGGGTTTATGTTCAGGTTTTTTTTGTAGGGTAACCGGCTGATAATTAATGGTCACTGATCTTGTGCGGGGTTTTGTTCTTAAATAGTGCCGGAATAATAAACCCCACATAATTATTAATTGAGCCAAAACCATCAGGAGAATGGCCTGTCGATTATCGCGGTATAGTTTAATTTCAAAAACCGATATCGATTTTTCCTGGTTTTGTAGTTGAGTTAAACCTGTGGTAATATTCAACAGAAAGGCTCTTTTCCATTGTGGTGGATCCTCATTAGCCGGCGAAAGGTTGTATTTATCGTACCACCAGTCGGGAGTAATAAATTTATTCCGTTCTAAATTAAACTCGCGCCTATGCTCATCGATTTCGATATATTGACAAAAATGCCTGAATCCTAAAACATTACCTTCAAAACTTACACTAGAATCTTTTAATACCAGGTAAACAAAGATGGGCTGTATCCGCTTACCACTTAAAACCACTTTTACCCGGTTATATGCCGATATATCAAATTCCTGTTGCATCGGTTTTTCGAATCCAATACCTGCATAAGGGCGCAAAAAGCCATCTTTGAGAATAAACTGCATACCAGTAACACTATCCGAAACAATAGTGGAGGTAATTTCCGTTAGCCCATGGTCAACCGAATCGTTGTAAAAAAAAGGCTGAAAGTTTTTTAAATCAGGATATACGATTAAATCGTCTTTGCGAAGCGATAAAAAATAAATGGAAATAAATAATACGAGCGTTGCACTGCAAATAGCTATGTTAAGACCATCTTTAAGAAAGCTTTTAAATATTTTTTTGTTATAAATATTTGATTTCTGGTTTATCATAAAAATTCGATTGTGCCCTTATTACAAAAATAAATATTATTCAAACCAATTACCAAATTGTCTGCATCGATGGTCGGTTTTTGGAGTCATAAATGGGCGGCATCAATTGAATATCCCCAAATACAACAGAAACAATCATTTTTTTCAACCCAATTATCATGATCATGTGATTAGAAATGATGCGGAATACCGCCGTATAAAACAATATATTAAAAACAATCCGGCAAATTGGGATGATGATAAATTTTATAATTGATAAAATTTGGTGAAATACACAACAAAACCATTGCAACATATTAAATTGTTTTACGTCATTAATATATTATAACCCTAAAATACATAACATGAAAACAACATTTCTAATGATGGTAATCATTTTTGCCTGTTATTCCTGCCAGACGGAAGAACCAAAAAGGGAATCGGTTCTCGACAGTATTTCTCATGTGGAAGACAGCATTTATTACCAATTCGACAGTTTGCCCATGCTTTGTGACGAACTGGGCATGCACAAACAATTTATTGATATTGGCGATTGTAAGCTTTATTGCGAGGTTGAAGGTGATGGCATTCCACTGGTGTTAATAAATGGCGGACCGGGCGGCACGCATCATTGCTTTCATCCATGGTTTTCGGAAATGAAAGACGCTTGCAAAATTGTTTATTATGATCAAAGAGGCTGTGGTCAATCTGATTTTAATAAGGAAGATGGTTACACCTTTAAGCAGGCAGTTGAGGATTTAGATAAATTGAGGGAAAAACTCGGTATTGAAAAATGGATTGTGTGTGGCTATTCCTATGGCGGGGCTTTGGCACAGTTTTATACTGCCTTGCACCCTGATAATGTTTTGGGAATGACTTTGATTGGCGCATCGCCTGTGCTGAATGATGAAAGGTTTAACGGAACAAGGCAATACGACTATATCAGCGGGGACGAAGCGAAAAAAATTGACGAAATTAATGAACTGTATTCAAAAGGTGAACTCACAATGACTCAACGTCTTTATAATAAAGAGCTGAACGGGGACTGGAAACGACAAAACTTCTATAAACCCACAAAAGAAGAGATCTTGCGGGTAGCCTATTACGAGTGGGTTAACGATAAAGGTTTTAACAGTACAGTGAACAGAAGCATGGTGGCTTATAATTTCAGGCATGTATTTGATAATTGTCCCATCCCCACATTGCTTTGCGAAGGTGAATGGGATTTGACCTGGAATGAAAACAAAAAGCTGGTTTTAAAGGAAAACCATCCTAATGCCCGGTTTGTGGTATTTAAAAAGGCCGGTCATACCATTTTTAGCGAAGAAACCGAATTGTTTTTTTCTACACTTAAAGAGTTTGTAAAATCGCTAAAACCCGTTGCTCAGCAAGACGTGGCTAACTGGCAGGAACATGTAGATAAAATAATCGCCCCGCAGGAAGAGTTGATAAAAAACGAGGCCCGTTTTTTTGCAATTATTAATGACAAAGGTATTGAAGAGGCACAGCAATTTTATCAGCACTTTAAAGAAAGCAACGAAGGCAAAAAGCTATTCTCCGAAGGGGGAATGAATAGTTTAGGCTATTCCTATTTAAACAAAAAGGAGTATGAAATTGCCATAAAGCTGTTTGAGATGAATGTTGAAGCCTATCCCGAATCGTGGAACGTTTATGATAGTTTGGGCGAGGCCTTATTGGCATTTGGTAACAAAGAAAAAGCCAAAGAAAACTACCAAAAGTCGGTGGAGCTAAACCCTAAAAATGAGAATGGGAAGAAGGTTTTGGAGGGATTATAAGAGAAAAGAGGGGATTCTAACTGATAGGGTTGGGGTGTGATTTTCGGTCATGCCTCATCTTTTTTTAATTTATTCTACATTGGAATATGTTTGATCGTTATTTGTTCTTTTTTGTGGGGGAATGTTTGTAGATTTAAGGAATTAAAAAAAGAATGAAGTATATAAAAGGGATAAAGTGCAAATGCACTTTATTTAATTGTTGTGTTTCGAGCTAAGAGCGACATGCCGACGCATATTTGTAAGCTCCAATCCACAATCTGATGCTTCAGCTTGCAAAAGAGCCAAATTTTTGCCAACGCACCCAATATTGATTACTTTTGTATAATGATAGAGTTAAAAGAAAAATATAAAGCACCATCTGAATTTGCTGAGTTTATCGGACTTGAATACGCATGCTCTACATCTGACAAACATAAAAAGGATAACGGACAATTCTTTACTCCTAAACAAATTGCTGATTTCATGGGAAATTTGGCCAATCCTAAATCAAATAAAATTTCAATTCTTGACCCTGGTTGTGGAACAGGAATTTTGACTTGTTCATTAATCGAAAAACTGATTCAAAAATCGGATATAACTGAAATTGAATTATCGTTATTCGAGACTGATGAAAATGTTTTATTGGTTACTCAAAAAGTAATTAATTTTTTGGCTTTATGGCTGACAGAGAGAAATATTCAATTAAAATACCAAATTAATCAAACTGATTTTGTACTTGAAAATTCAAAAGTATTCAATGTATCAACTTTGTTTGGATTTGAAAAAATAAAACAGTTCGATTACATAATTTCTAATCCACCATATTTTAAAATCTCTAAAACAGATAAAAGAGCGGTTGCAGCAAAAGAATTAGTATATGGACAACCAAATATTTATTCATTGTTTATGGGTGTTGCAGCCAAATTACTGAAACAAGACGGAGAGTTAATTTTTATAACCCCAAGAAGTTTTGCTGCAGGAAATTATTTTAAAGCTTTTAGAAAATCTTTCTTTAGCGATGTAAGTATCTCAAACATACACATCTTTGAATCCCGAAATAAAATGTTTAAGAATGACAATGTTCTTCAAGAAAATATTATTCTTCGCGCAACAAAACAAACAAGTTCGGAAATAAAAATTACTGTTTCTGAATGTAATAAGGGTTTGAATAATCCCACAGAAAAAGTATTTAAAACCAATTCATTAATAGACTTAAAATCAAAAGATAAAGTTTTGTTTATTCCTTCAAACGATAATGAAACAAGCACAATTGAAATCTTTAAGAAATGGCAAAACACACTGAATGATTTTAATATTCAAATATCTACAGGCCCTGTAGTTGCTTTTCGGTGTACTGAATTTTTGAAAGCGGAAGGTGTAATAAATGGTTCACTTTCTCCATTGATTTGGTTACACAACATTAAAGAAATGGAATTTGTGTATCCACTTCAAAAAGGAAAAAAACCAGGCTTTATAGTTAATTCTGAGGAATCAAGAAAAGTTCTGCTCAAAAATAAAAACTATGTTTTACTTCGCCGATTTAGTTCGAAAGATGATAAAAGCAGGTTGGTTTGTTGTCCATTCTTCTCAGCAAATTTCGAAACTGAAATGGTTGGTTTTGAGAACCATTTAAATTATATTCATCGTCCAAACGGAGATTTATTGGAAAATGAAATCTGGGGAATTTCTGCACTTTACAGTAGTAGTTTGTTTGATACATATTTCAGGACTTTTAATGGCAATACTCAGGTTGGTGCTACCGAATTAAAACAAATTAAAATGCCGCCATTAGATGATATAATTTTAATTGGCAGTAAAATAAAAGAGTTTAATAATCCCGTAAAACAGGATATTGATACAATTGTTAATGAAGTCCTTTTAGAAAAATCTTATGTCAAAAATACAAGAAGCACAGGTAATTTTGCGAGAGTTGGGATTGCCTGATGCTCAACAAAATGAAATTTCTGGTTACACATTACTTGCTTTATGCAATATCAAAGAAAACGATAAATGGTCTAAAGCTTTTAGACAAAGTCACGGTGTTTCAAAAGGAATAATGAATTTTATTTCTGAGAATTATCAAAAAGAATATGCTCCAAATACCAGAGAAACCTTTAGGAGACAAGTTCTACATCAATTTGTACAAGCAGGGATTGCTGATTATAATCCTGATATTCCTGATTTGCCAGTGAATAGCCCTCGTACACATTATGCAATTTCTGAGATTGCTCTTGAAACGATAAGAACTTACAGAACAAGGAATTGGAAAAAAGCATTAGAAAACTTTACTTCTAAAATTGGAGCATTAAAGGAGAAATACAGCAAAGATCGTGAGATGTCAAGAGTTCCGCTAAAACTTTCAGATGGTAGAGTTTTAATGTTATCACCAGGCAAGCACAATGAGGTTCAGGCTGCCGTGGTTGAAGAGTTTGCCTCACGATTTGCTCAAGGTTCAACCTTACTTTATGTTGGAGACACGGAGAATAAGGATTTACACATAGACAAGGAAACTCTTGAAAGAATTGGAATACCGATTACCGAACACAGCAAATTACCTGACATTGTAATTTATGACGAAAAGAAAAATTGGCTGTATTTAATTGAAGCTGTTACTTCACATGGATCGATGTCGCCAAAACGGATTGTAGAATTAGAGGACTTTTTGAAAGGTTGTAAGGCTGGTAAGATATATGTTTCAGCTTTTCCTGATTTTTCAGAGTTTAAAAAACATACTGCTGAAATTGCATGGGATACCGAAGTTTGGATTATGGAATTTCCCGAACATATGATACATTTTAACGGGGATAGATTTTTAGGGCCGAGATAATATGCCAACCCTTCGCATCCATACTCATTGTCAAGTCGCTCTAAAAAGCCAGCGCACAGACCAAAACTTGTCAAAGAGTATGGCCTCCAAAACACGCAGAAAGATAGCAGCTAATAAAGCACGAAAACACGGTATATAAAACATTGGGCGGAAAGTGCTAATTTTAACGTCAGTACATTTTATAAATGTTGCCACGGTTTTATAGGAAATTGCTTTGAAATGCTAAACGTTTCATGTACCAATCCGTTAGCCACCCTGCTCGGCCTAGCGTTCCACTATGTCGCTCTATTAAAAGGCATCTTGTCTGTGGTAAAATATAAAGTAGGTTAATGGAAAATGACCACAGGCCAAAAGAATAAAAAATCGAAGCGTCTGGCTTCGATTAACATGGGACTATTCAAAAATTAAGATATAAATACAAGCATTTGATAAATACACAATGCAACGAAAAAACTGGAAAGTCCTAGACGAAGAAATTATCCATTCCACTTGCTGGAATTGTAATTCACATAAGGGGCTTAGCTATGTAATTCCTCCACGCTCGTATAGGTTTTATATAAGGGTTCCCGGATATACAGAGGTTAGTTTTTTAGGTCGTCGCTACTCCGAAAGCTATATTGAAACTATATACTTTCCCACCTGGCACCAAATAATGGTAAAACTACGAATTAGAAAAGAAGGGACTTGTTGTTATTGTTTTGATTGCGGAAAATATGGCATTGTTTGCAAAAGATGTGGTGAAACCAATCCCATCAATGCATTAAAACAAATATGCATCCATTGCGGCAAGAAGATATATTTTCCAAGGAGGTATGAGGACTAATCCGATAAAATAAGAACCAAACCACTGCCTGAAAAATTCCAAAATAAATACCATACATCATCACCCGGTTCCCAAACCAGGAGTCTGGATGGGAAGTAGCATATTTTGTACAAATATGAATGAAGAAAATAATGTATTCGATGATTTGAGCAATTTTTTTTAAAATTGGTTCATGAAATGGTAACTTTGGAGCCTTGGATCAAGATATATTATACTAAAAAAGATTTATAACTGAATATGAAAGAACTGAAAAGACGCATTTATATAAAACAATGGTTAAGCCTAAAACCATATGATAAGCAAACTATAACCGACAACTATTAATGCGAATTAAGTGTTAAATATATTATGTAAAATCAATATAAATTACTGATTATCAATAATTTAATCGATTAAAAATTTTATTATGTGCCTGATTATCAGTATATTAATAGGTTATTTTCGATAATTTATTAATACA
>JBNKRJ010000117.1:0-35566 GCA_050296515.1 Bacteroidales bacterium | reverse complement strand
TTACCCTGACCCTAAAGGGTGTGAAGAACTTTCTCACGAGCTTGCGAGTAAAATCAATTTGCTCCCTTTAGGGTCGGGGTAAACAAATTGATTTTCAAGTCATTTCCTGGTTTTGGTGTAAACTATTTGCTATTCGTTAAAAAAAAGAACTTCAATAATAATCACAAATCATGAAAAATAATCTTTTACTTATTCTATTGTTTATAATTGGAATACAGATGAATGCCCAGAAAAATGAGCGCGAAAAAAGCAGTAATGAAAGAGTCAGCAAACTACTTTCTGAACTAACACTTGAAGAAAAAGCGTCTTTGTGTTCTGGCAGAGATGACTGGAGTACTCAATCAATTGAACGATTAAATATTCCATGGGTTTGGGTTTCTGATGGCTTGCAAGGATTGCGCCGTGCACCGGCTATCAATAAAGCCGGCTATGGCGACCAGATACCTGCTTCATGTTTTCCTTCAGCTTCAGCATTAGCTGCAACATGGGATACAGACTTATACCGAACCGCTGTTAGTATCTGGTTTGCTTCGCAAGCTCTCAAACCAAAACTACCAGTCGATCGGCATATACAAAGCCATTCTAAAATTTCAATTTACGACATTTTAAACGGGCTGGGTATAGTACTGATTTGAAGGTCATTAGGCATTTACTACCAATGACTTGTGATAAATGATTTTTTGAAGAAAATAAATGCTTGTAAAACAAAGTAATTACAAAATTCAAAAAAGGTTGAGTATAACTTTTACTCCATAAGCTTATATTTTAACAAAATAAAAGGCTATGAAGCAAATAGTGCATTTCATAGCCTTTTATTTTTATGAATTTTATTTTGTAATTATGGATTCAATTTCACTCTCATTAATGCTTCTTGTGCAGTCATGTAAAGATAATTTTGCTCTCGATCAAATGCACAGTTGGCAGTAGGTCGGCCAGTATTTATTGAGGCCAATAGCTTTCCTTCAGGACTAATTACTGTAATGCCTCCAGGGCCAGCCGCAAAAAGGTTTCCACTTTTGTGCAACTTCAAACCATCAGGATTGCCCGGCTTTTCTTTAATAATATCAGTAAAGTCAAAAAACACTTTCCCATCAGTTAATTTACCTTTATCATCAAATTGATAGCTATATATTACCGGAAAATCAGGATCAGAGTTGTTAATGTATACTGTTTTTTCATCTTGCGAAAGCGCTATTCCATTTGGCAATTTCAAAGTATCAACCAAAAGAGCAACATCGCCGTTTGTTTTCACCCTATAAACTCCGTTTACTCCAATTTCACCTGTTTTGTTATCTGGCAAGCCATAAGGAGGATCTGTAAAATACAGATTCCCTTTTGAATCCAGTACTAAGTCATTCGGACTATTGTATTTTTTGCCTTGATACTTGGCAGCAATGCTCACAAAACTATTCTGTGGATTCGCCAATCCCGAGCTCATCAAGCCAATTTGTCTATTTCCATGTTGACATACCAATAAATCACCTTCAGGATCAAGTAACAAGCCGTTAGGCCCGGCATTTGAGTTCTCATTTCCTTCACCTGTGCCTCCTGCTGCTTTAAGATAAACTGAAAGACGGTCTTGTTCCGACCATTTATAAATTACATTGTTTGGCACATCAGAGAACAATACTGCATTAAGTTGCTCAACCCAAACCGGGCCTTCGCTCCAGGTAAATCCCGTGGCAAGAACTTCAATTTTGGCATTTGCATCAATAAAAGGTGCATTCACAGCATCATTCACTTCAATAGAAAATTCATCAGTTGATATTTCAACTTTTTCTATTGTGCTACTGTCCTCAGCTGTCTTGTTGTTATTTTCTTCAGTTGATTCATTATTACAAGCAATAAATACAACCATCAAACTCAAAAAAAAGAATAGTTTGGTTTTACGCATATCAAAAAGGATTTTATGAATATTTAATACTTAATTTGTAAACACATTATATTCAAAGATACTTAATTGAAATAAAACCACAAGTTTATTGTTTTTGGATATCACCATCAATCATAAATTTTAAAGCAAAATGGCAAAAAAACACCAACTATTATGACCAAAATTAGCGTATTGGCTATCATATAACTTTTTTTTGTAAATTAGACCCCTATGCATTCTTGATGTGAAAGGTTTTAATAACCATACCATAACAGCATGAATGTAATGATTTCGACTAAACAACTAACTATCACTAGCATGGGCTGGAAAAACTTAAAAATCTTCATAAAATTATTAATATCTTCAGGTGTGGTATTGATTTTTTCAGTGATTATTGGGCTTATAGGTATGTTTGAACTACACCGGATTAACAAAAACACCAGTAGCATTGCCCAATATAATCTTCCTGTAATTAAAAATTCAATTAGTATTGATAAAAGCTGGTCCAAGCTAATAAACGACATTGACAATTACAACTATTCAGGTGATTCATACTTTAGCGAGGAGGTATTTTTACAGATAAATAAGATTAATTATGCAATTTCAAAAATTAAAGAAATTGCTGACCTGGCAAATCTTTCTAAAGAAATTAAACTGCAAATAAACACTCTAGAAAAAGACATAGAAGAGTATAAGTTACTGTTTGAAAAATATCAAAATGAAGTTGAGCAGTCTGAACAACTTATTAAGAGTTTTTCAAAGAAAAAAAATGAATTAATAATCTCACTTTCAGGGAATAATAAAAATTTATTGTTGCAAAGAGATATTTATTCCATCGCTGATTTTATTAATGAAATAAGAATTAACCGATTACCCACAAAGTTTAAGGAGTTACCTGTTTTATTACAAAGGGTTAAAGAAAATTCAAGAAATACATCATTTATTGAAGAAATTGATAATTTTCTTGATATAGCTAATAAATACAGTGGTTTTTATGTCGGGGCACGAAAGAATGAATTAAAAGCAACCGAAAAGAGTGATGCAATACTCTCCTCCGCCGCCGGCATATCAGCTGTATTGCTTGATGCCTTTACCGAAAACTCCGAAATAACAAACGAAATAACTGAAAATGCAACATTTTACCTAATTCTTTCAATTCTCATAGTTTTGATATTAGGTTTCCTATTTGCTTTTTATACAGGTCGCTCAATCACATCACCTCTTAAAGAAAGTGTTAAATTTGCTAAAGCTATTGCCTCTGGTAACCTAACAACAAAAATAAAAGCAGAAGGTAAAGATGAGGTCGGGCAATTGGTTAATGCTCTCAACTCAATAGTTGAAGAAATAAATGTGGTTATCGGTAACCTTAAAAATAGTGCAAATCAAATATTTCAGGCAGGCGAGGAGTTGACAGCCCGATCTCAGAATCTTGCAAATGGTGCAAATGAACAAGCAGCTTCTTCCGAAGAAATGGCTGCATCAATTGAAGAAATTTCTGCCACAATTAATCAGAATTTTGAGAATGCAAAAGGAACAAAAGAAATTGCCAAAAAATCAGCTCAGGATATTGTTGAAGGAACAGAATCTGCAAAAAAAGCAATTACATCAATGAATCAAATTGTTGATAAAGTAAACATTATTGGAGAAATTGCTTTTCGAACTAATTTGCTGGCTTTAAACGCTGCAGTAGAAGCCGCCAGAGCTGGTGAATCTGGCAAAGGATTTTCCGTTGTTGCATCTGAAGTAGGTAAACTGGCTGACAGGAGTAAGCTGGCAGCCATTGAAATTGAAAAAGTATCCAATCAAACGGTAAAGGTTTCAAGTATCGCGGGCAACAAGTTAGAAAAGGTTGTACCTGAAATTGAAAAAACAGCAAGACTAATTGATGAAATAACAATTTCAAACAAAGAACAAATTGTAGGAATTAATCAAATAAACAATTCTATTGGAGAGTTAACTAAAGTTACCCAGGATAATGTTTCAACTTCTGAATTGGTCGCAGGAAATGCCATTCGATTAATGTCTCAGGCTCAAGGGTTAATTGATACCATTAGTTTTTTTAAAACAGAATCAGATGATTTGTTATTTGAAAACAATTTAGGATATAGCACTAAAAAAGACAGCAGTAGCTTTGATAGTGAAAAAGACATAAGAAAAAGTAATGATAATCTAGAAAAGCAAAAGGATAATAGCAAGCTGAAAGGAATTAGCATTGATTTATCAAACGAGTCAAATAATGACGATGAATTTGAAAGGTTTTGAATAAAATATTAACAAATAAAAAAAACAGTGGTGAGAGCACTTTCATTTGCATTTAAAATAATAATCGGCCTTGTTGTAAGTATTTTATTGACAGCTTGTAGTACAAAAGACAATAAAAGATTTACGGTAGGTTTTTTGTTTCACGATTTTGATGTTCCAAGGTGGGACAGGGAGCGTAAGATTTTTGAAGAAAAAATAATTGAACTTGGAGGTGAGGTTATTGTAAAATCAGCTGGAAAAAATGCTATTTTGCAAAGGAACCAGGCTATTGAACTAATTGAAAAAGGAGTAAAAGCTTTAGTTGTTATCCCTGTTGACGCAAGTTCCGCTGAAATAGTACGTATTGCCCATGATAAAGGAGTTAAGGTAATATCCTATGCAGGCCTGATTCCTAACTGCGATCTTGATTACCATGTAGAGTTTGATTCCAGAAGTGTTGGCAAACTCCAGGCAGAATACCTCCTGAAAAAAGTTCCACAAGGAAAATATGTATTAATCAATGCCGATAACAATAGCTCGCCCTTTTATCTGGGGGCTATTGAAACATTACAGCCATATATTGACAATAACCAAATTGAAATTGTATATTCAGCATTTATTGAAGGTTGGTCTCCTGTTAGAGCTGCATTTTATACGAATAAAATAATAGAGTTCTCTAATGTTAATATTGATGCATTTTTGGTTGTAAATGACGGTATGGCTGGAGGAGTTAATAAAATACTAAAAAAAAGAAACCTTCATGAGGGTGTTTTTATTACCGGTCAAGATGCTGATTTGGCAGGTTGTGCAAGGATTTTAAATGGAGATCAAAACATGACTGTATACAAACCAAGTAAATTAATTGCCTCGCAATGTGCAGTGCTTATTTCTAAAATAATACGTGGTGAAAAAATAGAAGGACTTTCTATTATGAATAACGGAAGAAAGGATGTTCCTACATTATTTGTTGAACCTGTGGTTGTTGATAAATCAAACCTTGAGTCAACAGTTGTAGCCGACGGTATTTATACCATGAATGAAATAAGCAACTATGAGGATAATTAATTATCTACTTGAAAAAGCTGTATTAAAAAAGCTGAAAAAATCGCTAATTTGAAAATAGTATCAAATTACCTTATTTTATGATATTAGAGAAGTCTAAAAAAGAAAAAATCAGGATTATTCACATTAAGTTAAGTTTCTCTATAAACCCCGAAGGGCTCAGCGTAAGCTAATCCCCCTGCGCCTCCGCTAAAGCTTCAGCGGCACGCGGAATGAGGGTTTCATCTAATCAAAATTAATTACAAGAGACAGAACTCTTTTCTTTACAAATATCAGGTAATAATATGGAAATTTTAATTTATAAAAAAGCAAAACAATGGGGAAAAGAATATTGTACTTTTTGTTAGCAATTAACTTTGCAGGAATTGGACCAGTTTATGGTCAGGATAAAACCATAGAAAAGAAAGTTGATGACCTTCTAAAAAAAATGACGCTTGAAGAAAAAATTGGTCAGATGAACCAATACAATGGCTTTTGGGATGCAACCGGGCCAATTCCCAAAGATGCTAATAACAAGAAAAAATACGAAGACATAAAAACTGGCAAAGTGGGCTCAATGCTTAATGTTAAGGATGTAAAAAGCATTAGAAATATTCAGAAACTAGCTGTTGAAAATTCAAGATTAGGAATTCCGCTAATTTTTGGGTTAGATGTAATTCACGGTTTAAAAATTGCCAGCCCCATTCCTTTGGCAGAAGCAGCAAGCTGGGATCTGGAAGCTATTGAAAAATCTGCAAGAAATGCGGCAATTGAAGCTTCGGCAATTGGCTTAAACTGGACATTTGCTCCCATGGTTGACATTTCAAGAGATGCTCGTTGGGGTCGTGTTATGGAAGGTGCCGGGGAAGATCCTTATCTTGGAAGTAAAATTGCAATTGCCCGGGTAAAAGGTTTTCAAGGTGATGACTTATCAGCAAACAACACAATTGCAGCCTGTGCCAAGCACTTTGCCGGTTATGGTTTTGTACAAGCCGGAAGAGATTACAATACTGTAGATATAGGAACTTCAACTTTGTATAATGTTGTGCTTCCTCCTTTTAAAGCAGCTGTAGATGCAGATGTAAGAACCATTATGAATGCTTTTAACATTTTAAATGGTATTCCATCTACAGGAAATTCATTTTTGCAAAGGGATATTTTAAAAAAACAATGGGCGTTTGATGGTTTTGTTATTTCCGATTGGGCTTCACAAAAAGAAATGATTAACCATGGATTTGCCAAAAACATGGAACAAGTTGCTGAAATTGCAGTAAACGCAGGTTCTGACATGGACATGGAGTCGCATGCGTACATTAATCATCTAAAAGAATTAGTTGAATCGAGGAAAGTTCCTATTTCTGTGGTTGATGATGCCGTAAAAAGAATATTACGAGTAAAATTTGAATTAGGGCTATTTGATGATCCCTACAGATACTGCAATGAGGAGAGAGAAAAGGAATTTGAATATAACCAAAAGCACTTAAAAGCTTCACTGGATATTGCAAAAAAATCAATTGTGTTATTGAAAAATGAAGGAAAGCTCCTTCCTTTAAAAAAAGAGAGACAAAAAATTGCGATTATTGGAGAACTTGCCAACGACAAAAACAGTCCGATTGGGAATTGGCGTGCAATGGTTAATGAAAATTCTGCTGTTTCAGTGCTTGAAGGTTTAAACGCATATAAGGGCAGCGAAATAAATTATGCAAAGGGTGTAGATGTTTTCAAAGGAGCAAATGCCGGCTGGCAAAATCTGGAAATCAATAAAACCGACAAAAATGGGTTTGAAGAAGCAATAAACCTCGCCAAAAATTCAGATGTAGTGATAATGGTTTTGGGCGAACATGGCTTTCAATCAGGAGAAGGAAGAAGCAGAGCAAAACTTGGTTTACCCGGACTGCAACAAGAGCTGTTGGAAGAAGTATTTAAAGTAAACAAAAATATTGTTTTGGTAGTAATGAGTGGCCGTCCATTGGTTTTAACCTGGGCTGATGAAAATATCCCGGCAATAGTTGAAGCCTGGCAACTGGGCTCTCAAAGTGGCCATGCAATTGCTCAGGTACTCTATGGCGATTACAATCCAAGCGGCAAACTTCCAATATCATTTCCTCGTAGTGTAGGACAAATTCCAATATTTTACAATAAATACAATACAGGAAGACCTGAACAAGAGCATGGTGTTTATTGGTCGCATTATACTGATGAATCAAACGATCCTTTATATCCGTTTGGTTTTGGTCTCAGCTATACCACTTTCAGTTATTCAGGATTAAAAATTGATACAAATGACCAGAAAAACATAAAAGTAAGTGCAACTATTAAAAATACTGGAAAAACTAGAGGTGAAGAGGTTGTACAATTATACATAAGAGACAGAGTTGCAAGTGTAGTTCGCCCAATAAAAGAACTCAAAGGATTTAAAAAAATAGAACTTGAGCCGGGAGAAAGCAAAACAATCAGTTTTAATTTAACCGATAAAGAGCTGGGCTTTTATAACAATAATGGAAAATATATTGTTGAACCGGGAGAATTTGATGTAATGGTTGGCACTAGCTCAAAAGAAGGATTAAAAAGCTCATTCATACTAAAATAACACACCAGGTAATTATTCCAATAGCCTGGTAATCGAAGTTGATTGCCAGGCTTTTAATATAAGAAAACCCACAACTAAGGGTCTGCGCTACACTAAGCTATTTTTTCTATATTTGCAGTTGGTCAAATTTTAATTTCTATGACTGCAATGAAGCATGTTTTTTTTCTGCTGCTTTTAACACTGGCATCAAATAAGTTGCTGGCAGGTAACGAGATGGATTCATTGCTGGTTAAATTGGAACAAACAATGCTTAAAAGGAATGAGTTTGATGCACAAAAAGAGCTTCGTTTAAATAACCTCAAAGATCTATTAAAAAATCAGTCAAACTCGCCAGAGCAGACCTTCTATATTCACAATCAGATAATTAAGGAGTACGAAGCTTATAATTTTGATTCCACAATGCACTACATTGAGCATAACCTTAGATTGTGTGAAACCTTTGAAAAAGAAAAAACAAAATACCTCGATCAAACAAGGTTAAATCTTGCAGATTTACTTGCCGCATCAGGCAGATATAAAGAGTCGGTAGATATTCTGAATTACATCAAAAAAAGCAAACTGCCTGATGAACTGCAAACGGAATACTACTTGCATTATCGAAGTGTATATCAGGAACTTAAAAACTATTCGGGTTTTAAAACAAACACATTAAAATACACTGATTTATACTCGGCATATACTGATTCACTCCTTTCAATTCTTGACAAAAATTCGCTTTTGTACCTTGAGTTAATGGAGGTAAGGCTAAGAGAAGAGGGACAATTGCTTGAAGCAAAAAAATTTAACAACAAAAGACTTGAAAAAGCAGAAATAAACACAAGGACCTACTCTATGATTACCTATGAGCGGGCTCTTATATATGAAATTGAAAAGAACACAGAACTTCAAAAAAAATATCTTGCTCTCTCCGCAATATCCGATATAAAAGCTTCAATAAAAGACAATGCATCTTTGGCGCAACTGGCCTTAATTCTATATCGGGAAAAAAGCATTGACAAAGCTTATGCTTATATAAATTTTGCCTATGAAGATGCACTTTTTTTTAACTCAAGGCTAAGGTTTGTTATTATATCTGGCATACTACCCTTAATTACAGAAGCTTACAAAATAAAAAACGATGAACAAAAAGCAAACCTTAAGCTATCACTCCTCATAATTAGTATTTTAAGTCTAATTCTCATATTTGCAATACTCTACATTTACAGACAAATGAAGCGTATCAGGCAAACAAGAGCCGAAGTGCAAACAGCTAATAAGCAACTGAAAGAGTTAAATCTAAATTTACGCCATGTAAATGAAGAGTTAAATGGCTTGAATCATGAGCTTTTTGAATCTAACCATGTAAAGGAACAATACATTGCCAATTTTTTAAGTATTTGTTCAAACTATATTAATAAGCTGGATAGTTACCGAAAAATGGTGAATAAGCAGATTATTGCTAAAAAAGTAGAAGAGTTGTTTGAAAAAACAAAATCAACAGAACTAATTGACTATGAAGTAAGTGAGTATTATAAAAATTTCGATACTACTTTTTTGAGTATTTATCCAACCTTTGTAAAAGATTTGAACAATCTCTTAGTTGAAAATGAGCAAATTAAACTTAAAAATGGAGAGTTACTGAATACTGAACTAAGAATATTTGCATTAATCAGGTTAGGGATTACGGATAGCTCAAAAATTGCAAAGCTGTTAAGATATTCAGTTAACACAATTTACAATTACCGTGTAAAAATTAAAAATAAATCTGCCGTTGCCCGAGATGAGTTTGAAGATCATGTAAAAAAGATAGGTGCTTTTATTGAATAACTCCACTTTCTTTTAAAAAGCATTCCTGACTAAATCATTAACTAACAAGAGATTAAACAGAAACTAATTAAGCAAATTTCCACCAAACAGCTACCACAATAATTTCCCAATCCTAAATATTCATTTCTTAGCAAGAATTAATAATTGTGAGATTTAAGAAATCATGAAAACTGTTTTTGGTATCGTTACTTTTATACTATTAACCATTGCCTGTTCGACTCAGCAAAAACACGAAAAGAAAACCGTAAGCTTTAACGCTGATGGGAAAAAGGCAATGATTTACACTACTGCAAAAGACACAAATTTGCGATTAACCCTAACTGGTGAAGCAAAGTTTGAAAAAGCAATCCAACCTTTGGAAACTGAAATAGCGGTTTTCGTTAATCCCAATAAAACATTTCAAACATTTATCGGTATTGGAGGAGCAATAACAGATGCTTCGGCCGAAGTTTATGCAAAACTGTCAGAAAGCAAGCAAAAAGAGCTGCTTTCGGCCTATTATGGTAAAGATGGAATTGATTACACATTATTAAGAACATCAATACATAGTTCTGATTTTGGAACAGGCAGTTACACCTACATCAAAGATGGAGACAAAGAGTTAAAAACTTTCTCCATTGAGCATGACAAGCAATACCGAATACCATTAATAAAAAAGGCCATAGAAAAAGCAGGTTCTTTGTTGTTTTATGTAAGTCCCTGGAGTCCCCCGGCATTTATGAAAAGTAACAAAAACATGTTGCAGGGAGGAAAATTATTACCTGAATTTTATGAGGCATGGGCTCAATATTATGCGAAATTTATCAAAGCTTATGAAAGTGAGGGAGTGCCTATTTGGGGATTGACCATACAGAACGAACCAATGGCTACTCAACGATGGGAATCATGTATTTATACAGCAGAAGAAGAAAGAGATTTCCTTAAAAACCATTTAGGCCCAACTTTAGAAAAAGAGGGACTTGGTGATAAAAAAATCATTGTTTGGGATCATAACCGCGACTTAATGAATCACAGAGCAAATACAATATTTGATGATCCTGAAGCAGCAAAATACGCATGGGGAATAGGATTTCACTGGTATGAAACATGGTCTGGGAGTGAACCTAATTTCAACAATCTTGCCAGGGTACATGAAGCATATCCGGATAAAAAACTTATGTTTACAGAAGGATGTAGTGAATCTTTTGATTCAACACACTACCAATTTTGGCCCAACGCCGAAAGATACGGACGCTCAATGATTAATGATTTCAACTGTGGAACAGTGGGTTGGACCGATTGGAACATCTTGCTAGATGAAAAAGGTGGTCCCAACCACGTAGAGAATTTTTGCTTTTCACCAGTACATGCGGATACCAGAATTGATAGTCTGATTTATACTCCATCGTATTATTACATTGGTCATTTTTCAAAATTTATCAGGCCAGGAGCAAAACGTGTAAGCTCAGCCCCGAGTAGAACCCAATTATTAAGTACTTCATTTTTAAACGATGACGGAAAAATGGTCTCTGTGGTCATGAATCAAACAGACAGGGCAATTCCGTATAAACTTTATGTGGGCGAAGTTGCAGCAACACTGGAAATTCCGGCAAGAGCAATACAGACTATTACATATTAATTCGATACGTTTTAAGAAAAAGCACAAATCAACCTAACCTTAAATACGCAAAACATGTTATTACCACCAAATTCAGGAATTGGAGAATTGATATTCGGCCAATCAGAATAACATTATAGATGAATACTGGGACAACAAAGATGAATTAGTTTATCAGTATTACAAACACAAATTAAGTTTATATTTTTATTTAGAAGAAGGTGGTAGACTTGGATACATCAAATGTACAAATCCGAATCCAGAATTTAATGGTCATAAATTAATACATCAAAATATTTCCTCAGCAAAAACCACTTTAACTAACTCATAAACAGCTGATTGAAAAGAAGGACATTATGAATTTTATCAGACTTTCTTTTCAGCTAAACATTGGATTACACTTGTTGTAAAATACAACGAAGTGATAGAATTAGAGTCAGGAATTCCATATTTGAACAAAAACAGACATGATTGGAGCCGGCCCAATAAGTTTGCAGAGGTTCAAAATTTAATATAGAAAAAATTATTTTAAGATAATTCTCCCCCTCAATTAACAAAGTTAACCAAAGCATCTAAAATATAATTTAGGCACTTTTTTATTTTGAGATGAATCAGACTTACCAATTAGGTGCCTGTTCACCTATAGATTGGGCAAGTGACAGAAAATCAATTTGTTTACCCCAACCCAAATGGGAGCAAATTTGATAAGCTTCACTCCCATTTTGGGATGGGGCAAATGAAGGAAAGCAATTTGCTTTTAGTGTTAAACAGGCTCATAATCAAAATCAAACTATTCATTCAAAAAAATTTCGTTGAATCAATTAAAACAAAATTTCTGCAATATTTAGTATCTTGAAGTCCAAAACCTAACTGACTAATGCTATGTTAAATAAAGAAAAATTTAAGTTACTTGAAGATAAAATAAGTGAAGCCCAATTGGGGGGCGGACAATCAAAAATTGAATCACAGCACAAAAAAGGAAAACTTACTGCCCGTGAGCGCATTGAAATTTTAGTTGATAAAGGTTCCTTTCAGGAATTAGGAATGTTTGTTACCCATCGTTCATCTGACTTTGGCCTCGAAGAGCAAAAAATACTCGGCGATGGAGTAGTAACAGGCTACGGCACCATAAACGGCAGACTTACATATATCTTCGCACAAGATTTTACGGTTTTTGGAGGCTCTTTGGCCGAAGCCTATGCCGAAAAAATTGTAAAAATAATGGATCTGGCCATGAAAAATGGCGCACCAATTATTGGCCTTAATGACTCTGGTGGTGCCCGAATTCAGGAAGGGGTTGTTTCTCTTGCGGGCTATGCAGATATTTTTTACAGAAACACTTTGATTTCAGGTGTGGTTCCTCAGCTTTCGGCTATTATGGGACCTTGTGCGGGAGGCGCCGTTTACTCTCCAGCCATAACTGACTTCAATTTTATGGTTGACCATTCATCTTACATGTTTGTTACCGGGCCTAATGTCGTAAAAACAGTCACTCATGAAGAAGTAAGTTTTGAAGAACTTGGTGGAGCACAAACTCATGCCACCAAATCTGGCGTAGCTCACTTTGTTGGTGAAAATGAAGTAGATACCTTAAACCAGGTAAAGCAATTATTAAGCTATCTGCCACAAAATTGTGAGGAACTTCCGCCACAAATGACGTATGAGCCTAAAGATGAAACCGTTTCGTCTTTGAACGATATCATTCCTGAAAACCCAAATCAACCTTATGATATTAAAGAAGTAATTTGCAATGTTATTGATGAAAAAACATTTTTTGAAGTAAATAAAGATTTTGCCCAAAATATAGTTGTTGGATTTGCGAGATTGGCAGGGCGAAGCATAGGCATTGTTGCCAACCAACCTGCTTATTTAGCAGGGGTGCTTGATATTAATTCCTCGAAAAAAGCTGCCCGTTTTGTGCGCTTTTGCGATGCTTTTAATATTCCACTCCTGGTTTTTGAAGATGTCCCGGGCTTTTTGCCAGGTACTGACCAGGAATGGAACGCAATAATAACTAATGGTGCAAAATTACTGTATGCATTTTCTGAAGCTACAGTGCCACGTATCACAGTGATTACACGTAAAGCATATGGCGGAGCCTATGATGTTATGAACTCAAAGCACATTGGCGCTGATTTGAACTATGCCTGGCCAACAGCTGAAATTGCCGTAATGGGTGCAAAAGGAGCGGCTGAAATCATTTTCAGAAAAGATATCCAGGAAGCAACTGATAAAGAAGTCAAATGGAAAGAGAAGGAACAGGAATACAATGATAAATTTGCAAATCCATACATTGCTGCTGCTCGTGGATATATTGACGAGGTAATTAAACCCGAACAAACCCGCGAGAAACTAATAGCCGGATTTAAAATGCTTGAAAATAAAGCAGATAAATTGCCGAAAAAGAAACACGGAAATATTCCGTTATAGTTTCACTCATTAAATCAGGCAATTACCATTGAAATTAGTCATTATGGATAGATTTATATTGGAGAACTTATTTGAAAACCTTTTGTAACTATTTAAAAAATTAAGTACTTTCGGACACAAGATTTTACGGACAAAAACTAAGCATCATGCACATAGCAGTTGCGGGCAATATTGGCTCAGGAAAAACTACGCTAACTACCTTACTGGCACACCATTACAAATGGGAAGCACATTACGAGGATGTCGATGACAATCCTTATTTGAATGATTTTTATGAAGATATGCAACGTTGGTCATTTAACCTTCAGGTCTATTTTTTAAACAGTCGTTTTAACCAGGTGCTTTCAATTCGTCAGTCAGGAAAAACGGTTATTCAGGACAGAACAATTTACGAAGACGCACACATTTTTGCACCCAACTTACATGCAATGGGTCTAATGACTACGCGTGACTTTGATAATTATTTTTCGCTGTTTAAATTAATGAGCAAATTGGTTGAACCGCCTAATTTATTGATTTATTTACGCGCATCAGTGCCAACATTGGTAAATCAAATCCAAAAAAGGGGAAGGGATTATGAAAATACTATCAGGTTGGATTATCTGACCCGGTTAAATGAGCGTTACGAAGCATGGATTGAAGGTTACGATTTAGGAAAACTTCTGATAATTGATGTCAACAACCTTGATTTTCAAGGAAATCCAAAAGATTTAAGTTTTATAATCGACCGCATTGATGCTGAAATACATGGTTTATTTTAGATTTATATAAATTTTAGAATTTTGAATTTCCAGGCCAGCAGGTTTGGAAATTCTTTTTTGTAACAAAGTCAAAACAAATGAATTTTAAGATGCTTTTGAAAAATACTTTTCGTGCAATCAATTTTATAGCTGTACTTTTCATCATTTCATGCGGAAATAATGAATCAGCCAAAGAACAGGATGAAACAACTGAACCAAACAAATTAACAGCAGGTACAATAATAAGTTCCCAGGAATGCAGAAGTAACCCAGGGCACACTTATGCCTACTACCTTCCATCATCTTACAATACAGAAAAGCAATATCCTGTAATCATAACTTTTGATGCACAGGCAAGAGGTTATTTGTCCGTTTCAAAATTTAAAAATGCAGCCGAAAAGTTTGGTTACATCATTGTTGCCTCAAATGATGCAAGAAATGGGTTAAAAGATATTAACCCTGTAATCAATAGCTTATGGGAAGATGTGATGGGACGATTTTCAATTGATCAGAAAAGGATTTATTCTGCAGGTTTTTCGGGAGGAGCAAGAATTGCAGCTTCTGTAGCAATTTATAAAGGAGGTGTAAAAGGAGTCATTGGTTGTGCAGGAGGAATGCCATCAGTGGGACAGGAAATTGGTAAAAAGTTTGATTTTATTGGAATTGTTGGCCTAAACGATTTCAATTACCAGGAAATGAAAACGCTTGATAAAGCAATGACCGAAAATGACTTCACCAACCAGCTCTTGACTTTTGATGGTGGACATGAGTGGCCTCCACAAGAGGTTCTTGCAAAAGCAATTGAGTGGTTAGATTTAATGAATATGAAAAAAGGTGAACTGGCTATTGATGATAACCTGGTGAGAGATTATACAGCTAGTTATGCCGATACAATTAACAATGCACTTATGAAAGGCGAGAACCTAAAAGCGTACCAGTTTTACAACATTTTACTGAAAGATTTAGACGGATTATATGATATTTCGGATTATCAGAAAAGTTATAATGCATTGCTAAAAAACCCAACAATTAAAGAAGGATTAAACCTTGAAAAGGCAGAAAAAGAGAAAGAACATAACGATCAGGAAAACATCCTAAATAACTTTAAATCAAACAGTTTCGCTAAAATCAAAGAAGAAATTAATCACCTTAAGAAAAATGCAGCCCAAAGTCATGTTAACAAGCGACTTCTTGGGTTTATTGGTATGCTTAGTTACTTGTATACCGAACAGGCTGTAAACTCACAAAACATATCTGCTTATAATGGGTTTATTGATATTTATGAATTAGTGGAACCTCATAATCCGGACATGGAGTGTTTTAAAGCCTGCCAGGCAATGATGGAAAGTAAAAAAGACTTAGCAATGGAACATCTGCAAAAAGCCATTAATTATGGTTTTCATGATTTCAGAAAGCTAGAGAACATTGGCTATTTTCAGGAACTAAGGACGCTACCGGAGTTTGATATTCTTGTTCAAAAAGCCCGACAAAATGCAATGAAACCCTCATAGAGGGATTTTTGCACAAGCAAGGTGTTTTCACCTTGCCATTTAGAATACAATTTTGGGGCAGTATCAAAACTAGTTTTGCCATAAATTTTTCTTTCAATCTTGCATCAATCCAATCAATCTGCTTTCAATCTTGTTGAAATACGCTATTTTGTTGTTGAAATGAAAGTAAAATTGCATTGAATTAGACTTTTGATACAGCCCCTTGTGCATTTAAAAACTACAGTCCAAATAATTAGTGGAAGTTAATCATAATTTTTTAATTTATTTTCGCTAAAAAAATAAACAACAATGGAAAATCAAAAACTACCCGTAAAAGTTCTTTTTGTATGCATGGGAAATATTTGTCGCTCTCCCAGTGCCGAAGCTGTTATGAACGCCTACATTGAACGTGAAGGATTGCAGGATAAAATTATTTGCGATTCGGCAGGAACCATTGCTTACCATGCCGGAGAACCTGCCGATGCAAGAATGCAACGTCATGCCAATAAAAGAGACATTCATTTAACAAGTATTTCGCGCCAGATAAAATCTATTGATTTTGAAGACTTTGATTACATCATTGGCATGGATGACAGCAATTTACGAGAAATGAAATCATTCCTGCCTTCCGCTTCGCTGGCCGGTAAAATTACTAAAATGACAGATTATTGCTCAAACAGCAACCCGGGTTTTGTTCCTGATCCTTATTATGGTGGAGCAGAAGGATTTGAGCATGTTCTTGATTTACTGGAAGATGCCTGCGAAGGGCTATTAACTGAAATAAGGGAAGAGTATAAAATATAATTTCATTGTATATTTGTGTATTGGAAATTAGTGCATTATAAAATTATACCAGTCACAAAAGTTAACCATGAACTCAAACCTTAAATCCAAAGTAGAAGACTTCCTTGGCGAAAAAATTAAAAGTGCCAACTCAGTTTCGGGAGGCTGTATTGCTGATTCAAGAAACCTGCTAACTGAATCCGGCAAGCAATATTTTCTAAAAACTCATTTGGGAGCTCCCGGAATGTTTTTAAAGGAAGGAAATAGTTTAAAAGAATTGGCTAAACCAAATTGCATACGAATACCAAAAGTAATTCTTGCAGATGAAAATTTTCTGTTAATTGAACATATTCAGCAAGGTGGCAGAGGTAGCAGTTTTTTTAAAGATTTTGGGGCAGCATTTGCCAACATGCACAAACACACCTCAGAAAGCTTCGGCTTTTTTGAAGACAATTACATAGGTGCTACTCCGCAATACAATATTGCAAAAGGCTCTGAAACAACTGATTGGGCAGAATTTTATTTCCAAAAACGAATTCTTGCTCAATATAAAATGGCCGAAAGAAATGGCTATGCTACAGATGAATTACGAAAGGGCGTAAATCTTTTAGAAGGAAAAATTCATGAAATATTAAACGGAAGTGAAGAAGCCCCTACCCTTTTGCATGGCGACTTATGGAGTGGAAATTTTTTATGCGACAGCAATGGCAAAGCTGTACTAATTGATCCGGCTGCTTATTATGGTCATCGCGAGGCGGATTTAGCAATGACAAAAATGTTTGGAGGCTTTTCATATGATTTCTACACCTCTTACCAGCAAACCTATCCATTAAAAGATGGATGGGAATATCGCGAAAAGCTTTATTTGCTCTATCATTACATGAATCATTTAAATCTTTTTGGGACTTCTTATTATAGTACTTCGGTTTCGTACTTATGGCATTACGTCAAGTAGTAGCCTGTTATTCAAACATTTAAACAAACTCTATACTATCGCCATCATCTGGAATCCATACTTTTTCAAGGAGATTATTCCTGCCTAGTTCAGTTTTAAGTTGCTCTCTTGTGGTGGGACAATGATTTAATGCCTCAAGATGATTAGCAATAACCCTTTTCGGAGAGTTCTTTACAAACTTTAGAATATCTTCCATACTCATTAAAATAGGTTTACCTAGGTCTAACTGTGCTGAACCACAAGCAACAACAGTTACAGCCGGAAGTAGCTCTTTCAAGGCCTTTTCAACATTATCAGTATAAGCGGTATCAGAGCTAATATAAACCGATGGTTCATTTGGTAATTCAATATAAAAACCCATTACATTTCCCATTTGCCTGGCAATAAAGCCATAACCGTGTTTTGCAGGAATACCTGTGATAAAACCATCTATAAATGGTTCTTTTTTCCAATAATTTAAGGCAGAAGCAATATTTAGCCCCTGTTTAACAAAATATTCTCTATCCCTATTACTACAAAAAACAGGGATATTTCGATCCTTTAAAAACTGAATACCAGCATTATCAATATGATCAGCATGTTTATGAGAAACCAGGCAATAAGTGACTTTTTCTAACAGCATTTCACTATCTTTTGGAAGAGGAACGAGGGGGTTCTTCTTTCTCGCCTGAAACCTGAAAAAAGTGTAATACATTTGCGAGCCAACATCTCCAAGCATGGGATCTACCAATATAAAATCATTACCGGATTCTATTATTAATGTGGCACTTCGTAAATGGTAAATTCTCATTTAATTATTTTTTTCTGTAGTGATATTTGAATAAATACAATTTGTCTCAAAATAACTCAACGCAATAAATCATTTTAATACATACTTGTCAAAAAAATCATCAATCACTTTTAAGAATTCTTCAGGCAACCTGCTTTTGGATTCATTTAGCAGTAATGGCGGAATTTCTTTGTAGAATGCCTCCGCAATGGAACCAGCCATGGCAGCCAGGGTATCTGCATCACCACCTAAAGAAATTGCTAAACGAATAGCTGATTCAAAATCAGTGCTTTCCAAAAATGCAATAATCGACTCAGGAACAGAGCCCTGGCAACTAACATCAAATTTATAATCCTTCCGTATATTATCAATTCTTCGATTCAAGTCGTAACCAAATTTCTTCTCTATGTAATCTTTTATTCCTTTTTTGTCGGTACCATTATTTGCCAAAAATACAGCAGCTGCAATTGCTTGTGCCCCTTTAATTCCCTCAGGATGATTATGAGTGACTTTGGCACTTTTATTGGCTTCAGCTAGCACATCATCAATATTATCAAAAATATAAGCAACAGGACTTACCCGCATCGCAGAGCCATTGCCCCAACTGTTATAAGGTTGAGGATTTTCAGCGAATATCCAGTTTTGAAAAGTTCCTCCATAGCCAGCAAAAGGATATTTTTTCCCATAATTTTTATAGAAATCGGTATAATTTCCGTTTTGCAAAATACAATCTGCTGTGGCTATTGTCAAAACAGTATCATCAGTGAAGTCAGAATCTTCAACAAATAATTCAAATTCTATTGTTTTTATTGATTTACGTTCATAAACAGAACCAACAATATCACCTATACATGCTCCTAACATTATATTTTATCTAAATCTAAGTTCTAATAACTAATTTCTAACTTCTAAATTACTTATTCCTTTGCATACTTCACCAATTTTGCATTTTTTTGTTTCTAAATCTTAAATAAAATGATGGAGATAGTATTTGCAACAAATAATGAGCACAAGTTAAGAGAACTGCAACAGATTCTTGGTCAACAGTTTAAACTACTTAGTCTAAAAGATATTGGATGCGATGAAGACATCCCTGAAGAAAGTCCGACAATTGAGGAAAATTCAATGGATAAAGCTATTTATGTTTTCGACAAATACCACAAAAACTGTTTTGCAGATGACACAGGTCTTGAGGTAGAAGCACTGGA
The DNA here is from genome assembly GCA_050296515.1 of Bacteroidales bacterium. GTDB lineage: Bacteria > Bacteroidota > Bacteroidia > Bacteroidales > NBLH01 > NBLH01. The sequence continues at coordinate 16,043 of JBNKRJ010000117.1, read as the reverse complement.
TGGAAGGCCTGGTGTTGTATCTGCCCGTTACGCCGGAGAAGAAAAGGATATGGACAAAAACATAGCAAAAGTTTTAAGCGAATTAGAAGAAAAAACAAACAAAAAAGCACGGTTTAAAACAGTAATTTCATTGATCATCGATGGGGAAAAACATCAGTTTGAAGGAATTGTTAATGGCACAATCATCAAAGAGAAAAAAGGTGAAGGAGGCTTTGGCTACGATCCTGTTTTTGTGCCAGATGGCTATGATATTACTTTTGCCGAAATGGCGGCAGATGAAAAAAACAAAATTAGTCATAGAGGCCTGGCTGTAAAAAAACTGGTTGATTTCCTTCTTTCAGAAATTAAACATTAGCCATATTAATTCTACAATAAAACTGTAATTTTGAAGTTTCCTAAATGTCGGATACACAAAAGCATGATAAAATCAATAATTACACTCGCATTTATTTTATTTTTCGCTGTAAATGAATCAGTTGCTCAAGTCCCTATTGGAGGATGGCGGGATCATTTCCCGTATGTTCAGGCAAAACTGGTCACCAAAACAACAGACAAGGTGTTTTGTGCAACTCCCTATGCATTATTCTATTACAATTTAAAAGACAACAGTGTTGAGAAATTGTCGCGCACAAATGGGCTGTCAGACATTCAACCATGTGCTTTAAGATACAATTCTGAAAAAGACATGCTTGTTGTTGCTTACGAAAACGCAAATATTGACTTGATTCAAGGAAATAACATCCGCAACCTAAGTGATATAAAGCACAAGGCCATTCAAGGTGATAAAAAAATATATCACATTGAATTTCAAGGTAATTATGCTTATCTGGCTTGTGGTTTTGGAATTGTTGTGATTGATTTGGACAGAAAGGAGGTAAAAGACACTTACTATATTGGACAAAATGCCTCATCCGTTAAGGTAAACAGCATTGCATTTGAAAGTGATAATATTTATGCAGCTACAGCTTCTGGCATTTATTATGCAAACTTTAAAACCGCAAACCTGGTTGATTTTCATGTGTGGCAAAAAATAAGTACGCTTGATTTTCCTGATGGACAGTATACTTACATAGTCAATTTTGAATCTCAACTACTTGCTAGTTATTATAATTCAGCTGATACCACTTCAATTATCTATAAAAAAAATGGCACGGCATGGAACGAAGTTTATAACCTGGGTACTTTCATTAAAAAAGTTAACTATACAAAGGGAAAACTGTTTTTAGTCGAACAAAATATCGTAAAAGTTTTGAATGGTAACTTAACCGAAAACACAAATATTTCAGACTACACGTTTGCCATACCAGAACCAAATGACTGCACAAGTGATGAACAAGGAAATTTCTATATTGCTGACAACTCCTTAGGTCTTGTATTTGGAAAAGCTGGTGATTTTCAGAGTGCTGTCCCAAACGGGCCACTCACTAACCATGTAGCCGACATTGATGCATTTAATAACCAGGTTTGGGTTGCAGGTGGTGGTGTAAACGCTACATGGGGGAAATTATATCGGTACGCAGAAATGTATTCATTTGTTGATGAACGATGGCACTGGAACGTATTATGGGAACCTCAAACACGTGATTTTTTGAAAATTATGGTAAATCCATACAATCCATCACAGGTATTTGCAGGAGCATGGGGTTCGGGCGTTTATGTTTTTGAAAACAACCAACTGACAGCCAATTACAACGAAACAAACAGTACACTGAAAAGCAGCACTCCTGGTGAGAATGAAATAAATATTGGTGGAATGGTTTTAGACGAAGCCCAAAATCTTTATGTAACCAATTCTAGTGTAAACGAACCAATTTCGGTAAAAACTGCACAAGGTGATTGGTACAGTTATTCATACAATGGGATAAGTAATTATGGACCTATTGGCGAAATAATTAACACCCAATACAATCATAAGTGGGTCCAGTTAGCAAGAGGCGGTGGTTTATTTGCATTCGATGACAATCTGACTCCAGATGATACAGATGATGACCAATATCGAAGATTTTCACTCTTTGATGCCAATGGACAAGTGGTTACCAATGAAGTATTTTCCCTGGCCGAGGATGAAGAAGGAGTAATTTGGATTGGAACAGATCAGGGTGTTTTCACCTATTACAATCCACAAAATGTGTTCACTGGTGAAAATTTTTATGCTGACAGAATAAAGGTGGTAGATAAATCAAATGATACTATCGTTCAATACCTGCTTTCATCAGAAAAAATTACGGCAATTGCTGTTGATGGAGCAAACAGAAAGTGGTTTGGCACTGAAAGTTCAGGGCTATTTTTGATGTCTGCAGATGGGCAGGAAGAAATTCTACACTTTAATAAAACCAATAGTCCGTTAATTTCGAACTTTATTACCGCAATTAGCATAAATGGTAAAACAGGTGAGGTTTTTATTGGCACAGATAAAGGTATGGTTTCGTATAAAGGAACAGCAACCGAAGGTGACGACAATTTTTCAAACCCTTATGTTTATCCTAACCCGGTAAGAGAAACTTATACCGGACCAATAACCATAACTGGTTTAGCATCCAATGTAAATGTAAAAATAACAGACATTGCTGGTCAGATAGTTTATGAAACCACTGCTTTTGGTGGCCAGGCAATCTGGGATGGTAAAAACTATAGCGGCCGAAGAGTGAGTACTGGTGTTTATCTTGTATTTTGCACAGACGAAAACGGAGATAAAACAAAAGTTCTGAAATTTTTAGTAATCAATTAGTCATGTATGAGCAAACTCGGGCCATTGTTTTAAATTCTATAAAATACTCCGATAATTCTTCAATTACCCATTTTTATACTGAGAAATTTGGAAGATTATCTGTGATGATTAGACATTCAAAAAGCAAAAAATCTGTTTCAAAAAAAAGCATCCTACAGCCACTATTTCTTATAAATATAGACATCCAGTACAAGCAAAACAGAGAAATTCAGCAGTGTAAAGAGCTGGTTAACAATCCATTGTTTTACGACATTCCATTCAATATTACTAAAAGTAGCATTGCTTTGTTTTTAGCAGAATTTCTTACAAAAGTTTTAAAAGAAGAAGAAACCAATCAACCACTTTTTGAATTTCTTTCAAGTAGTATTCAATTACTTGACCAAAGCGGAACGGGTGCATCGAACTTTCACATTGTCTTTTTGTACGAACTCAGTAAATTTCTGGGTTTTTACCCTGACAATAATTACTCTGAACAAAACTGCTATTTCAACTTACGCGATGGTTATTATTCAAAATTTAAAGAAACAGAAGAAATTTCGTTAAGTAATGAATTAAGCGTGCTGTTGAGTCAAATTTCACATACTGGTTTTCAATTTTTAGGAAAAATAAAATTGTCCCGGAAACGAAGAACAGAATTACTAAATGCTTTAATAAACTATTATCGATATCATTTACCAGAAGTAGGGAAAATTAAATCGTTGAAAGTCCTTAATGAGATATTCGATAATTAAATCTAAATCGGTAATTAAAGAAAAGAAAGAGCTAAACCTCCTGATCCCTGCTTTTGTATAATCTTTTCGCAGCATAGGCAACACCAGCAGCTAACAGAAATCCAAGACCACCGTCAATTGGAACATCTTGTGGAGGAGGAGGTGGTGGAGTACTTTGTGCTATTGCATTCTGGACAAATGCAGGCAAAAGAATAAAAACCACTACAAAACTCAAAATTGTTAAATACTTATTCATGCAAAAATATTTTGTTCGGCAAATTTGATTGATTTTATCCAGATATAAAACTTTTTTTTATCTCCAATTCATTGTTTGCAAATATTATACCTGAATTTCTTTGGCTTGTAACCCTTACAATTAGCTTATACGTGCGTTTCTAAAAATTGTTTCAACACTTTTCCTTAACCAAAGACATTTAACACAAATTAAAGGTTGCTCCAAAGTTATCTTCAAAACGGTTACAGAAAAGAAAAAGTGTTAAAGTTTAATAGTTTTTTTATAAAACTACGTTTTCTTTTGATATTAAGATTTTTTAACATAAAGAAAGTAAAGTAAAATCGTCAAATACTTGAAATATTATTTTATTGTTAAGTTGAATTTCACACAATATTATATTGATTCAGTAAATAATTTCAGTACTTGCCCATCAGTCTCCCCAATCAAATTAATAGTCATTGATTTTCAGACACTTAAACAACACCATCTTCTATAAAATGTTTTTTTGCATTCATTTGTAACAAATTAATCTACCCGTTCGTCATAGAATAAAATGACAAACACAATTTATTGAATTATGAAAAAGACAATTTTAATTTTTGCAGCAATATTTTGGGGATTAAATATGTACTCACAGGAAAATGATACCACCAAAATTAAATTAGGAGATACTAAAGTCATTATTATAGATAAAAAGAATAATGAGTCGAAAACAAAAAAAGAAAAACTTGAGCAGGGAAAAGAAGAATTTGAAAAGCTATTGGAAAACAAGGAAAAAGAACTTGAAAAACAACAAGCCTTAATAGAAAAACATAAGGAGCAAATTGAAGAACAAAAACAAATTTTAAATTCAGATGAAGATCAGGTAACTAAGGATGCTGCTCAAAGAAAAAAAATGGAACTAGAGCTTCTTCAGGAAGATAGCGAAAAAAACATCAAAGAGCTGGAAAAAGAAGTAAAAGCTCTGCAAAAAGGAATTGCCGACATTGACAACGAATTAGATGAAAATCGCGACTGGGAAAACGATCCTGACTGGACAAAAAAAGAGAAATTTGATTGGGATTTTGATAGCGACTGGCCAAAAGACTGGGACAATTTATCTCCTTTTGGAAGAAAGAAAAAATTCAGAGGTCATTGGGCAGGTTTCGAACTTGGCCTAAATAACTACATCAACAAAGACAACCAATACACTTTTAATGATGAGAACAGCAACTTTGAGTTAGATGCCGGACGTTCTTGGGGGTTCTCAATCAATTTCAGCGAATACAATATTCCATTCGGAAAAAATGTGGGGCTTGTAACCGGGTTAGGTACTGATTTTAACAATTACCACTTCCGCAATGATGTAACACTTGAAGAAATTGACAATAAAATTGTTGCAACACCAGTACCTGATGTTACTTTTGATAAAAATAAAATTGCAACATGGTGTTTTACCATGCCATTACTTTTAGAGATTCAATTACACAAACCCAACTTTTACATCAGCGGTGGTATTGTGGGAAAAGTAAAAGTATTATCATGGTCAAAACAAAAGTATGAGTTAGATGGCGGAAAATTCAAGGATAAAACCAGATCAGATTTCTTAATGAATACATTCAGATATGGTCTTACTGCCCGTGTTGGTTTTGGATTTCTAAGAGTTTTTGCTAATTACGACTTAGTTCCTCTATTCCAGAAAGATAGAGGTCCTGAATTGTATCCGGTTTCTGTAGGTATAACTCTAATCAGCTTCTAAAACTAAAAATTAATAAATGCTGAACTACATTTTGATGTAGTCATCCGGTTATCAAATTAGGTAAAAGCTATCTGCTATGCAGATGGCTTTTTTTATTCATAAAATACTCATTACTTTTATAGATACATTTACAATAACCAATGAAACAAGTTTTAATCAAGCTGGGAATACTTTCTCTCTTATTATTTTCAGGTCTGGGAAAATGTTTATCGCAACATTTAAACCTCAAACTTGAATTTTTCTCGCAGCAGAATATTAATGCACAAATAAATAAATCAGAAGAGTTGATTCATTCTGGGTTTAAACCATTAATACAATCTGAACTTGAAAATCATACTATTTTTGATTCAATTAGTTACAAAGAAGCAAGAGACAAACTGTTTTCGGATAGATTTAAGGCAAAACGGATCTATCGAAAAGTACGAACGGAGGATTTTATTATCCATCATTCGAAAAACTTCAACCTGAAAATAAATCCGCTTTTTGATTTGACTTATAAAAAAAGCCCTGATTACAATCAAACATTTTACAATAATACACGAGGAATTGAATTCAAAGGAGATATGGGTAAGAGAATCTCTTTCTACACTGCATTTTATGAAAACGAAGCACGATTTGCCCCTTACATAACTGATTATGTAAATGAGCACCGAGTAGCACCGGGGCAAGGTGCTGTAAAAATCCTGGGCAACAGCAAGTTTGACTTTTCCAAAGCCAGTGCTTATTTTACCATTAAAGCATCCAAAAACATAACCATCCAGGCTGGTCATTATAAACATTTCATAGGCGAAGGTTACAGATCTTTGTTGCTTTCTGATAATTCTTTTAATTATCCTTATTTAAGATTTTCTGCAACGTTTGAAAAATTTCAATATACCGTATTATGGAATCAATATCAACTTTTTGAGGGAGCTTACTACAGCTATCATCAGAGGAAATATGGATCCGTTTCTTACCTGAGTTGGACTCCAGAACCAGGATTCGAATTCGGACTTTTTGAAAGTGTAATGTGGCCAGGAAATACACCTGAAGAAAAACACAACTTTAATCTTAACTATTTTAATCCTATTATTCTTTCACGCGTTCCGATTTATGGATTAAACAGCAAGGAAAATATTTTACTGGGGCTAAATTCAAGAATAAAAATCTACAAATTTGCACAGGTTTTTGGGCAACTTGCTGTTGACAACATTGATGCAGATGTTTCAGCAAATAATAATTACGCCTTCCAAATAGGATTTAAGCATTTCGATTTGTTCCATCAAAAATTAAGAAATCATACTTTGTTTGTTCATGGTGAATTCAATTATATTTCTCCTTACACTTATGCCTACAAGGATGTTCAACAGTCATATTCTCATTATAATCAACCTGTTACTCATCCAAATGGTTCGGGTTTAAAAGAACTTTTAGCAACAGCAAAATATAGCTTTAAAGATTTTTCGCTTGAAGTCAGGGGCAGTTACCTGATCAATAGTATAGATACATCCTCAACAAATTTTGGCAGCAATATCTTTTTGCCAAATGAAATACAAACAGGAATTTTATCACATACTGGCAACACTCCGGGACAAGGCATAAAAAACGAATTGATTCATCTATATTCAGAACTTAGCTTTACAATAAATCCTGCCACAAACATGCGCTTTTTTATGGCCTTACATATTAGAGAAAACAGTAACCAACTGAATTCAGAAAGAAAAACCTTTTATTCTGTTGGGATAAAAACCAATATAAATAACTATTATTACGATTTTTAAACAACACTGATAATGTTTTTCAATCTGATTCAAAATAAAGGGAAGTTTTTCATCTTGCTTTCTGCACTGGTAATTTCAGGAGCTTCGATGTGGTATACCAATAGTTTGGTTCATAAACTTGAAGTAGAGGAGCGGCACAAAATGCAAATTTGGGCCGAGGCCAACAAGGAAATGCAGGAAACACCTCTTACCGGTGATGTTTCGCTGTATATGTTTAAAATTATGACAGAAAACAAAACCATTCCAAGAATTTTGGTGGATGGTGAGGGCAAAATAATCAACTCAATGAACCTCGATCCTCAAAAAGAAAAAGATGAGGAGTATCTAATGCAAGAGCTTGAGGAGATGAAATACCAGAACGAGCCAATAAAAATAGAACTGTCTGACAATCAGGTTAATTACATCTACTATAAAGATTCGGTATTACTTACAGACCTATACTTTTATCCTTACTTACAGTTTTTTATTATCCTGCTCTTCTTATCGGTTGTTTATTTTGCTCTCACCGTTTCAAAAAGAGCAGAGCAAAATCAGCTCTGGGTGGGAATGTCAAAAGAAACTGCACATCAGTTAGGCACACCTATTTCGTCACTCCTGGCCTGGGTGGAACTGTTAAAATCGCGCGAAGGCGATAATACGTTGGTAAACGAAGTTAGTAAAGACGTCAATCGGCTTGAGAAAATAACGGAACGATTTTCCAGAATTGGTTCTGCTCCAATACTTAAAGAGGTTAATATTTGCAAAGTTTTGCTAAATGCCTCGGATTATTTAAGAACAAGAACATCATCTCGGGTTCATTTTGAACAGGAATTTTCTGATGAAGAAGAAATTATTGCCCCTGTAAACGTAGAACTATTTGAATGGGTAATTGAAAACCTCTGGAAGAATGCACTTGATGCCATGAATAATATTGGTGAAATAGCCATTGCTGTTTCCGAAAACGAAGACTCCGTATTTATTGACCTCACTGATACAGGAAAAGGAATTCCAAAATCGAAATTTAAGAATGTTTTTAAACCTGGTTACACCACTAAACTCAGAGGTTGGGGATTAGGTCTCTCACTGACCAAAAGAATCATAGAAGATTATCACAAAGGAAAAATATTTATAAAATACTCAGAACCAGGCAGAGGAACTATCTTTAGAATTGTTTTAAGAAAAGTGGAGAAGAAATAGTTCGGAAAAACAACTATTTTTGTAAAATTGTTAAATAAAACATTAAACATGAAAATATATCACAATCCAAGATGCAGTAAAAGCCGTGCCGGACTTCAACATTTACAAGAGAAAGGAATTGATACAGAGGTAATTGATTATCTAAAAAATCCATTATCGGTTGATGAGCTAAAAGATCTTTTTAAAAAGTTGGGCAAATCGCCAAAAGAAATGATTCGTACACATGAAGAATTGTACAAAACTGAATATAAAGGAAAAGAATTCAGCGATGATGAGTGGATAAAAATAATTGCTGAGAATCCTAAATTGCTCCATCGACCTATTATTGTCAAAGGCAATAAAGCTATTTGGGGTCAACCGGTTGACGAAATTGATAAATTGCTTTAAATAAAAGCCAGATTGATGAAGATTGATTGGATTAACAGATTGATTTTGCAGCAAACTTTATTCAATCCAATCAATCCTGTCAATTTAGCTGTATAAAGCATTAGAGCCTACTACAAAGTTTAACCTTTTTATTGCTTATACCTTTAATTGCCAAATTTTATTCTGGTATTTCAACTTTTTCTCCTAAAAACTTAGGCTGCTTATTGATGATATATAAGTCGATCAACAACTTAACCCTGGCAAACATCTCCCTAAAGTGAACTTTCCACCCCTCTCTTTTGCTGACAGCTCTTGCATTAAATGCAACGGCCTCTACTCCCTTATTTCTGGCAATAAATAAAGCCCGTTTATTATGAAATGGTTGTGATATGATGGTAATTTCTGTTTGTCCAAATATTTCTCTGGCCCTAACAATTGAATCAAGCGTTCTAAAACCAGCATAATCAAGGAAAATATGGCTTCGAGGAACCCCCTTTTTTATTAAATCATCTCTCATTTGAGCAGGTTCATTGTATCCTTTTCGGCCATTATCCCCACTAACAATGATGTATTTAATCTTTCCACGTTTGTATAATTGTGCAGCAGCAATAATTCGGTATTTATAATACCTGTTAACATTTCCATTATCCAGGTATTTATTGGTTCCCAACAAAAGGCCAACGTGGTTTTCAGGCAAAGCATCTATCGATGAAAAAATTTGCTTTTTAGTAGTTTGTTCAACCAGAATATGTGAAAAAGCTATTGCCAAAACAGAAAAAAGAACGACTCTTTTAATTAGTTTAATATAGAATTTTCTTTTTCTTAGCTGGGTTTTAAGCTTTTTTAAAATCATAAGAATTTTGTTTGAGTTCACTATTGATATTTTCGCAAAAGAACTAAAAATGCCAAATAGATCAATAGTGAACTCAATAATTCTTATTTTATTTTATAGCGAATTGTAAAGAACCACCTCATCTCAGGAAATTTAAAGCTATTATCAGTAATGTCTCCGCTTTTAAGCTTCACTCCATTAAAAAAAGAATAAACCATTTCACTTCCCAACTTCCATCTTTCACCTATTGGCACCTGCATTCCCAATAACATTCTACAATTTCCAAAAAAGCCCGAAAACTTCATATTGTAATCTCTTGTGAAGATTCCATTTTCCGACTTAGTAAACTCCTCATTATAAGAAACAAGCGTTGGAGACATCATGCTAAAACCCATAAAAATATCTGGTCCAGCCTCCCCTATCGGAATATTAGGACCAATAAACCAATTAAACTGGTGTGACGAATAGTTAATTTCCTTCGATTCACTATGCATTACTCCAGAACTAATTTCTTCATAAGCAATATTGCCAGTTCCACCAATGCCAAGTGTGTTCGAATAAATGTAACTTAGCTTTATCATAAAATATTTTTTGTATTTGAACATTGCATCAGCCTGTATGTTTAAATCAAATGCATAGGATTGCAATGCCTGGTAATCATTAACATCATACAAATCAGGTTGCTGATTAATTCTTTCCCATTTACTAAAAACCGGATTAAATGCAATTTCGTTTGGTTGATAGTTTAACGACGATTTGAATACTCCAAAACCTAGTTCAACTTCCCAGTTCGGCTTTTCCTGGGCCGAGATAAGTGTAATGTTTAACATTAGGATTAAAAAAATAATTTTATTCATATTACAATTGTTTAAAACAAGCTACTACACAAGAGCTTATACTCTAAATGCAGTAACCAAATATTTAATAAATTAACTTTAGCTATTGGGGTAGTCGGAGAAGATGGAAGAAAGATTCAAAAAAACTTAAAAATTTTATTCTAAATCTGGATCAAAGCATATTTCACCGTCTTTATTCTGGCATTCAATGATATTTCCGTATTTATCAACCTTAAAAACACAGTGTTGTTTCATTGCTTCAACCAGCATTTTTCGTGCTCTTAGGATTCTCGATTTCGTTGCAGACAATGAAAGCTCCATCAATTCAGCTATCTCTTCATGAGGAAGGCACTTGATGTCGGCCAGAACAAGTGGTTCTCTATATTTCTCTGGTAATGAGTCTATTACTTTATTTAACTTGTGAGATTCATCTGCACTATAGCTAACCGATTTAAAATCATGCAATTCTACATTATTAGCAAATCGGTATTTAGTTCTATAATAGTCGCCAATTGTGTTTCTGGCAACCTGATAGACCCATGCTTTTAATTTTTCCGGATTTTTAATTTTTCCGGCAGAAAGGTGTAGTTTTAAATATAAATCCTGCAAAATATCTTCAGAGGCAAAATGGTCAGAAACTCTTTCTTTTATAAAAGAAAAAAGTTTGCTTCTATTTGCGAGCCAAAAATCAGTCACAACAAAAAGAGTATTCCCCTTGCTTTTCACCTGTTTTTATAATTTAAAAATTTGAATAGCTTACTTACCCAAAGTTACACACTTTTGCATAAAACGCTATAACCTCTGCCAATCTGGAATCCATAATAAAATTAACTGCCTAACTTAGAATCAATTATACAATTTAGATGAAACAGCCTTTCAACTATAAAATCAATTAAATAGCCGCAGATGAGATGCTGGTAGTATTTTTTTGTATCTTGTGCATCCATTTCTGTTATACAACATGCACCAATAGAATTTAGCAGAGGAATCATTAATTTATAAGGGATTATTATTACTTTTGCGCTTCAAAAAAGCTTATTTTTAGGGTTATGTGGAAACGGTTTGCAAGGATTATCTTACATTACAGAATTGTCATTTTACTAATTATCGCATCTTTTACAACTTTTATGGCCTACAGGGCTAAGGATGTAGAACTTGACTATAATTACGTAGCCCTCCTTCCAGAAGACGACCCCTATTATATTGAGTTTGAGAAATTTAAAAAAGAATTTGGAGAAGATGCTTACCTCAGTATTGTCGGAATTCAGGATTCAAACTTTTTTGAGCTAAACAAATTTAAAGATTGGAGAAACTTACAAGATTCAATAAAAACTGTTAACGGAGTTATTGAAGTTCTTTCTGTTGTCAATGCAATTGATGTCACAAAAAATGCTTCAACAAAAAAATTTGAGGCTGTAAGCATATTCCCAAAGAAATTACAAAGCCAGGAGCAGCTTGATAGTTTGGCAGAAACTTTTAAAAGCAGACCTTTTTACAATGGCCTCATTTACAACGATTCTTCAAACGTTGTTTTAATGGTTATTACAATGGATAAAAAGGTTATTGACAGTAAAGCACGTGAAAAAACCATTGATTTTATTGAAGAACATGCATTTGAATTTGGTAAAAAATATGACCTGAAAATTCATTTGTCAGGATTGCCTTATACCAGAACAAAAGTTTCGCGGCTTATAAAAAATGAACTTTTCATGTTCATTTTCCTAGCCATGTTTGTTACTGCGGTAATTTTATACATGTTTTTCCGCTCATTTAAGGTGGTTGCATTCTCAATGCTCATTGTTACAATAGGTGTAATATGGGCTGTTGGTTCAATGGATTTGTTGGATTACAGAATTACAATTCTTACCGGAATGATTCCCCCGTTGATTATTGTAATTGGTATCCCCAACAGTGTCTATCTGCTCAACAAATACCACAACGAGTACAAAAGGCATGGTAACAAGATAAAAGCACTTCATACAATTATAAGAAAAGTTGGTAATGCTACCTTTTTAACTAATCTAACAACGGCACTTGGTTTTGCAACATTCGTTATCACAGGAAACAACTTTCTTATAGAATTTGGTGTAGTGGCTTCACTTAACATAATGGGAATTTTTGTTCTATCTATAACACTTATTCCAATTTTCTTTAGCTATTTAGCTCCTCCGAAAGACAGACATATAAAACACCTTGATTACAAGATGATTAATAGGTTCATAGAAGGTCTTGTTTCACTTGTAGTTCATAAAAGAAAACTAATTTATGGAGGAGTCTTTATTATTGTAGTGTTGGGAATTTATGGTATTACACTCATCAAAACTGAAGGTTATATTATTGATGATATTCCTCATGATAACCCTGTTTATACCGACCTCAAATTTCTAGAAAGCAACATTGGCGGGGTAATGCCACTAGAAATCACCATCGATACAAAAAAGAAAAAGAAGGTTTTCCAATATCAGACCCTGAAAAAAATGGAAATCTTTATTAAGCGTCTTGAAGGAATTAAAGACCTATCAAAACCCATGTCTATTGTTGACGCTCTTAAGTTTGCAAGGCAGGCATATTACAACGGAAGTGAAGACGCCTACAAACTCCCCTCTCAACAAGAACTGGTTTTTATTTCAGATTACCTGCCAAAACAGGAAGAAAACAGCAATTTCAACATGCTGAACTCATTTCTTGACGAAAATTCTCAAATTACAAGAATTAGCTATCGCTTAAATGATATTGGAACCATTAAAAACAAAATTGTAGCGGATACAATTGCAAAAATTGCATCAGAAATTTTCCCGGAAGATAAATACGATGTTGCGGTAACTGGTTCGAGTATTATTTTCACGCAAGGCACTAATTTCCTGGTAAACAATCTGTTGACAAGCCTTGCATTGGCAATTGGACTGATTGCATTTTTCATGGCAAGCATGTTTACTTCGTTAAGAATGATCGTGATTTCATTAATCCCGAACTTTATCCCATTGCTATTTACTGCAGCAATCATGGGCTATTTTGGAATTCCTATTAAACCTTCAACTGTTCTTGTATTTAGCATAGCGTTTGGTATTTCGGTAGATAATGCCATCCACTTCCTGGCAAAATACAGGCTAGAATTAATAGCTACTGGTGGAAATATTCAAACTGCTACGATGAATTCTTTACGCGAAACAGGAGTAAGTATTATTTACACAGCAGGTATCTTGTTCTTTGGTTTTGGAATCTTTACAGTATCTCAATTTGGTGGAACACAAGCACTTGGACTCTTGGTTTCGATTACGCTTTTAATCGCCATGTTGTCGAACCTCATATTTCTACCAACATTGTTATTGACCTTAAAACATACTGTTTCGAATAAAATTAAGCCTCTTATCGAAATAGACGAAAACGGCAATGACGATGAAGAGGATGAACAAAATGAGAACTAAAATGTTTTACCTTCACTATGTATACTTTTAAAGAACTTCAAGAAATTGTCAATTTCAAAATTGAAGCATTAGAAATTGGCAAAAATCCAACAGAACTTTACGATCCTATTCGTTATATTTTGGATGCAGGAGGAAAAAGAATGCGCCCGGTGTTGGTTTTGGCTGCAAACAACTTATTTTCTGATAATATTGAAGCTGCTGTGGAGCCGGCATTGGCAATGGAAGTTTTTCATAACTTCACTTTATTGCACGATGATTTAATGGACAAGGCTGATGTAAGACGCAATCGGGCAACAGTTCATAAAAAATGGAACGACAATATTGCCATTCTTTCAGGTGATGCAATGATGATTAAAGCTTACCAGCTAATTGTAAAAGCTCCAGCAAAGAACCTTGCAGAAACGATTGAGTTGTTTAGTCAAACAGCTCTTGAAGTTTGTGAAGGACAACAGTTTGACATGAACTTTGAAGAGCGAATGGATGTTTCTGAAGATGAGTACATTGAAATGATTCGGTTAAAAACATCTGTATTAGTTGCTGCCAGTTTAAAAGTTGGTGCTTTATGTGCTGATGCGAATAAAGAAGATGCTCAAAAATTATATGAATTTGGAGTAAACCTGGGTCTTGCTTTTCAACTACAAGATGATTATTTAGATACTTATGGAGATCCAAAAACCTTTGGAAAGAAAATTGGCGGAGACATTGTTGCTAATAAAAAGACCTATATGCTGATTAAAGCACAAGAATTGGCTAAAGGTGAACAAGCACATCTACTTCATAAATTAATAACCGAAAAAAATACTGATACGGAAAATAAAATTGCTGCCGTAACCAACATTTATAATGATCTAAATATAAAAAAACTGGTAAAGGATAAAATGAACGACTATTATCAGCATGCTTTAGATGCATTTAACTCTGTAAATGTTGAAAGCAGCAAAAAAACAATGCTGATTGAGCTGGCTGACAAATTAATGGTTCGCGAAAGCTAATATCACCTCAAGCATATTTTTTGAATGATGCACCAGTGATATCACATGGTTAGTGCACTTGGGGCTGTATCAAAACTAGTTTTGCCATAAACTTTTCTTTCAATCTTGCATCAATCCAATCAATCTGCTTTCAATCTTGTTGAAATACGCTCTTTTGTTGTTGAAATGAAAGTAAAATTGCATTGAATTAGACTTTTGATACAGCCTTAAATTAGCTTTGACACCAAACTAGTAAATTATTACTACAGTTTGATTTTCATGTTTTATTCTGTTGTAGAATATCCATATTTAATTAGGATATTTTTAGCCATATCTGAAGTCAGAAACTTAAGATATTTGTCAACCATACTGCTTGTATTATCTTGAGACTTTAGTTCAATAAAAAATTGATTTACAACAGAATAATTCTTTGAATCAATCTCTTTCCAATTTCCAGTTTCCTTTAATTTGGGAGATTTAACTGCCGATTTTGCTGTAATTCCAATATCAACTGCTTTATTTATAACATATTGGTTTAATTGTGAAACATTTTCAGCAAAAACAATTTTTGATTTAATCGAATCAAATAATCCAAGGTTATTTAGCAGTTCTTCAGCCGCAATGCCGTAAGGTGCATTTTGGGGATTAGCAATTCCTATTTTTTCAATGTTAGAATTAGTTAGATTTGTCAATGTTGAATCGGGTATAAAATCTTTATTGGTCCAAACAACCAATGTTCCTTTACAGAAAAGTATTGGTTTACCATTAGTATATCCTTCGTTGTATAAGGTGTTAGGATATTTAAAATTTGCAGAAATAAACACATCATATGGTGCACCACTCTCTATTTGAGCAGTCAGCTTACCTGAACTTGCAGTAATCATTTCTACTTTAAAGCCACTTTCATTTTCAAACTCTGTGTTTATTTCTTCCATAACAAAACGGAGGTTTGCAGCCGTTGCAACACGTATTAACTTCCTGCTTTTGTTTGCATTACAAGATAAAAAAACAACAAGCAGTAGTAAAAAACAGGATCTTAGCATTTGGAACATTTAAATTAGCGAATAAAAAAACGAGAAGGTATCAACAAAATTTACCTTCCCTGTTTTTTTGTTAACAATTCTCTTTTTTTTATTTGTTTATTAGATAGTTTACACCAAATTGAGGCTCCGTTCTGAAAATCAATTTGTTTACCCCAGCCCTAAAGGGAGCAAATTGATTTTCTTCACTCCCTTTAGGGCTGGGGTAAATGAAGAAAATTAATTT
>JBNKRJ010000116.1:0-96444 GCA_050296515.1 Bacteroidales bacterium | reverse complement strand
AAACTGGTTGAGGAAGGTACCCATAATAAACTATTAAAAAATGAAGGGAAATACTACAACATGTGGAAACAGCAGTTCCCTATGATGATGAAAAACCTGATAATGCCTGTTGGGACTGTCAGTGTTTAAAGTACATGGTGTTGTGTTAAGGCTCATTTGTCAGGTGACAACACCTGACAAGTGCACCAGTACCTGGTGCCATTAGCCTTAACATGACACTAAGCCAGTTTGAAATATTGTAAATTGTTTGCTATAACAAGAAAAAACGCAAGTTTGCCCCTAATATTAAGGCATTAAGCTTAGTAGTAACTATTTGATTACCAGTCAAGTAAGCGCATTGCAATCAGCTTGAGAAATTCTTTAATACTCATCCTGCCGCTGGCTCAAATAAAATCTACCATAAATTTTAAGCGTTAGCGTGACATGGTTACACTAACACTTTTTATTTGGCCACCCATTGGAGGATTCATTTTGCGCACCTTGATTGTCGCTTTTTTTATTCCTTCAAGGTTTTCGTACAGTGCATCCAATATTCGTTTAGCAATGTTTTCAAGTAAATGCGATTTTTCCTGCATTTGCTCCCGAATGATTTTGTAAGCTACCTGGTAGTTAAGTGCATCATGTATTCTATCCGATTGGGCTGCTTTATCACAGTCGCCCTCGATTCTTAAATCCAGCAAAAACCGGTTCCCAACCACCCGTTCTTCTTCGTAATGCCCGTGATAGGCATAAAATTCCATTTCTTCTATTTCGATGATTCCCATTTTTGTCAGATATGAGATTTGAGTATATAGATTTTAGACGTAATTGCTAAATTGTTAATCTTTTAATTGCCGTTATGCGATTTCATCACACTTGGTCAATAATATTTCTGTAGCTGTTATTCTTCAAATTCTTCAATTCTACTTTTCCATAAATCAGGATTACGATGAGAACTCAAGATAGCAAAAATCGTAACCTCTTTATCTTTTTCATCAATTTTGTAAAATAAAGCATAAGGAAATTTTTTGGTTAAAGCTCTCCTGATTTCTTTGTATACTTTAATATAGATAAATGGGTTTAATGAAAGCAACCTAAAGGTGTCTTTTAAAGATAAAAGAAACAACCTGCTTAAACCCTGCTGTTTTATTTCGTAATAATCTGCAATCTCCTGGATATCGTAACCTGCTCTTTCAGAAACTATTATATTATAGCTCATAACCATATTTTTGTGCAATATCATTGATTACATCCATAGCCGATTTTGCTTTGTATTTATTCAGCTCATGGTGTTCAACCCGGTTATCAAGCAATTTTTTTAAACTATCATTTATTTCAAGATCGGTTTCGTTTTCTACATCACTAACAAGTTCTTTCAGATATTTATTAGTAATAAAATCAACATAATCCATCACTTGTTGTTGTAAATTTTCTGGTAACAGTTTAATTTTATCTAAAATAACTTCAGTTTTCATAACGCACAATTCTGTAATATTACAAAGATAAATAAACTTCTGGTAAACTTATCAGGTTTGATTTTTCGGGATGCTTGCAAATACTCATTTGCCAAACAGGTTGGTGGGTAATAACCTGGCAAGTTTTGGTTTGCTAGAACAAAGTACCCTGATCTGCAATTTTTGTTTTCCCTAAATGTATGTACGCCAGCTCTGTAGCCTCCCTACCACGGGGGGTGCGTTTAATAAATCCTTCTTTAATTAAAAAGGGCTCATATACTTCTTCTATTGTTCCGGGATCTTCTCCTACAGCTGTAGCAATTGTTCCTACTCCAACAGGACCACCTTTAAATTTCTCGATGATGGTAAGCAGTATTTTGTTGTCCATCTCGTCCAGCCCTTTTTTATCAATATTGAGCTGATCCAGAGAGTAAACAGATATTTCCATATCAATTTTTCCATTGCCTTTTACCTGGGCAAAATCCCGAACTCGTCGTAGCAGCGCATTCGCAATCCTTGGAGTACCCCGGCTTCTTGATGCAATCTCAACGGATGCTTTGTCTTCAATTGGAACATTAAGTATTCTTGCAGAACGCCTAACAATGTTGCTAAGCACGGTTACATCATAATATTCCAGTAAAAACTTGATACCGAACCGGGCTCGTAATGGACTGGTTAACAGACCAGAACGAGTAGTTGCACCTACCAGGGTAAATGGATTTAATGTTAGTTGTATAGAGCGTGCACTTGGCCCTTTATCAATTAAAATATCGATGGTAAAATCTTCCATTGCAGAGTATAAATACTCTTCAACCACAGGACTTAGCCGGTGGATTTCATCAATAAAAAGCACATCTCTTTCTTCCAGGTTGGTCAGCAATCCTGCCAAATCACCAGGTTTGTCCAAAACGGGTCCTGAAGTGACTTTTAGATTTACACCTAACTCATTAGCAACAATATTAGAAAGTGTAGTTTTTCCAAGTCCGGGAGGACCGTGTAATAGCACATGATCAAGCGATTCCCCACGCATTTTAGCTGCCTGAACAAATATTTTCAGGTTTTCAATAGTACGAGGCTGTCCTTTAAAGTCATCAAAACTTAACGGGCGTAACTTTTGCTCTAACTCAAGTTCTGAGTTTGAAAGGTTCTCGTTACGTATGAAATCAAGGTCGGACATCTATTAGATTTATTTAAAGAATGGAGATTATAATTTCACTTTATTCCACTTTAATAAAAGATGTCATTAGTTAATTGTCATTCAAAGTCGTTTAGCTAACGTTCTTTCGTCATTACAAGGAGGAACAACGAAGTAATCTTTACAAGAAGAGATTGCTTCGCTTTTGTTCGCAATGACGTTAATTAAACCATCTTAGCTAAAAGACATTGAATTGTCATTGGTCTTTTGAGATTAGGTAAATGACCAATGACCAATGCCTAATGACTGTTAATGTTTTCAATTGCTAAATTAATTCGTTTTATTGTTTCTTCTTTACCAATAAACTCAATAATATCAAACAAATGCGGTCCTTTTCCTTCACCAACCAATGCCAGTCTCATAGGCGTCATTAATTTTCCAATTCCCAGTTCAATTTCTTCGAGCCAGTTTTTGGTAATTTGTTCAATATTTGCCGAGTTAAAGTCGTCTATCTTTTGCAATATAGCAATAAAATTTGTCAAATGTTCGGCAGTATCTTCTTTCCAGGCCTTTTTAGCCATTTTTTCATCGTATTCTTTTGGTGCGGTAAAGAAAAATGATGAATGCTCCCAGAAATCAGAAACAAAAGTGGCTCGCTCCTTTATTAAACCAACTACTTTGGTAACCTTTTCAATATCAATATCTAAACCTTTTTCTTTTAAGATTTGGCTATACATTTCTGCAAGCTCAGTATCTGATTTTTGCATTAAATATTGATGGTTAAACCATTTGGTTTTTTCAGGATCGAACTTAGAGCCTGATTTCCCTACTTTTTCTAAATCAAAAGCTTGCGACAATTCTTCCAGGGTAAATATTTCCTGTTCCGTACCAGGGTTCCAACCTAGTAAAGCCATCATGTTGATAAAAGCATCTGCAAAATAACCAGATTCTTTATACCCCGATGAAATATCTCCGGTTTCAGGATCTGTCCATTGCATGGGGAATACAGGGAAACCTCCTTTATCACCATCTCTTTTGCTTAGTTTTCCTTTTCCTGTTGGTTTTAAAATCAGCGGAAGATGAGCAAACTGTGGAATTGAATTTTCCCAGCCCAATAATTGATACAACAAAAAGTGGAGTGGGAGAGAAGGTAACCATTCTTCGCCACGAATCACATGGCTGATTTTCATATGATAATCATCCACGATATTTGCCAGGTGATAAGTAGGCATTCCATCTGACTTGTACAATACTTTGTCATCTAGTAAGTTCGAATCAAAAACTACATCGCCACGTACAATATCCTTCACTTTTATTTGCTGATTTTCAGGCATTTTTACCCGAATCACAAAGTCATCGCCCCGGTCAATACGTTCTTTTGTTTCTGCGTCTGATAAACTTAATGAGTTCTTCATACTCATCCTGGTTTGAATGCCGTATTGTTGGTTCGAACTATTTTCTGCTTTTAAACGCTCACGCATTTCATCCAGTTCTTCCGGTGTGTCAAAGGCATAGTAAGCTTTGCCTTCTTCAACCAGTTGGAATGCATATTTTTTATAAAGATCTTTTCTTTCTGATTGACGGTAAGGACTATATTCTCCACCTACGCCAACACCTTCGTCAAATGCCAGGCCACACCATTTTAATGATTCAATAATATACTCCTCGGCACCTTTTACATATCTTGTCTGGTCAGTATCTTCAATTCTTAAAATGAAAGTACCCTTGTGTTTTTTGGCAAACAAATAATTAAAAAGGGCTGTTCTTACTCCTCCAATGTGTAAAGGTCCGGTCGGACTTGGTGCAAATCTTACTCTAACACTCATTTTTTAAATAGTTATTTATATCAAAAACTTACAAATCTTAATTTAGTCTAGCTACGGGATAACTTTTGATCGTATATTGGTTTATTTGTATATTAATTAATACACCAATAGACAAAGTTCAAATATACAATTCTAAATAGCTATTTCAATGCTTTGATTTTATCTAAACAAAACAGAATTTCTATTAATAGCTATTAAAAATGCAAAGATAAATTATTCTTAATCATATAAAACCCCAAATGAGCTATTTATAAAGAATGCAACTTAAACTCTCTTGATAAAAGTCATTAATGGAAATAAAATTAATGCGTAACTTTAGCTCTTTAAAATACTATTATATACTACTTATTTTCAGGTGATTAATAAAAAATATTGGAATATGGCTACTATGAAAGCATTAGTGAAAGCAAAAGCTGAAAAAGGAATTTGGATGGAAAATGTTCCAGTTCCTGAACCAGGTGTGAATGATGTTTTAATTAAAATAAGAAAGACTGCTATTTGCGGTACCGATTTACATATTTATAAATGGGATGAGTGGTCGAAAAAGACCATAAAAACACCAATGATAATTGGACATGAATACGTTGGCGAAGTTGCCGGGCTTGGCAGAGGTGTTACCGGTTTTAAAATTGGCGAACGTGTAACCGGTGAGGGACACATTGCTTGCGGGCATTGTCGAAATTGTAGAAGAGGAAGAAAACACATTTGCGAAAACACGATTGGTATTGGTGTAAACCGCGATGGAGTATTTGCAGAATATGTACTTATTCCAGCTGCTAATGTAATGAAAATGAGCCCTAAAATTCCGGATGAAATGTTGGCAATTATGGACCCATTTGGAAATGCCACTCACACGGCCCTTTCATTTCCATTGATTGGTGAAGATGTGTTAATTACCGGGGCCGGATTAATTGGTAGCATGTGTGTGGCTATTTCAAAGTTCGCCGGTGCGCGTTATGTAGTAGCAACCGAAACAAATCCTTTCAGGATTGAGTTGGCAAAAAAAATGGGGGCCGACAGGGTAATTAATCCATTTGAAGAATCACTTGATGATGTGATTAAAGACCTGGGAATGATTGGCTTTGATATAGGAATGGAATGTTCCGGTTCCCCTCATGCATTTAACGACATGCTTAAACATATGTACAACTCGGGAAAAATTTCTCTTCTGGGAATTCTGCCATCTAGTACAAATATCGATTGGGACAACGTTATTTTTAAAGGTCTTCAACTAAAAGGGATTTATGGTCGCGAAATGTTCGAAACCTGGTATATGATGGAGCAGATGTTGATGTCAGGGATCGATCTTTCACCAATGATTACGCACAGATTTAAAGCAGATGATTTTCAGAAAGGCTTTGATGTGATGGAAGAAGGAAATTCAGGAAAAGTGATTCTTGACTGGCAGTAAACAAAGATTAGTTTGCATAGGTAAGCTTTAATTCTTGTTTTAATGAACGAATTATGTGTTAAATGCTGATTGTTATCTACTTGAAAACGATTAGTATTTAACATTTAACAGTGCCCTGCTGTTTGCAATCAAGTTGTGTAATTTATATTCCATCACAAATATTTGATTAAATTGTTGTATTTTAGCAAGCTACTTATTGCACATAAGTTTTGAAAAATCGTGCCTTGTTTGTGCAGGGCAGAAATCAACATACTACAAAATTGATTTAATGATGGAGAACGAATTCGAAGAGAAAACAAGAATAAAACTAGGAATTAGTCACGGAGATATAAATGGAATAGGATATGAGGTTGTACTTAAGTCATTAATAGATAACAGAATAAATGATTTTTTTACACCCATTTTATATGGTTCGCCTAAAGTGCTTGCATATCATAGAAAAGCGCTAAACATAGAAAATTTCAGCCTGTACACTATCCGGCATCCTTCCGAAGCTAATCCTAAAAAATCAAATATAATAAATTGCATTGATGACAATGTAAGAGTTGAACTGGGAAAATCAACTGTGATAGCTGGTCAGGCTTCGCTAAGGGCCTTGGAAAGAGCCGTTGAGGATCTAAAAAATGGCGAAATTGATGCACTGGTAACTGCTCCGATTAATAAAGATAACATACAATCAGAGAAATTTTCATTTCCCGGACATACAGAATATCTAAAGCATAAGTTTAAGGCTAAAGATGTGTTAATGCTTATGGTAAGTGAAAACCTTAAGGTTGGTGTTATTACCGGGCATGTTCCTTTGAAAGATGTTCCTGGAATGATAACAGAGGAACTTATTTTACAAAAAGTAAGATTGCTAAATCATTCATTAATAGAAGATTTCAATATCTCAAAGCCCAAAATTGCAGTTTTAGGATTAAATCCACATTCAGGCGACAATGGACTAATTGGAAAAGAAGAAATTGAAACCATTATTCCAGCTTTGAAAAAGGCGCAGGATGAAGGTATTGTTGCTTTGGGGCCATATGCCGCTGATGGATTATTTGGATCTAAAGACTATAGTAAGTTTGATGCAATATTAGCAATGTATCATGATCAGGGTCTGGCTCCATTTAAATCAATTTCTTTTACAAGCGGAGTTAACTATACAGCAGGTTTACCTTTTATAAGAACTTCTCCTGCGCATGGAACTGCCTATGAATTAGCTGGAAAGGATGAAGCCTCACCTGACTCTTTCAGGCAGGCAATGTATCTTGCTTTAGATATTTATAAAAACAGGATGAGGTATAAAAAATGGAACGAAAACCCATTAAAGAAAAGCCAAATTCCTGTAAGCCATGTGTCTGAAGCAGATGAGCTAAAAGATCTTGAACAGGATTAAAGCAAATCTACCAGAGAATGACCATTTGTGATGTGATAAGTGTTGATATTTAGAGACTTAGCAGCTTCAATATTTTCAATAAAATCATCAACAAACAAAGTTCTATCCGGGATAAGGTTATTCTCTGCCAGAATATGTTCAAAAAAGGCTGAATCTGGTTTTCTCATTCCTGAAGTATGGGAATAGTAGGCTTTTTCAAACAATTCATCAAGATATTCGTAACCAAAACTTTCGGATAACATTTTTGAGTAAAAGTGAAAATGAATTTCATTAGTATTACTCATTAAAAAGGTCCTGTATTTTATTTGTAATTTTTCAAGAGCTGTGATTCTATCAACTGGGTAAAAAAGAATCATTGAATTCCAGATATTGTCAAACTCCTCATCAGTAAATTGTGCTTTCGAAATTTTTCTTATTTCATTTCTAAATTGCTCCGGAGTATATTTCCCCTTCTCAAATGAAGTAAAGACATGATTTTCTTTAATGGCTTCAAGACCTGGCTGACCTGGTCCAATCCCTAATTTTTTAAACTTTTCAAAAGTTCCTTCAATATCAATATCTAAAATAACACCGCCTAAGTCAATAATAAGGGCATCAATTTTTTTAAGGTCAAAATCCATTGTTTTGTTTGATAAAATTAATTGCCGAAATTAGGTATTAAAGTAATTAGTATAAATAGTGGAATTGTTAATTTTTGGTAAAATGTAAGAGTATGAAGCTTGAAGTATGAAGTTTGAAGTAAAGAAAAAAGAGAAAAGAAACTTTCAATTACTTAATTCTATTTATGTAAAATACTAATATTTAATGAATTACTTGTTTTCGTTTGCCTGCTTCGAGTAGTTTTTTATAGAGTGCCTGTGCATTAATGTTGCCTGAAATTTGTTGATGTTTTTAGCACCTCCTAAAAATTCAGCTTCGATAAAGGCTTTACAGGTCTTTTCGAGCAACTGACATACAACAAAAGCTTCATCAATATCCCTTCCAATGCAGACAGCTCCATGATTTGCCATTCATGCAGCTTTACTTCCTTTAAGAGCTTTTACCACTCTTTTTGCAATTTTTTTTGTTCCTGCAAGAGTATACTCAGCAACTTTAATTGATGAACCAATTATTTGAGCCAGATCATCAAGAATTGCAGGGACTTCTTTTCTGGCTGTTGCTACAGTAGAGGCATTCATTTGGTGGGTGTGTATCACTGCATTGATATCTTTTCTGTTTTTATATATCTGGCAATGCACCTCTGACTTTTTCAGCAGGCCCTAATTAACTAAAACAATGTCTTTTTCTGTCAGGTCACCATAAGTTCGGCCACTTGGGGTAACCAGCATGTAATTTTCATTAATTCTTATACTGATATTTCCCCACGAGCGCGCAACGTATCCTTCCTCAACAAGCTTTATACCTGTTTTAATAATCAGATTTTGGATTTAACTGATGTTTTCCATTGTTTTAGGCTGCAAAATTTGCTCAAAATTAAAAAGGTTGACGCAAACCTCTCTTTACAGGCTAATAAAAAATTGAAGGATCGACAGGTTTGTTGTTTATTCTAACTTCATAATGCAAATGTGGGCCTGTTGAAAGACCAGTATTTCCAACTAAACCAAGTAAATCTCCACGAGAAACTTCCTGACCTTCTTTAACCGTGATTTTACTTAGATGAGCATAAACAGAAATATACCCGTAACCATGATCAACTTTTACGCATCTGCCAAACCCTCCGCTATACCTTGCTTGTATAACCTTTCCTTTGCCTGTTGCATAAACATCGGTACCTTTTTCGGCAACAATGTCGGCTCCGTAATGCATTCTTTTATAGCCCAATATAGGATGTCTTCTCATTCCAAATGGTGCAGCAAATTTTTCAATATCACTTTTGTTTAGAGGAAGTACTGATGGAATATGTTCCAACTTAACCTCTCTCTTTTCGGCTAAATCGACAAGTTCTTCGAATGACCTGGACTGAACTGTTAGTTGTTTGGAAAGAATATCAATTCTTTTTGCTGTTTCAATCAACGTTTCAGAGTTTATCGCCGATTTGTATTTTCGGTAATAGTCCGAACCTCCAAAACCAGCCAATCTGATGGTCTTTGAAATAGGCTTTGCTTCTAAAACCTTTCTGTAAATTGATTCGTCATTCTTTTGAATTTTAGCCAGAGTAGATTCTGCTTTGGCCATTTCCTTATTTAATTGTTCAAATTGCAAGACCAAAAGTTTTCTTTCCTCTTCTGCCTGTTTTTGTCTATTCGTATGTAAAACAAAAGAAAAGGCTGTAAATGCCCAAAGAATAATTATTAATAAAATTGTTGATTTTTTAGGTTTTTTGTTTTTTTTCTTTAAAGTTTTTTGAATATCACTCATAAAGATTGTTTCAAGTTAATACCTATGATTAAAGCAAGCCCTTTTAAATGCTTTTAATCATCTAAACACTGGAAATTATTTTCTATAAAGATTTTAAATCGCTATTTCTATCAAATAATGGAAATTACTTTGAAATGTTTTGTTCGATATTTAATTGAATTGTAGTTGTTCAGTTATTTCTAAAGAATAATTATATGCTGTTTTATACCCCAATTTTAATTTAGTTAATATTCTTTTAATGGTGGTCTGGGTTCGATTTTAGTGGCTGGTAATCTGATATATAGTATTTTACTCTCAAAAAAAAAAGAATCTCAGCAAGGCAGAGATTCGCATTAAAAAGTGGGCCCACTAGGGCTTGAACCTAGGACTCCCTGATTATGAGTCAGGTGCTCTAACCAACTGAGCTATGGGCCCGCTTGAAATTATTTTCGGTGGGCAAAAGTACAATTTTTTCATAAATAATTAAACTTTTTGCAAGAAAAATCACATTTTTATAGTCAATATTCTGCACTTCAGTTTGTTACATTGTAAATTTTAATGACTTTTTGTTATTTAGAGTTTAATATTTGGTGAAATAATTCTTCGAAAGTGTTAATAACTTGTTATTAACTCAAAAAATTTGTAACTTGTACTTGACCTAAATCAATGTTTATAAATTGTTAAAGCGGAGGAATTATGAAAACCGGACACCAAAGTCGAAATCTTGATGTAGCTCATTTCGGATCCTTTCCTAGCGTCAACCCTGCATTAAAACAAAAAAATGATCAAAACAAACGAGATTTGGAAGAATCTGCACTTTCTATTGCATGTGCTCGGGGCGAATATGAAAGCGTTAAAAAGTTGATTGAACAAGGAGTTGATGTTAATAAACAAGATCAAACGAATTTTAGTCCGATTATAAGAGCTGCAACTAATGGACATAAGAAAATTGTAAAATACCTCGTGAATAGTGGTGCGAAAATCAGCTACAATTTGCTGTGTTCTGTAAAAGCAAAAATTGAATTAATGGAAGAAATGGCGCAAAGGGGAAGTGCTGATCCATATGATGTTGCGGATTGGAAAAATTTACTGGAATACCTCATTACGGAGGGTAAAAAGCAGTAGTAAGTCTATTGTTTAAAGGTCAAAGGGTGGCTCATTTTAGATATTAACAACTTAAACACACACAATTTTAAAAATGAGCTGCCCCTTGATATTTTTATTTATAACACTCAGGGCTAAAACTGTTCAAAATCATTGTCGAAGTTATCTGTTTTTCCTAAATCAATGATTGCACCATTTTGTTTTCCTGATAAATGAAATGGTTTTGCCGTTTGTTCAATTTCAGGAACACTTCTTTCTTGTTGGGGAGTTATTAAATTAGTTCTTTTAGAACTAGTTGGGTTCACTTCTATATTTATTTTAAAATAGGCAATTGCATCATTCAATAATTCGGAATGTTTTGTAAGTTCTTGAGCATTATATGATAATTCTTCTGCTGAAGCTGCATTTTTTTGAGTAACACTATTTAATTGCTGAACAGCATTATTGACCTGATTTACACCTGTATTTTGCTCATTACTGGCCGCAGATATTCCTTTAACAAGTTCAGAAGTCTTTTCCATTTCTGGCACTAATTCCAGTAATAAATTATTTGTTTCTTTGCTTATAGAAAGACTTGATTGAGAAAGTGCATTGATTTGATCTGCTGCAACCTTACTCTTTTCTGCAAGTTTTCTTACCTCAGAAGCCACTACTGCAAAACCTTTTCCGCTTTCACCAGCTCTTGCAGCCTCAACAGCGGCATTTAAAGCCAAAATATTTGTTTGAAAAGCTATATCATTAATTACCAGTATTTTGCTTGATATTTCATTGACTGATTCATAGCTTGATTCGGCGGATTTTTTCATTTTGTGCAAATACTCCATTGCTTTTTGAGCTATTTTCTCAGTGTCTGCTGAGCTTTCTGTATTTCTTTGAATGTTTGCGGTTATTTGCTCTATGGTTGATGATATTTCTTCAGTAGTAGCAGCCTGCTCATTACTACCCTGCGAAAGGTTCTCTGAACTGACGCTTAGTTGAGAGCCTGATATGGTCAAAAGCTCTGTACCTTTTTTTACTTTTACAACTACATTCTTTAAATTATCTGAAAGCTGCAGGATGGATCTAACCAATACTCCGAGTTCATCACTTCTTCCGAGATTTTCTTCGTTTTTTTCAATATCCAGATTTCCGTTTGATAAGGTCTCAAGATTTTTAATAGCAGCCTCAAGAGGTGTTTTAATTCTTTTGTAAACCAGGTACACAAAATAAATAACAATGCCTATTCCAATTGGCATGGAAATATATTGAGGATAGTTTTCATAAAAAGCTGTTTGTAATTTAGTATTAGTTGAAGTAATAATAACACTCGCTGCCCATAAAGAAGCCATTTGAAAGAAAATACTATTCTTAAAAAGTAATCGAACAACAATAACTGTAACAGGCACTCCAACAGCTATTAATATAATTGCCTGAGTAATAAGTGGATTCATAATTGGTTGATTAAGTACAACTTCGAGTTTACAAAGGTAGATGAAATCAGTATCAGAATATAATAAATTTTGTAATATAAGTTTAAAAAAGATTAATTGGGTAGTATTGAAACAAAAAAGCCTCCAAACAGGAGGCTTTCTGGTTTTATTAATTTTATATAGAAATTATTTCTTTTCAATATTTGGTAACTCTAGTCCATAACCTTTCCTTTTATCCTCAGCTTTAATCATAAATGCTACAATTAAGGACACAAGAGTTAAGCCAACAAATATAAGCCAGGTAGATTGATAATTATAAACAACATCTTCCCCTGCAGCTTTAGCTTCAGCTACACCAGGATTGGTTTTATCTAATACAATACCTACAGCTAACGGAATTCCCCATAAACCCATATTTTGTATCCAGAATATCATAGCATAAGCATTTCCCAGTAATTTTTCAGGAATAATTTTTGGAACTGAAGGCCACATAGCTGAAGGTACTAAAGAAAATCCAATACCAAGTATAATAACGTTAAAAAATGCAATAACCACACTATTAATAAATGGTAAGTAGAATATTATATGAACCACAATTAATAATATTGCACCCAAGATCATTAAAGTTGCACCTTTCCCTTTTTTATCATAAATACTTCCAAAAAACGGAGTTAAAAACATAGTTCCGAAAGGAACTAAACTAGGTAATAAACCTGCCCATCTTTCAGATACTCCAAATTTATTAACCATCAAGTCTGGACCATATTTGTAAAATGGGAAAACTGCTGAATAGAAAAGAACACATAATAAAGCAACTAGCCAGAAACCTCTATTTCCTATGACTTGTTTGACATCTCTTAACTTAAATTCATCCTCACTGTTTGTTTCTTCTTGTTCTCCAATTTGTTTATCCAGCTTTTTATCCATTACATTGTAATAGAAAAAGCCTATTAATCCTAATATAAGGAATAAAACAACCACAAAAATTGTGAATGGAACTCCTTGTGTATCTGCAAAATAAGCCCCAAAAGCTAAAGGTGCAAATGAACCTAAACGAGCAATTGCCACCTGCATTCCCATTGCTAAGGCCATTTCTTTGCCTTTAAACCACTTGGCTACAGATTTTGAAACAGTGATACCTGCATATTCAACACCAACACCAAAAATAGCAAAGCCTAAAGCTGCAAAAAAGACTTGCTCTTTTAGCTTAATAAGACCTAAAATACTTATCTCTTCAGTAGTTGAGAATCCTCCTTTAAAAGCATACCACTTTATAGAACCTCCTATAATCATTAACAGAGCTGAAGCAATGGTACTTTTTCTGATTCCAAATTTGTCAAGAAAAATACCGACTAATACTAACATACCTAGAAAAACATTAAAAAGTCCATAGGCACTTGTTACCGCTCCAAAATCTGAACTATCCCATCCATAGGTTCTTTCTAATATTGGTTTCATCGGAGAAATTATCTCTGTAAACATGTAACCAGCAAACATGGTAAATGACAATATTACCAGTGCTATCCATCGCGCCCTGCTTGAGTCTCTGAGCGTCTGCTTTATTGCTTCTGTCATAATAGAACTTTTAGATTAATTGAATTTATTAATCTGAAATAAGTAAAAGTTTAGGTCGATGATTGGATGTACTTATTTCAAACTTACCGAATTTTTTAACGCCCCGAATTTATAAAAATAAATGACAGTTTCATAGTCTTATTAAGATTGGAGCATTTCAATAAATGATTTTAAGGTGTGTGGACTTCTGTAAGCTCCATTAAGTGAAGAATAGAGCTTGAATTATGAAATAAATCATAAAAACGGTTTAGACTGAAACTTTGTACTAAATTTGGAGTAAATTAACTAAGAATTTAACCAGTTTTTGAAAGCTGTAGCCTTTATTTTACTTACTGTGATGTCTTGCTCCAAATCTGGGTCAACCTTAACAATTAGTTTTTGGTTAAAATAAGGCTCAACTTTAATTACCGAATCAGCAGAGAGTATGAATTTTCGGTTCGCCCTGAAGAAAATATCAGGGTCAAGCTGTTTTTCAATGGTATCAAGTGCTTCATTAATAATGTAACGCTTTTTACTTTTTGTAACCAGAAAAGTTACGCTATCCTCTGAGTAAAAATAGATAATTTCAGATATTTCAACAGGAATAAGCCCATCACGGTAAGAAACTAAAAAGCGATGACGATAGCTTTGTCCGGTGATTTTCGATAAAATGGCGTTAAAATCGGTTTCGACCTGTTGCTTTTGACCAAATTCCTTAAACTTCGTAATGCTTTTGGCCAAATCTTCACTTTTAATAGGTTTTAGCAAATAATCGATACTGAAATGTTTGAATGCCTCAATAGCATATTCGTTATAAGCTGTGGTGAAAATAACAGGCACTTTTAAATCGATCTCCTGGTACAATTCAAAGCTCAGGGCATCAGATAGTTGGATGTCTGAGAATATAAGATCTGGAAGTTCATTTTCGGCAAACCATTCTCGTCCATCTGCCACACTTTCGATTACATCCAAAATTTCAATGGAAGAATCGTATTCGTTAATTAATTTGGTAATTTTTCTTGC
This sequence comes from Bacteroidales bacterium, assembly GCA_050296515.1. GTDB lineage: Bacteria > Bacteroidota > Bacteroidia > Bacteroidales > NBLH01 > NBLH01. The sequence continues at coordinate 81,831 of JBNKRJ010000116.1, read as the reverse complement.
CGCAGGTGCTTCATCCTCAAATATTAGTACCTTCATGTAAATTCTTTTTTGCTGTTCTTTTATCTGTCTTAATTTCTTTTATCAAAGGAACCTGAACAATAAACTCATCATTGGTTTCAGAAACATCTACTGTTTGATTCGTTAAATGTTTATAACGCTCTTTCAGGTTTTTTAAGCCAAACGATGAGCCAGAGTTGATAATACTTTTAATCTGTAATGTATTTTTTACTATAATGAAAGATTCTTTTACTTCAATGGTAATTTTTAATGGTTTTTTAGAGGATATAATATTATGTTTAACTGCATTTTCAATTAATATTTGCAAGGTTAAAGGGGCAATGTTATAATCTAAATACTCAGCCGGAACAGTTATTTCTGTGACTAAATTTTCTTCAAAACGCATTTTAAAAAGGTTGATGTAGGCATAGATAAAGTCCAGTTCCTTTTTTAAAGATATCCAATTTACCTCCTGATTATCAAAAACATATCTGTATACATCCGTCAGTTCATTAACCAATTTAGAGGCCTTTGGTGGATTTTCTTCAATTACTTCTGATAGTGCATTAAAGGTGTTAAATAAAAAGTGTGGGTTAATTTTGTTTTTCAGGTTATTGAACTTCGATTCTATACTATCTTTCTTATATTTTTCTGCCATAATACCTGTTTCTGTTAGTTCAATAAACAGGAAAAGTCTTTCGTAATTAGCATTTATAAAATAAGCAAAAAGAACAGTGATGAGAAACAAGTAACGATGAGCCAGTACTACATTTGTAAAGTTTGCATACGGACATTCATCCCCCATTGCATCTAATATGACTAAATGAAAAATTCTGATATCAATAAATACAATCAGCAATGAGGCAAAAACAGTTAATGAATATTTTAGCAAAAGAATTCGTTTACGGAGCTTGGTTTGACCAAAACGCTTGTAAAACCTAACTAAAATATTTCGGTTAACTACCCAAAGGCAAACAACAACTACTGTAATATTGATAAAATGGTAATGAAAATAATCCCAAACAATAGGGTAGTCGGTAACCGTAAAAGTGGTTACTATAATAAAAAGAGGGATGGTAATTTTTTTCCAGCGCCATTCGTTTTGATGGAATTGCTGATTACATTCACCACATAGAAACACATTTTTTAGCATATACTATAATAATTACTTGCTTTACCTGCGCAAATATTAAAAATTTAAAATGGTTTAGCAGTATGGTTTTTTGGATGCAATTCAAAGATAAGGAGTTTTTTATCTTTAGATAAGTTTTTTTAACTGAACCGTATAAATTGGGATTTGAACCGGATATTCATGTATGCTTATAATTTATAAAGTTGTCAGAAATAGGGGTATGGGGCTGTATCAAAACTAGTTTTGCATAAATTTTTCTTTCAATCTTGTTGAAATACGCTCTTTTGTTGTTGAAATGAAAGTAAAATTGCATTGAATTAGACTTTTAATACAGCCCCACAACACTAGTATTCTGCATGGTGACAAAAACTGCAACTTTACAGTGAAACTAACATAAAATAGCTTTTCGTAAGAAAATAGTCGTATTTTTAATGCAAATTACGACTATTTTTAAGCCAAAAAGTGAACCGAATTGACCGTCTTACTGCCATTATTATCCAACTGCAAAGCAAGCAATTTGTTAAGGCTGAGGATATTGCCGATCGTTTTGAGATAAGCATGCGCACTGTTTACAGGGATCTAAAAGCACTTGAAGAAGCTGGTGTGCCTATTGGTGTTGAAGCAGGCAGGGGATACTTTTTGGTTGATGGTTACTACCTGCCTCCGGTTATGTTTACCCATGATGAAGCGAATGCGTTTATATTGGCTGAAAAACTGTTGGAGAAAAGTACAGATCCATCGTTGCTGAAACAATATCAATCTGCCCTGACCAAAATAAGGGCTGTTTTAAAACGTGAAGAAAAACAATTGGCAGAAAACCTCGAATCAAGAATTTCAGTCAGTGAGTTTCCGAATACTCAGTCATCTGGTGGATTTATGGTTGAAATTCTGCAGGCAATTTCAAAAAAAGTAAAGCTTTCTATTAACTACCATGCTTCTTCAACTGATGAGGTCACTCAGCGAAAGGTTGAACCCATTGGAATTATCTATTATGGACTAGACTGGCATTTGATTGCATATTGTAATTTGCGAAACGATTATCGTGACTTTAAGATTACCCGAATACAAGACCTTACACTTAGAACGGAATCATTTCCTGAACATAATAACTACACATTACTGACTTATTATGAGCATCTTGCAAAAAACAGTGACCTGGAACAAGTGAAAGTCGTTTTTGATAAAAAAGTGGTTGTTGAAATGGGAAGCCAGAAGTATTATCACGGATTAATATCTGAAAAAGAAACCCCAAATGGTGTTGAAATGATTTTTGCAACTAATTCCCTTGAATACATTGGAAAATGGCTTCTTACTTTCACTGGAAAAGTGGAAATTATAAGCACTGAAGAACTTAAGCAAACTGTTCTTGAGTTGGCTAAGGAGATACAAGAGAAGTATTTATAGTCGGAAGACCGAAGCTGAAAGCGCGAAGAAAGAGTCTTTTTAATCCGTAAAAATCATAAAAAACAAAAAAATAAAAATTCACTGACATAGGGGTGTCAGTCTGCCCATTTTACTTTGTATCGTAATTATAAACAAAATGATATGAAGAATACACTAAGATTATTGCTATTAGGCCTGATGACCTGGGCTATTCCGTTTTTTGCTGCTATTTTTTTTATGGATCAAACAGGTCAGCTTACCATTGACACTTATTTATTTAAAACCATCATGATTTTAATTGGTGGAGTGACAGGGGCTTTTGCTATTATCTTTTATTTCAACAAAATTGATTGTGGGTATTTAAAGCACGGACTTCTTACAGGTTTTACCTGGTTTGCCATGAATGTGATAATTGACTTACTGGTATTGGTTCCAATGTCGCAAATGTCTTATAATGAATATTTTAATCAAATTGGATTACGTTACCTGGTAGGAGCAGTAATGTGCATTTTTAGCGGATATTTATTAGAAACAAAAACAACGGAAATTATAAATCAAAACTAAAAATTATGAAAACTTACAAAGTTTGCCAAAGTTGCGGCATGCCGTTAAAGAAGGATCCAAAGGGTGGAAGCACCAATGCAGATGGAACAATTAATAAAATGTACTGTAGCTATTGTTATGAAAATGGAGAATTCCTGCAACCTAATGTCACTGCTAACGAAATGCAGGTATTTGTAAAAGACCAATTGAAAAAAATGGGATTTCCAGGCTTCATTGCAGGTTTTTTTACAAAGAATATTCCTAAATTGGAGCGATGGGTTAATTAGAACTTGGATATTAGAAATTTGAACTTAGGATTATTTGGTTTTATTCCAAATTTCTGAGTTCTAGTATTCTAATTTCATATTAATGAACCAATAAAATGAAAAACGATGGAAAGTATTATTAAGTTGAACAAAGATAACATCGATATCCAACACATTTGCTGTGCCATTTCTGATAAAAAATGTACGGAAAGTTATGAAGCAAAGAAAGACTGGTTGAAAAGAGAGTTTGATAATGGCTACGTTTTTCAGAGGATTGATGCTCGAGCAAAGGTTTTTATTGAATATGGTCCTGCCGAAAAGGGTTGGGTTCCGGTGGATGCTCCTAATTATCTGTTGGTGAATTGTTTTTGGGTATCGGGTCAATACAAAGGGAAAGGATATGGAAAAGTTTTGTTGCAAAAGGCCTTAGATGATGCTAAGAAACAAGGAAAAAACGGCTTGGTTACGGTGACAGGCACTAAAAAATTCCATTTTATGAGCGATACCAAGTGGCTACTAAAACAAGGGTTTGAAGAATGCGATAAAACTTCATCAGGTTTTAGCTTGTTGGTAAAAAAGATCAAACCTAATTCTGAAAATCCGACATTTAAAGATGTTGTAAGAAGTGGTGATTGCGCTGATAAAGAAGGTCTTGTAGCCTACTATTCAAATCGCTGTCCTTTTTCTGAATACCATGTTCTGGTATCACTTAAAGAAACTGCAGAAAAAAGAAATTTCCCATTAAAAGTTATTAAATTAGAATCGATGGAACAGGCTCAGACTGCTCCAACACCTGCAACAATTTTTAGTTTGTTTTATAAAGGCAAATTTGTGACAACTGATTTGAGTGTTTGTATGGATAGCAGGTATGATAAAATTATGGAGAAGTATATTGGGGCTGTATCAAAACTAGTTTTGCCATAAATTTTTCTTTCAATCTTGTTGAAATACGCTCTTTTGTTGTTGAAATGAAAGTAAAATTGCATTGAATTAGACTTTTAATACAGCTCCAAATTAGCCTTGACATGACACTAGTGTTATGTCAAGGCTAATTTGTCAGGTGACAACACCTATATTTGTTAAGTTATAACATGGAGTGTTGATTAATTTTTTTTGATCGGCCAATTATGATTATATTGTAAGTGTGATTTCGATTAAATTCTAATCAATACGAGTATCAGGCCAAGTATGATATCCTTGGTGCACTTGTAAGGTGTTGTCACCTGGCTAATTACCAAAAATATCATACTTGACTTGACACTAGGAGCTAAGTAGAATTAATTCTTTTTAATTGACTTAGGTACAATGTATTAAGGTGTAGCGACTGAAATATTTATTATTTTAAGGTACATTTGCAAATATTTATCTAAAATAATGTGGAAACAAAGTCCTTATATTCGGAGCTTGGATACGATGGTTTTCTAAAGTCAAATTTAGACGTAGAATCGTTACACCCTGATTATAAGGGTGTTGAAAAAATCGGAGCTGATAAAGTCTATTTTTCAGGAGAAAATCCTGCTGTACTTTTTGTAGATGTTCAATCATTCAGTAATAAAGAGCTTTCTAGAATTGCAGAAATTCAAAAGAAAGCGTGGAATTATCGGAAAGTATTACTTCTATTTGCAATTTCTAATACCGAAATACGCATATATAATTGTCATGAGAAACCAATATATATTGGTGAGAATCAAAATATTAGCGATGAACTTGAAAAACTTCAGGTTTTTGAGTATAATGAAACTTCAGAGGAGGCTGTATTAAATATCCTATTAAACGTTTTTTCCAGAATTGGTGTTGACTGTGGTTTATTGTGGTCTGCTGATTATGATATTCATAAAAAAATTAACACACAAAAAAGATTAGATAAATATTTAGTACAAAGTTTACTTAATACAGCGGCAGAACTAGAAAAGAAGGGAATTAAGGATAAAAAAATTATCCATGCCCTGCTAATGAGATCTTTGTTTATTCTTTTTCTTGAGGACAAAGGCGCTGCGGCAGAAGCTGGATTATATAAGAAGATTAAAACTGGAGCTGAAAGCTATTTTGATATTCTTGAGGATCAAAATGCAACATATTTGCTATTTGATGAAGTTCAGAAGCATTTTAATGGTAATATCTTTCCTGTTTTACATGATGAGAGGAAATTTGTAACCACAGAACATCTTCACTTAATTAAAAAATGTTTTGTGGATGGCGACTTATCTGATCAACCAAAACTTTTTAAAAACTGGAGATTGTTTGATTTTGAAATTATTCATATTGAACTTCTTAGTGAGATTTACGAGAATTTTCTGGGAGAACTTAAACGTGAAAGAGGTCAATTCTACACTCCTCATAGCTTAGTGGAATTAATATTAAAAGAAAAACTTCCAACAAATGGCAAAAAGGTTGATTTAAAGATCCTGGATCCTGCTTGTGGGTCCGGAATTTTTCTTGTGGAAAGCTATAGGCGTTTAGTAAAGAGATGGAAAAATGCAAACCCAACAAAAAAGATTGATTTTAAAACCTTATGTGAATTATTAATAAACAATATTTATGGAATTGAAATAGATCCAACTGCAATTAAAGTTGCTGCTTTTAGTTTGTATTTGGCATTAGTTGATGAATTAGACCCCAAAACTTTATGGATTAAAACAGATTATCAACTTCCTTATTTGATTTATGACCCGGAGGATATGGAAAATCCCAGAAATAAATTAGGAAAGAATCTTTGGAGAATGGATACAATTGGTGATGTTGATGCTGATAAATTCATTAAAGCAGATTTAGTTGTTGGTAATCCTCCCTTTGGAACTAAGGAAATTAAGGAATCTATTGTTAAATATTTAAACAAAAAAAAATATCCAATGCAAATGGTGTTAGCTTTTATTGATAAAGCAACTCAATTTGTACCAAAAGGTAAAATAGCTCTGATTTTCAACACAAAGACCTTAACAAACACAAATAAAAAGTATTGGAATTTTAGGCGATGGTTATTAAATGAAAACCATGTTGAGAAAGTTTACAATCTGTCAATATATAGAAATATAAAAGCCGGATATGGGGGTAAACTTTTTGAGGAAACAACTGTGCCTATTAGTATTGTTTATTTTCAAAAGGAAAAACCACAAAATATTCCCGACACAATTGAATATTGCGCCCCAAAAACATATGTTAAATCAAACTTGATTGATGGTGTTGTAATAGATAGTTCTGATGTTAAATTTTTACCGCGTTCAGAATGTCAGAAACCGGATACAAAAATCTGGAAAATAGCAATGTGGGGAAATATTCATGATTTTAAATTAATAGAGCGTTTAAATGTTCGTCATAAAAGTTTAAATAATTTCTTTAATGAAGATAAATCAAATTGGCGATATGGTATAGGTTACCACGCAAACAAAAAAGAAATAGTACCAAATAAAATTGTGCCAACTCAATGTATTACCAGATATTATACTGATGAAGGAAATAGTACATTAAATGAAAGAAGTTTTAGAAGGATAAACAAAGATTTATTTTCTCCGCCATACATTGTTGTAAAAGAAGGACAACATAAAAATGAAATTACATCAACTTATATTGACTATGAATCTGCAACAAGAAATTCAACTTATGTAATAAATGCAGATGTTGATGCTAATATAAAAAAGGCTCTAGTTTGTTATATAAATTCTCGGTTTTCTTCTTATTTTCTATTCTTAACAACGTCCTCATGGGGGATTGAGAGAGAACGTATATTATTTGAAGAGATGCTGAGTATTCCTTCAATAATTGATTCCTTATCTGAAAATCATTTATTAGAAATTGATTCCTTATTTAGCGAAATTAAACGCGAAATAAACAAAGAGAGAATTTCCTTAATTCAAGATAAAATTGATAAAGTTATAAGTGATGTTCTTAAGCTAAGTAAAAAGGATTTAATTTTAATTGATGATTGTTTGAAATTTCAATTAAATCTTTTTGATAAGGGGATTGATTCAATTGGTTTGCTAAGAAGCACATTGGCTGAAAACAAAGCCTATGCTAGTATTATTGTTGATGAAATTAACAACTTTCTATCAAACGCTAAAACGCTAATAAATTCGAGCATTTATGATGTTTCTATGCATGACCCATTGAACATGGTTGTACTTAGTTTTGAGGAATCAAAAAGAGAAATAAAAGTAAAACCTTTTGGCTCACTACGCTCTAAACTAAAAGAAATAGATAAGTACCTACTCCAACAAAAAGCAGGGCGGAGTATTTTTGTGCAAAAACAGATACGTCATTATGATACAGATAAAATTTATCTGATTAAACCTAATCAAAAAAGATTTTGGACTCGTTCTCAGGCTTTAGATGACGCAACATCTATCATTGAGGAGATTCTTAGTATGGAGGGCGCTAAATGATAGGCTCGTTAGGTTCTGATATAGTTTCACAGTTTCAGGAATCATTTGAAACAAATTGCCTTTCTTTATTCGGAGAAGCATATGTTCACATCAATAACGTATTAGACATTTCAGTGGATTGGGAAGAAGAAAACATTTCTGCTAATTTTTTCAATTATATTGATAATAGTGAAAGAGCAATCAGCCTTAACATCAATATTTCGGATGAGCACAGGTTGTATTATCAAGATATTTTATCTGGTCAAAAAACAGCGAAATCTGCATCCAGGATTGACTTTAGATTAACGACTAATTGGACACAAGTGAAAAGACGATTTGAGTTCTATATTGAAGCAAAAAATTTAATTGAGGAGGATTGTGTTAAGAAAGGACGCAAATCGAAGCTTATTGCAAAAAGCAATCATGATAGATACATTAAAACCGGGATTGATAATTTTGTTTCAAACAAGTATCCTCAGAATGGCTGCTTGATTGGTTATGTTTTACAAGGTGATCCAGAAAATATAGTTTCAAAGATAAATTCAATATTAGATTTGTCAGAAAGAAATTCGGAAAATTTGAAAAAGCAGATATGTCAAATAGAAAATTTATCGTTCTATTATATTTCAAGTCACCTAAACCTAAGACAAATTAAACATTATTTAATCAAATTTTGAACAAGTGGCTTATGCCGCTTATGCAAATTTGGATTATTTGATATATAATTGTTTTGAAATATTAAACATTCCAGAAGATATGTTATTCGAAAGAATGAACAGAAAATTACCCATTCAGATCATTTAATTGCTGAATGGGCATAAAAAAACTATTTTACCGTTTCCATCAACACCTCAACCGCTTTCTCAAGTTGCTGATCCCTGCCATTATCAATAATTCCTGGCATGTTTTTTACTTTGTATTCAGGAACGGTTTCATTATTTTCGAGCCACTCACCAGCTTTATTTTTGGCACTTACGGGAACAGTACCCCAAAAAATAGTACCATTTTGAAGCATTTCCCAACCTGCAAAACTACAGGTACCCGGAACTGGCATACCTACCATTTTACCAATTTTTAAATCCTGGTAACCACATGAAAAACAGTGCCCATCGCTGTAATTGGCTTCGTTGATCATGGCAACAGAAGGCTTGGTCCATCTGAAAACAGGTTCGTAACCCAAAGGACGATCTTCGATAGCATAGGTCATAAACCGGGTTCCGGTCAGGAACATGGTTAAATCGCCAACCAAGTCTCCACCTCCGTTAAAGCGGGTATCGACAATAAGGGCTTTTTTGTTGTAATATTTACCCAATACCTTTTCGTAAGTGTCTCGGTAAGGGCCATCGCTCATGCCTGGTATGTGCACATATCCCAATTGTCCATTACTTAATTTCTTCACATCTTTCTCATTGGTTTTCACCCATCTATCATAAAGCAAATCTCTTTCATCACCTAAAGAAATAGGTTTTACAGTGATGTCCTGACTTTTTTGTGTAGCAGGATCGTAAATGTGTAGTGCTGTAAATTCATTAGTGGTACGATTTAAATGTTTTGCGTAATCCACATCTCTTTTTACAGGCACATCATTTATCTTTTGAATAACCATGCCGGCTTTCACCTTCAGGTTATCTTTATCTAATGGGCCCGCTTTAATGATTTCAGCAATTTTAAGTCCATCGCCAGTATAATCATAATCAATAAAAATACCTAATGCAGCAGTGTTATCTCCCTGTGAATCACTAGCTCTGTATCTTGCCCAGGTATGTGAAGTATTTAATTCGCCAAGCATTTCAGATAATAACTGGCTAAATTCAAAATCGTTTCCAACTGATGCTAATTTAGGTTCATAATTTTTACAAAGAGCATCCCAGTCAGCACCATGAAAATCAGAAGTATAAAACATTGACTTTGTTCTTCGCCAAACATGGTCAAACATTTGTTGGCGTTCTGCCAGTGCATCAAGCAACATTTCACCTTTAATAGCTACCCCTTTCTTTTTCTTTCCATCAATATCAATTGTATATATCTTACCATCAGACAATAAGAATAGTTTTTTCATTTCTTTATCCCACTCAAGACTTGCAGATTTAGCCCCTAAATCCAATACTTTTTTGGTTTCTTTGGTTCTTAGTTCAGTACTCCACAAATCAAAATCCTTTTCAAAACGAGCAATGTAGTATAGATTTTCTCCATCTTTTGAAAGAACAGCATCAGCCAATCTAGATGAATGAATGGTTAGGCGCTTTTTTCTGTCTTTCAATCCTTCCCAGTCAAATTTCACTTCAAGGCTGTCTGTTTTTTCTTTCTCTTTTTTGTCCTTTTTCTTCTTTTTATCGGTTTTATCCTCTTCTTTTTTGTCTTTTTTCTCTAATTCTTTCAATAAATCGTAATCCTCTTTGCTTAGGTTGAATTTATCCCAGATAACCTTTGTTAAGAAAAATGAATACACATCAGATTGACTACGACCGCTTGTGGCGAAGGATTTTAGACCATTACGATTGCTAAACCAAAGGATTTGTTTTCCTCCGTTCACCCATTTGGGGCTATAATCATAATACCCGCTTTCGGTTAGGTTGATTAATTTTTTCGAACCATCAGCAGCTAATAATATCACCTCCTGGTTGGCCATAACAGGAGAATATTCGATTAAAAGCCATTTACTATCAGGACTCCATTCAAAGTATTTGTCGCCATCACCCATGTAGTATAATTCCTTATCAGACAACAAGGTGCGAGTTTGTTTTGAGGCAAGGTTATAAATTTTCAACTCTCTGCGGTTTTCAATAAAAGCAATTTCTTTTCCATCAGGCGAATATTTGGGCTGATAGTTTTCGTTTTCATTTTCCAGAACCGGTTCTTCTTTCAAAATGGTTGAAGCAAAGAAATAGGGCTCCTTGTCATTTACTTTTCTGGTTTGGTAAATGCTCCATTTTGCATTTCTTTCACTGGCATAGATGATTGATTTACCATCAGGTGAAAAGCTTACAAAGCGCTCTTGCTCAGGAGTATTAGTAATACGTTTCGACATTTTATTTTCTACTGATGAGACAAAAACTTCTCCCCTGACTATGTAAGCCACTTCTTTGCCATCTGGCGAAATGGCCATTTCTTTAGCCCCGCCTGAAACTGGAACTACCTTGATATTATTTGTTTTATCGTTCGTTTTTATATTTACCTCAATTAACTTAGGCTCTCCGTTTTCTGTTTTTGTGTACAAATTTCCATTATGCGTAAAACACAAAATGCCATCATTTGAAATGCTTAGATACCTTACAGGATGCATCTTGAAATCAGTAACCTGTTTATCTTCTGCAGGATTTGCCAAACTCATTTTGTGAACATTAAAAGTTCCGCTTTTTTCACTTAGGTAATAAACATCTTTCTCGCCCGGAGCATAAACAGGGTTCCTGTCTTCGCCATAGAACGAGGTTATTTGAGTATGCTTTTTAGTTTCCACATCATATTTCCAAATATCTCGGGTAATTGCTGACTGATGATGCTTTCTGAACTCATCTTCGCCACCTTTTTTATCATGATAAATGAACTCTTTTCCGTCTTTCCTTATCTGGATATCTTCAGCAGGAATGGTCCATACCTGGTCAACCCACCCGCCATCAGCAGGAACTTTGTAAACCTCAGGTTGCGAGCCGGTTGGATATTGACGATGATTAACCGCATCTAGTCGTTGTGCTCCAAATATTACGTATTTATCATCAGCACTAAAGGTATAAGGGTACTCACTGTTTGAATGATAACTCAAACGCTTTTCTTCGTAAGTAGCTATATCAATGATAAAAACATCAAAATTACCGTGTCGGTCAGAAGCAAAAGCGATTTTTTTACCATCATTGCTCCAAACCGGCATAAAATCATCTGCCTCATGAAAAGTGAGTGCCTGCGCATCGCCACCTGCAGCACTCACTAAATAAATATCTCCTTTGTAAGTAAATGCAATTTTGCTTCCATCAGGTGAAATGGCCGAATAACGAAACCATTCACTGTCTTTTTGAGCATGGGTAAATAAGTAGCCCAATAGCATGAATAGTATTAGTAGATTTTTCTTCATTATTATTAGTTTAAATTGGTGTTAGGAAGGTAAAACTATAAAAAGCATATGTAAAACCCTTATATTTAGTTTAGAAAAAAGACTTTATAATTTATCTGTTAAATTATCGTTTTACTAGTAGTAGTAACTCAAACCTAACCATTATGAAATACCTTTTTATTCTTGTAACTATTTTAATCATCTTTTCGTGTAAAAAAGGTGATGGAGTTAACCCACCAGGCTTAGAGTTGGGAACACCAATCAAAAGCAACGTAAGCGAACCTGAATTAATAATGACTTTACCTTCCAGTTGGGACGAAAACTGGTTTTCATCACCCGCTGTGTATGATTTGGATGGTGATGGTAATAATGAAATCATTGCTTCAAGGCATAGCGTACTGTATGTCTGGAAATCAGATGGTACCTTGTTTTGGCGTGCTCCTGTGGGCGAGAATGCTTCCACCTCAAACGATCACGGAAGCTCAAGAATGTATGCTTCACCTGTAGTTGGTGATTTGGACAACGATGGATTGGGAGAAATTGCCATTTCTTACAGTAATCAAGCCGCTGTTTATGAGCATGATGGGAATTTAAAAAACGGATGGCCTCAAAGTTTTCCTGGCAGTAGTGGTGAAATTCGTTCTATTGCTGCTGCTGATTTAGATAACAACGGATCATGTGAAATATTAGTTGTAAAAACCAGTGAAGGGCCAGTAACCTGTGTGTGGAACATCAACGGACAAGTTCGTACTGGTTGGCCGCAAGTAGATAATCATGATACAAAAAACGATTACGGTGGTTATAATCAAAACATTGGCGCTGCTGATTTTGATAATGACGGAATGCTGGATGTAGTAAGCACCTACGATATTTGTCACATTGGAGTTTTTAAAGAAAACGGAGAAAGCTGGATGGCTAATGGTATGTTTGCTGGAGAGTATTCATGCAATGTTCCTTTTTTTCATGATATTGACCTGGCAATACAGGGCTGGGGAGCTGATGGAAATGATCGGGATGAGTTTACTGATTCGCCTCCTGTATTTGCGGACCTGGATAATGATAACCTTCCTGAAATTATTTTATTTTCTGATCATGAATTGGCTGGCGAATATGTAAACCGTGGAAACAGCCTTTGGGCTTTAAACCCTGATATGACTAGAGTTGCTGGTTTTGAAACAATTAAGACCACTGGAACACCTCTTTATACAGGTTATGAAAACAATATTGTACAAGTGGCCCCATCACCAGCTATTTCGTATTTGGGCACAACCAATCTGCATATTATTGCCCCTTCTTACGATGGTTATTTGTATTGTTTTGATGCTGAAGGTGCCGAAAACTGGAAAGTTCAGTTTGATACTCAGGGAGGAGACTTTATTGGCATGGGCGAAGTGGCAATTGGTGACCTTGATAACAATGGAATACCCGAAATTGTTTTCACCACCTATTCAACCAGCCAAAATGTTTCAAAACTATATATTTTGGATGCCAATGGAAGCCTTTTGCACAGAATAGCTATTGCAGGACGCGGAAGTATGGCTGCACCAACATTGGCAGATTATGATAAGGATGGCAAAACCGAAATCATTCTTTCCTTAAAAGATGTGTTGGGTGGAGGAGATGGCGGAGTTCAGATTTGGAAGGTAGCTTCAGCTACAAATAGTGTAATTGAATGGCCAACAGGAAGAGGGAATTATTTAAGGACGGGAGAGTTTAGGGATTAAGTGGAAGCTTGAAAATTTGCCTTACTTAATCAAGTGATTGATAATCAGCGATATATTTAGGCATGTTTTGTTAAATTTGGTACTTTAATGAATAAAAAAGATGTTTGGAGGTGTTGAATCATTTTCTGCACCAGCTTTAATGATTTTTTAGATATTCGGCTGGAATTATCAAGCAGAAGGTTTCTTTTGCCCATATTGCATAAGGAATTTTGTAATTATGTTGTTTATTTAGCAGATGCAGCATATCATTCTTATGGAATCGATTTGTATTTTGAGCTTGATGGAAAAAAGAACTCTGTTTATAGAATTTTTTATACTGAGTTTGAACAACTAAGCTTCGAAGAGTATATCCAATGTAAAAGAAACTACAACGGTATTGAAGTTGAAGCAAAAACTTTATTGTAAATAGATTTGGCTGTGGTGGTTCTGTTGAATTTGGTGTTAAGGTAGAAAGCGATGAAAAAGAATATTACTTTAAACCCCAATACCCATATTATTTGAATTGGGTATATATGATTGCAAGTTCTTTTAAAAATAAAACCCCATTGGAAATAACTTATAGAAAAGAATCTAGCAGCGAATACAGGGCATCTCATGAAATATTGAGTATTAAATTGCCATATGCAACGTGATATTTGTAAACTTCCAGAACTTTGGTTTGCAACTCAAGCTCTACAAAATTAGGAAGCTTAAGCTCATAGAAAAAAGTGTTGAATGGTTACAGCTTATAAAAATGATGAGTTAGTAAGGATATGAGCGAGGAACTCTTGCAGCAAATGAAAAATCAAAATCAATTAAAATAATTCAGGTCTTATTGAAAGATAACCCTCTTTAAAAATATCAGAAATAGTATTTTGAAGATGTCAGTTTACAATATACTTTTGCACAGCTTTTAAATAAGGATAAAGAATATTGAACAGTCTTTTTTTGTGGATGTGGTTTTTGGGTGAAGTATTTACCATCTGGTATATTATTTATGATGATGTTAAAACTGATACTTATCACTATCCTTTTTATTTCAATTACTTATTCAATATTTTCCTGCTTTTTTATTTATTGTATGCCAAGTACACTTATAAAAGTAAGTGTGCTTAAAAAAACTAGTGTAAGGGCTAGAACTTTAAGTTTATTTTCTGGTTCGGGTTTAGTTTGTGTGATCCGGTTTCAAAATACCAGCAGTTTTTAACTGCTAATAATACATAGGGCCTGCTGAAAAAGTCAGAGGTGCATTAGCTACAACTTAGCGAAACGATATCTTCAACCAAAGGGAGAAAAATTAGCAAAGCGAAGATGTATAAGAATACTTCGAGCTGAAGCTAATGAAGTAGATGATGTGCCTCTGGCTAGCGTAATAATCATTAGTTTTTTGTTACTTGAAGATAAAGTTAATGCAAGGAAAAATTACTGTTTTTTTAAAACTCTTTACACTTTTTCACAACTTTTTTCATGTAAATATTTAATTTTAATAGGCTTAGGCGTTTTTCAGCGAGCCCTACATATAGTATTTGATAAGAATAAAACCTAAACTCGAATTATTCGTATAAAAGCAACAATAAACCAAATTATTCCAATAGCCAAAACCACCAAACTTCCAATATGGAGATTTCCATGCGTTGACTTTGCAAAAAAGGTTAATCCACTTAACACACAGAGAATAAATGGGGAAATCCAGGAACGCAAAACTTTAATTTTTCTATTTGTTTCTTGTAATTTTGTGTCAATAAATTTATCACATTCATAATCGAACTTTGCAAAGTCATTTGTTAACCCACACAATGTAGAAGAACCTGTTTTTTTTACATGTTTGCATTTTTCGCAATAAGCAATAATTTCAAATCGGGATAATTTCTTATTCATGAAAAGTGATATTTAAATTTGTTTAAAATTACACAAAAGCTACCATATATATATTGGCATATTACCTAGGTATGATCACAAGAATAGTTTTATGGTAGTGTTATACTGATAACATTCTAACCTATAGACCTACTCCTCTAACCGATATAACCGTTTAGCTTCCTCTGCTTCTTCCTGACTGATAAAAGGGCCTACAGCAAGTTGTTTAAAAGAAAGTCCTTCCCACAAAACTGTCCTAAAATCACCTAAGTTTCCGCTGGCAACACGAGCAGCAGTTCTTTCCAGAAAAAATGTTCTTTTTCGTTGTGAGTACGAGAATTTAACGAAAAACCAATAATAATCTCCATTCATAATCGAATCAGGCATTTGAGCAATCGATTTTTTCATCGTCTCGTTGTTGAATTTTGTTAGCTTATAATAATCAACTACTCGTAAAGCATCATTGTAATTATCAAATGGGCCAATAGGTATGCTATTCCCTACTATTAGACTTTTATGAAGAAATCGCTGATATTTTCGGATCTTTCCTGAGCCAGGCTTATTTCTTGAAGTATTGACAACATAAACTTCTTTTTTTGCTTCCTTACTAATTTTAATTGAAGCATTTACCGACACCCAAAAAACAAATCGGTTAGGATCATTCTTAATTGAACTTTTTCGGGGTAAAAAACATCCTGTTGAAACAGTAATTATCAGAATAAGAAACACGGCTGACTTTATCATAGTTTGAGGAAACACCTTAATTAATAATTCACTAACTTAATAAATACAAGGGGATTTTCCAACATGGACATGAGTGGCTTGATTAATGAGTTTATTGTATAAGTAAAATGTTATTAACCGATAAACAGGTTTTATTATTTTTGCAGTAAATGAAGAAATATTGTTTAATTCACTTTTTCCGAAGCTATTACTATACCGAACCGCTGTTGGTATTTGGTTTGCTTCACAAACTTGCAAACCAAAACTGCCAGTCGAACGGTATATACAAAGCCATTTTTAAATTTCAATTTACAATATTTCAAACTGGCTTAGCATAACAATTACTCGCAAGCTTGTGAGAACACTTCGTTTAGTTATTTTTATCATGCTTGTTTCATTTCCGGAAAGAACATCAATTGAATAGGTACCATTTTTATCTGAAACGGTCTCAACATTTAATTCTTTTACCCTGACAATTACTCAAGGAAGAGGATTACCAAGCTTATCGCTAATGGTGCCTGAAACCTTTTGTTGAGAAAACAGAGTAAGTTCAACACATAGAATTGCAATTATAGTACATAGAAATTTTATTTCAAAAAATGTATTTCAATTTACAGAAATTTAGATAATTACTTGTTGTTCGAAAGAATGTTTATGCCCTTTTTGATTACATTAAGTTACAATGAAATATTCAGATATTCAACTAATTATACGCTAAATACCTGAGAACGATTGTGGGTATTGAAAATATTAACACAAACGTTTCTTTTACTATAATCATTTACTAAAACATAGTTGTTAGTACATCAATAAGAGATTTTAATTTGAATAGTTTTTCTTTTTAAAGATTTTATTACATTTGTATTGTATGCATGATTCTAACGCAAATAATCATCTGTTTCTAAAGGCGTTTCTGCTTTTTCTGGTAGTGTTTGTTTTTAGCACATCTGCCGATTTTAAAAAAGGAAGCGACAAGCATAAAGGTGCAGATACAGAGCTAATTAGTCAGTTAGAACATAAGGCAGATGCTACAATAATTTTGCTTCCCGGGCTTCCTCCTCTTAAAGTAAAATGGAGTTTTGGTGGTGAGAATAATTTCCTTTTTAGAAAACCTGAATTTGCAAGGGTTTCATTTTTGGAACAAAATACCGCAAGCAAATACAAATCATTAGTAAATAACTACTTAGGTTTAAAGAAAAAGCTAAAAAATCAAGCTTTTTTCACCGCATTGCATAAAGAAGGTGACATTCCTGGTTACTATTCAGCTTAAAACTTCGAAACAAAAATTATTAAAAAATTAGACCTGTCGGGTTTGATCTGTAATAATTACAGGCTTTTTTTCGGCATATCGTAAAAGAGGCCTGACGGGAATTTACTATTCAAAAATTACAAATAAAAAATAAACAAGTGAAAACAATAATATATATTTTAATAGCAGTTATGGTTGCAAGTCTGGTATACTCTGCAATTCCTCAATCACTGAAACAAACAAACATTTATAAAAATGAACTAACACTTGAAAGTAAGGAAAGAGCTTTGTCTGCAGATGAACTTTCGGAATCCTCAAAGATACTTTCAAAACGGCTCGAAGATTACGGAATAAAATTGTTTACAATTTTCCCAGTGAACGAAAAATCACAGATCAGAATAAGTTTTAAAGAAAAACAAAATGTTTTGGAAATTCTTGATTTGCTTTGCTCAAAAGGCCAATTGTATTTTGCTGAGACTTATTCCGGTTACGAAATCTTGTCGAAATTGAATAAAAACGATCTTATCTTTTCTATGTTAAATGCAGAAAAAGAGATAGATAGGGATAATTATTCTGCAAAGCTTGGCGAATGTAAACGTGAGAATGCTGAAAAGTTGAGTCAGCATCTTGGGTATACCGGTTTTAGAAGCCAGGTTCCTGAAGATGCAAGATTTGCCTGGGGCAAGGTCACTGCAGAGAATGCTAACAGCCTTTCATTGTACACTTTGAAAATAGATCCAGACAAGCCAATTGTTATAGATGGAAAAACAATTAAGGAAATTAAGGTGGAGAAAACGGATGAAAAATATACTCAGGTTTATATTCAATTTAGTGAGAATGGGGCTGGTTTATGGGCAAAAATGACTCATGATAATATGAACAGGAGTATAGCCATTTTAATGGATCAACAGGTTTATTTCACTCCGGTGGTTAAATCTGAAATTAAAGGTGGAAATTGTGTTTTAACCGGTGATTTTACAAAAGATGAAATGAAAAGTTTTGTTTCAATTGTTAGGAATGGAGAATTACCCGCTTCGTTTCAATTGAAGTAAATAAATAACGTATAAGTTAGGTAGTTAATATTTAACAGAAGCATCATGCCACGATTATCGTGGCATGATATGTTAATCCATTTAAACTTGTAATATTCTGTTACTCGTTTTCATTCCATTACTATCTTTTACATTTCCGTGACAATTCATGACATCCTTTTACTTGCTTGTGACACGTACCATAGCAAGTGAGCCTACCTTTGTAATGGATTAGATTAACAAAAGTTCAGAGGCGAAAGAAATTAAACCAAAGAGCTAAAACCAACAACGCAAAACTAAAAAATTAAGAGTCATGAAAAAATTAGCAACTTACACATTTCTTGCAATGTTTAGCTTAGCAATAACTTTAAATGCAAGTGCACAAGAAAGTAATCAAACTTCAAAAGTTGATGAAAGCAATGTTACAACAACGGCGAATCACAGAATCAACATTAAAGTTAATTCTGACAACATGGTAGTTTTTAGAGCAGATTTGTTAGATGGTCAAAAAAGATTACACTATGTTCTTAACATTTATGCCGAAAATGGTGATATGGTTTATGGTTCAACCTTTATCAGAAAAGGACCTATTTATAAGCCATTTGATTTATCAAAGTTACCTGAAGGCAGATATACATTTCTGGTTTCAGAAAAAATGAAACCAATTTATAGCAAAACAATTCTCAACAAAGCCAATTCAAATTCTAATGATGTACCATTATTAGTTGAAGAAAAATTAAACTAAAGACAGGTTAAATTGTTTATTAATTTTAATTGAAGCAAATTCTGGGTCACATTCATTTGTGGCCTTTTTTTTGCTCAAATTTTTATTGACAAAAAATGAAAAAAATCGTAAATTATATGTTTTGGTAACTTTAAAAATTGTGAGCGATGAATTTAATTGAGTGGAGTGATAAATACCTGGTAAACATTAAAATGCTGGATGAACAACATCAAAAACTGGTGGAAATTATCAACTTATTGTACTCATCAATGCGCGAAGGAAAAGGAAACTTCGCATTAGGTGGGATATTGAATGATTTAATAAGTTATTCATCCAATCATTTTAGCGCAGAGGAAAAACTTTTAGACGATTTTAATTATCCTGAATTTGAGTTTCATAAAGAAGAACATCGGTATTTTATTCAAAAAATTACTGATTTTAAAGAAGCTTTTGATTTGGGTAAACAAGGATTATCGGTTGAAGTCTTGGACTTTTTAAAGAACTGGTTATCAGAGCATATTGTCAAAAGTGATAAAAAATTTGCTCCTTATCTGCATGAGAAAGGTATCAAATAGAAGGCTCAAATATTCGGACCATTTTCTTTTCAGGATCTAAAATAAAAATGCGATCTTTTGAATCTACTGCCACATCTAAACCTACCGTTCCTTCTACAAATTGATTAGGCTTTGCTACAACACATTTTAAATCACCATTGGCATAATGAATTTTCACGCGTTCCAGTCCTTTTTCGGCGGTTACAAATGAGCCGTCAGACAGTATGGCTGCATGACTTGGGTTACAACAGCCGCTAAATCCATCCGGTTGCATTGATCTTCGTTGCCATTTCGATTTCAAATTTCCCTGTTTGTCATATGCTTCGAAAGTATGTCGGCCGGTATTAACAGCCCACAGTTCACCATCACGACCAATCATTACGTCAAAATAAGGACTTGGTATAAAAAAGCCAAGAATATCTTTTTCTCTGTTCCTTTTTCCTATTTTATTAATGAGTTTTCCGCTTTTGTCATACTGGTGAACAATTTTGTTTCCTGCATCTGCAAGGAAAACAGAACTTTCATCTACCGCAATGCTTGTGATGTATGCAGCTGAATTAATGGTGTCCCATTTGCTAATTAGCTCGCCTTTTTTACTCCAAATTTCAATATGATCTTTAAAGCTCAAATACAGGTTTCCATCATGGGCAGCTGTAATACAATTAGCTTTACCTGAAATAGCAAAACTTGAAAGTGAATCCCCATTGTTATTAAAAACCAGCACCTTACCATCCGTAGAAACATAGGTTATATCATCAGCATCAATCGATAAACCATAAATTTTTAAGTCTGGAATTTTAATATCCTGTACCTCTTTGTAACATAATAAATTGGTATCAACTTGTTTCAGTTTATCTAGCTTGTATTCATATTGGTTTCCAACCTGGTTTTCAGTTTTAAAAAACAAATCCCATAACATAATACCGAGTAAACCAATCAGCAGGAACAGTGAAATGGATATGGTTATTTTTTTATTCATCTGTTTATTTTTTATTACTCCATTTTATCAGATGGAACATCCACTAGACTTAACTTACATGTTACCAGACAGTTTTTGTTGATAATCATGCTCGTGTGTGATTAAAATTAATTATGGATGTTTCATTTTTCTAGATTTTAGTAATGAGATATCAGTATTTAGTTTCTCAATTCCGACTTCTCAAATCTATTTTCTAATATCTAAGCACACCATTGTTTTCGAATCCCTCATCAAAAGATACCCATCAGCAATGGCAATTGGGCCCCAGGCATCTTGTCCTTCAATGACCCTGGTTTTATCCAAAGGTATAAATTTTTGAGTACTTGCTTTAGCAATAGTCAGTGTACCATCGTCGTTTAAGATAAAGAATTTTCCATCTGCAATAATATACGGACCTAAGCCAAAACGTTCTGCTTTACCACTAGTCCAAAGAATTTTAGTTAAATCATCAGGCTTTGCTACAACCAATTGGTTTCGATTTCCTCCGGCATCTTTAGGTAGAATACCAAACACGTAGCCTTTGTAATAAATTGGAGTTTGTTGTTCTGATGCAACTCCCTGCGCTGGCTTGTATTTTTGTAGTGTTTCAACCATAAATTTATCTCCATTCTTTTTAAGTTGCAGTACAATTGAGCCTGCACCGTAACCTGCTGTCATTAAGATTTTTCCATTATCCAAAACCAATGGTGATGGAGCCACCACCGAAGGCGAAAACTCCTTGGTTTTCCAAAGAACCTGTCCTGTATCTTCTTTTTCGGCAGAAACACCTACGATACCACCAACTGCAGCATAGACATACATTTTTTTGCCTCCAAAAGTCATCGGCATGATGGAGGAATGAGACATTTGCCAGTTATCAGGATTTTGGGTTTCCCAAATTACTTTTCCGGAGGCACAATCAACACCAATGAGTAGTGCTTTACCTCCCGGAGCAAAAATAGCCGTGTTATTATCAATTATTGGGCACTGACCAGTATACCAGAACGGAATTTCGGTGTTATAGTTTTTAACCAGGTCTATGCCCCAAAGTAAGTCTCCATTTTGTGGGTTTACACACATGGCATGTCCCTTAGGGCCCATGGATACAAGGAAACTGTCTGTAATTGCCGGAGTTGTTCTCGACATTCCATGGTTTCGTTTTACATGTACTTTATGTGATCGTTTCCAAAGCTCCTGACCAGTTTCCAGTGCAAAACACCTAAGAGCATCACGCTTTTTATCTTCCTCGTAATCAAGAATATATACTTTGCCATTGTAGATAACAGGGGCTGAATGACCTTCGCCTAAACTTACTTTCCACTTAATTTTAGGACCTTCTCCCCAGCTATCAATTAAAGGAGTGGTTTCTTTAACAATGTTGTCAAAATCAGCTCCACGGAACCGTGTCCATTTACCTGTTAAATTGCTTTCAAAATCAGCAAATTTTTCAAATTTTTCGCCAATGTTAACTACTTCAGCATTGGCCTCGCTGCTATCGGGCCGGTTATCAGCACCTGGCAGGCTTACTGTAAAATCGCTTACAGGATTATAGAAAAACCAGAATAAAAATGCAATGGTAGCTATTCCTGATACACTGATTAATATGTTTTTTTCTTTAAAGATGTTCATGTTCATTTCTTTTGGAGCACAAAGAATCTCAAAGTTTGACACAAAGTTTCACAACGAAAAAAAACTTCTGATACTCTGTGCTTTAACTTGGAGTAACTTTGTGATCCGAATTTTATAATATTAATCTTTTAATTCCATCTTTTAAAGATTTCTTGTAAAAGTTAAGTAAAAGACCAAGTTTACAATTAGCGAATTTCATATAGGTTAGTGTTTGAGCCATATGTTCGACTGTAAAATTGTCGACCACTTTTAATTCCACAATTACTTTTCCTTCAACCAATAAGTCAATTCTGTAACCGCAATCCATTTTAACTTCTTCATAAACTACAGGCATAGCTACTTCTTGCTCTACGTACAACCCTTCTTTCCTCAACTCATAGGTTAAGCATTCTCTGTATACCTTTTCAAGCAAACCCGAACCAAGTTTTGTATGAATTCTAAAGGCACAATCTAGAATTACTTTACTAATAATATTTTCTTCTTCCATTTTTGTAACACTATGTGTCTCAAAGTTAAGCACAAAGTTTCACAAAGAAATAATAAAAACTTCTGTTACTTTGTGAAATAACTTCGTGTAACTTTGTGCTCCCAAAATTATTGTCCTTTTATATCAAATGCCATCAAAGCCTTTCCATGTCTTACATATAAAACTCCTTTATGAATAACAGGATGAGCCCAATAAGGCCCGGTTCCTTTTGGTATTTTAAAGGAACTGGTTATCTTAAATTCTTTCGGATTTGCTTCTACCAGGGCAAGATAACCTGTTTTTTCCTCAAAACAATAAAGCATTCCATTGGCAGCAATAATGGAACCCTTGTTTTTCCATTCTGTTTCGTATTGAGCTTTTCCGGTATTCCAATCCAGGCAGGCCCAACGACCCATTCTGTTGTGATTCCAGTTAGAACCATATAAGTAGTCACCCACTTTAACTACTCCGCCATGGTGAACATCTAAAACAGTGTCAACCCAAAGCAATGAAACCTTGCTAAAATCATCACTTAGTTTTAGTTTCACGCTTGAATGATTATAACCACTGGTAACAAACAGTTCTCCATCAGAATACACAGGTGTAATTGTATTGTTATTTCGTTGATCCTTGTATTTTCCAAAATCAAATTTCCATATAATCTTACCATCTTCAGGCTGAATACCAAAGACATAATTCTCAATAACATTGACAATTAGTTTTTTCTCGCCTTTTTCAATCATCAAAGGTGAACAATAAGAAGTTTTGTCATTTAAACTCTCTGATTTCCAGTTCAGTTTGCCAGTTTCTTTATCCAAAGCTATCATTGTTGTGTTGTTTCCTCCCGGCGTAAAAAACACATTATTTTCATCAATTAAAACTGATTCTGACAAGCCCCAGCGGCCAAGTGGTGCATCATGAACTCTACTTGCCTGGTAGCTCCAGATAAGTCTGCCTGTTTTAGCATCAACTGAAGCCACATCTCCTTTTGAGCTGGATAAGTACACCCTGTCATTTTCAACGGTCGGAGTTGCACGGCTGTTTTGAAAAGAAGCATCCCAGGCCAGGCCATAAGGTGTTCGCCACAATTCTTTGCCATTAATATCTAAAGCCACTAATACATCCATTGTGTCAACTAACCCGGTTAGGTAAATTGTATTGTTGGCAATGGAAGCAGAGGAGTAACCATCAGGAATGCTGTCATTAAACCATATCATTTTTGGTCCATCAGCTGGCCATTCTTTTAACAAGCCAGTTTCATTATAAACTCCGGTGCGGCCTTTACCCCGCCACTCGCTGAATTCTTGTGCAAAAGAGTTTGAACAGACAAAGAATATTAGAACAACAATGTATAAAAACTTGCTCATAATCAATGCTTTTTATTAATATCAGTGGTTTTAAAATTACCAAAAGATCAATAAGTAAACCCGGAAAACATCTTGTAGAAAAACAAAATCCAATGCTACCAGAAGATTGGATTTTGTAATTTATTTCAGTTCTAAACTGGCTATGATTTTTTTTTCAAATCATAAGCCATTAAAGCATTTCCGTGCCTTACGTAAATTATTCCATCCTTAATTACAGGATGCGACCAATATGGACCTTTTCCGTATGGAACTTTAAATGAACTAATGAGTTCAAATTTTTCAGGATTCGCTTTTACCAAGGCAAGATTGCCTTTCTTTTCATCATAGCAATAAAGCATTCCATCGTTGGCAATGATAGAACCTTTGGTTTCCCATTTGGTTTCGTAGTTTGCTTTTCCTGTTTTCCAGTTGATGCAGCACCAGTTTCCTTTGGCATTATTAATCCAGTTTGACCCATAGATGTAATCATCAACTTTAACAACTCCTCCATGATGCGTATCGAGAATAGTATCGCTCCAGATTAGTTCAACCGAGGATGCATTTTCATTCATCTTAAACATGGCTCCAACATGATTGTACCCACTGTTGATATAAATATTCCCGTCTTCGTAAAGTGGTGTTGTACAATTGATTGAAGGTGCCCACCATTCTTTGGGGGGATTTAATTCTATGTATTTGTATTTCCAAAGAATGTCTCCATTTTCAGCATTTACGCCGAAAAGATAACTGGCACCTACATTGATAATAATGTTTAGATTGTTGTATTTCACCAATATCGGAGAAACATAGGCAAGGGAATCTCCTATGCTTTTACTTTTCCAGATTAGCTCTCCTGTATTTTTGTTAAGGGCAATGGTTGTTGTTTCTTTTCCAATAGGGGAAAAGAACAACATATCATCCTTGATTAGTAAGGATTCTGCAACACCCCAGTCATTAAATTTTGCTCTATATTTCACAGCCACATCAGCAGACCATAAAATTTTTCCTGTAATTGCATCAATACAGGCAATGTCGCCTAATCCACTTGAAACATATAATTTCTTATTGTCAATGGTTGGGGTACATCTACTTTCCGGGAAGGATCCCTTCCAGGCTCTGCCATAGGGTGTTTTCCATTTAAGTTTTCCATTCTTATCCAAAGCAAAAAGTACATCCATTGTGTCTACTTTTCCCGTTATATAAATAGTTTCACAGGCAACAGATACTGAAGAATGACCTCCACCGAGGCTTTCGTTATGCCATAGCAATTCAGGGCCTCCTTCGGGCCATTTTTCCAATAATCCGGATTCAGAATAGACACCTGTTCCACCATTTCTCCATTCTGTAACCACCTGAGAATTAGAAGAAAAAGCAATAAAAAACAAAAGGATAAGGGTTAATTTTAATTTCTTCATTTAGTAAAGTATTGATTTTTATTAATTTGCTGCTAATGAGTATACCATTAATGAGGTTCCGTGTCGAACATATAATTTTTTATCAGCAATAACAAGGTGTGCCCAATGTTGCTTTTGTCCATAAGGAACTTTAAATTTAGAGATTTCCTCATAACCATCTGATTTAGGTTTGTTAAGAATTACATAACCACTTTCGCTGTAGCAATATAATAATCCATCGGCATAAATAATATTACCTTGTTTCCCCATATCTGCACTGCCCAGTTCTTTCCCGGTTTTCCAATCAAGGCAAACCCACTTTCGGTTGTTACTTCCTGCACCGTATATTTTTCCATCCACTGTTACAAAACCACCTAACTGACAATCCAACGATTGGTTGGTCCACATTTCCTTTACCGAATTTCCATCCTCAGATAATTTCAACATTGCAGAACCTTTTCCGTATCCGCTCGAAATGAAAATTTCACCATCTTTAAAAAGTGGTGTATTAGGATGAACTGACCATCTGTTGGGCCAACTGTATTTCCATAAAAGTTTACCGTCTTTTGTGTCTACACCCAAAAAGTGATCTTTTGTATGAGTGAGTATGATCGACTTTCCTCCATACTTAACAATGAGCGGAGAACAATAAGCACTGGTTTCGCCATTGCCTTTGCTTTTCCAAATCAGCTGGCCTGTATTTTTATTTAAAGCGATAATATTTGCATCCTTTCCGCCAGGCGTACAAATTAGTTTTTCACCATCCATTGCA
This sequence comes from Bacteroidales bacterium, assembly GCA_050296515.1. Lineage (GTDB taxonomy): Bacteria > Bacteroidota > Bacteroidia > Bacteroidales > NBLH01 > NBLH01. Next base: position 55,704 of record JBNKRJ010000116.1, on the reverse strand, counting down.
AGGTTTTCAGTGACTCCCCATTTGATATTTATTCCACCAAATTTTTTCATTAAATCAACAGACCATTTTATGGTTCCTGATTTTGTGCCTAAACACGAAAGCACACCATAACCAGACATTATATAAAGCTTATCACCATCAACCAGTGGGGTAGAACGCACACCTTCCCAACTTTCCATCCATTCCTGACCGTATTCAGTTTTCCAAATTGTTTTGCCTGAATGATCGAATGCAATTACAAAGCCATTAGAACCAGAGGTTCCGGAAGTATAGACCCTGTCTTTTGTAACAGCTGCAGAGGCATGGCCATCACCTAAATTATCGAAGTGCCATAAAAGTTTCGGGCCATCTGCCGGCCATTTTTTTAGCAACCCGGTTTCGTTGTAAATGCCATTGCGGTTGGGGCCCCGCCATTGAGCTGTTTCCTGAGATTGTAGTTGGTTAATAAAAATTAATGATAATAGGGAAAGGAAATACTTGATCATGGTTGTTAATTTTAAAATTATTCTCAAATATATTATTATAAGGTATTATTAGAGTTTATTCAACCTTGTAAATTAAGAAAAATGCGACCAATATTTAAAAAAATGCGATAAAATTCTTTGAAAATGCAAAATGTCCTGATAAGACATATTTTTAATTTTAACAGATTAAAGAAACCCCCTAATTTTTCTTGTTTTTGAAATTGCAATGTTAATGGAATAAAATCCAATCAATGTCGCTAAAAGCATGTTTTTTTGTAAATGATTGTCGATTTTCAAAGGGGTATTGGTTTTAAATTCGTGTTTATTCGTTGTGATGATTTTATTTTTAAGGGGATTGTTTTATATTTGCAAAGTATTTAGGATTTAAACTCATATTTTTTAGTACTTATTAACCTAATCTCTATTTTTGAATTAGAAGGATGGCAGAAACACCTGCCAACTTTCTATTTCTTTGAAAATTGTTTCGAACATAAGTTGTTTTTTTAATATATCCATTTTGCTTTTAACCGTCTTTTTAGACGGTTTTTTTCTACCTTCATAATACGAGTAAGATAAAACTGTACAAAATTAAATCAATATTTGATTTTGGTATATTTTTAGTAGATACACATCTGATGAAGAAATAATATTTTATTAAACGATTTCTTCAAACTTCTTTTTTTAAGCTGTTTTACAAAATGAGGCATTATAGATGCTTTATGCTGTCAATTGGTTTGAATCGATTAGTTGAAGAAAAAACTTGAAACAATTTTATGGTATTTGATTTTTACACAAAAAAAATCAAAGTTTTTGTTGCGGAAGTTTCCGAGGATGCTACTCTTTTTAGAGATAAATTATTACTGGTTTTGAACAGGGCAGGTATGGAAGTTCTTTCCTTAAACCAAAGTTCATTAGAGCATGAGGAAGCCTTGATTGGAGAGAATAGCAAACTTTTGGCAATGGCTGATTGTTCTGTTCATTTAATTGGAGGGCAATCCATTAAATCAAGCTTTGGAATTGGAAATCAATCAGTTATTGAATACCAATTGCAAGAAGCAAGAAACAAAAAAGATTCAGAATGGAGAGATTTTAAAATATTTATTTGGCATCCTGCTCAATTTTCTGATTCAGATGAGCATCCAGAGCTCGATGAGTTTATCAGCTCTATAAGGCAGGGAATAATGCATAACATGATTTATTCCAGCAGAGACACAGCCGTATCTTTTGTCGAGGATATCCGTTCCGTAATGTTTGGAGGCAGGGAGGTTCTGTTAGATACTGATGAAGCTGATATCTTTTTTATTTACAATGCATTGGATTATGATGCTGCAAATGAAGTTTTATCATTGGTGGCAGACGTTGCTAAAGTTAAAGTTCTTGAAATCAATCTTAGCGAAGATGTTGATTATTCGGAGCTAGTTGCTCAGCAAATTAAAAAATCAAGGCAGGTAGTTATTTATTTTAAGGATACTTCAGACTGGTCATTGCCATTTGTTCAGCAGGTTTGGAAAAGAGTAGGAGGCGCTTCATCAAATGCTCCAATTTTATTTATTGGAGATTCGAGTGTTGAAGAAAACGAGAAAATTGAATTTGAGGCACCGTTGGTGACTGTTCAAATTATTGCTGCAGAATTGATCCCTCTTGAAATTAAAGTACATTTTGATAAGGTGAGTAAGTAGTGAAGAAAACAAATCCATACCCAGGGCTCAGGCCTTTTACCGAAAAAGAATCGATCTTTTTCAAAGGGAGGGATTTGCATATTCGACAAATAATCAAGCAATTACAGGATAGCAAGATAATTATAATCACAGGAGCTTCAGGAGATGGTAAATCTTCTTTGGTTTATGCAGGAGTAATACCCAATGCCAGGGCGGGCTTTTTTAAAGCTGAATACAATAATTGGTTAATTTGCGATTTCAGGCCCGAGAGAACACCTCTTCATAATTTATCAAAAACAATTGCCGAGAATTTTGAATTGGATGTTCACGATATAGAAAATGATTTAAGGTATGGTTTCTCTTCTTTGATTCGAATTTATAAAAACTCACCTTTTTATATTGACAAAAGTACAGATGAATGGAAGAATGCAACAACTGATGAACAGCGAAAACTAAAAAGCAAAGGAGCCAATTTACTAATACTGGCAGATCAATTTGAAGAGTTTTTCACCAACCCCGAAAACTATGCTGGCGGTATTCCATCTGATGACGCCTATGTTACTGTAAATCTACTTCTTGAGTCAGCGGGTTTATCAATAAATGAAAACTTACCGGTGTTCATTGTTTTTACCATGCGTTCTGACTTTATCAGCCAAAGTGTTTCTTTCAAGGGGTTGCCCGAGTACATTGGATACAGCCAGTTTTTTGTACCAAGGCTGCAGCGAAATGAGCTGCAGCAGGTTATCGAAGAACCTGCAAAATTAGCCGGAGGGAGTATTTCAAAGCGATTGACCGAAACATTGATAAATGAACTGCGAGACGGGTTTGATCAATTACCAATCATCCAGTATTCTTTAAGCCAGTTATGGAAAGTGGCGGCCAATGGCAACGAAGAAATGGATCTGGTGCATTTGGTAAAATTAGCAGGATTACCTACAAAGTTTTTGTCAAACGAAGACAAGGAGAAATTCAAAAATTGGGTAGAAGAACAGGAATCGTTTAAACAAAAATACTATCAGAATACCAGTCTTTCAAATGTTTTAAATACACATGCAAACATTCTGTATGAAACCGCTTTGTTTTATTACCAGGAAATTGTAAGCTGGTCGAAAAATGAAATTACAGAGGAAGATGCACAGGTTATTATAAAAACTGCATTTCAGTCACTTACCAAGATTGATATGGGACGAGCAGTTCGTAACCGTGTAACAATAAGAGAGATAACAGATATTATAAATAAACGGGAAATTGATTATGAAACTGTTTGCGGTGTACTTAATATTTTCCGGTTACCAGGGAATAATTTTATAAGGCCTTATATTGACCAAAATAATATTGAAACCCAGTATCTGTCTTCAGAAGCGATTTTAGATATTACTCACGAAGCATTAATTAGAAACTGGGAAATTCTATCGTATTGGGAAACCGAAGAACGTGAAAATTACAATGATTTTCAGGAATTTTCTGTTCAGTTGGAAAGGTGGAGATCCAATAACCGCTCTAAAGAGTTTCTTTTACCATTAGGACCTTTAGCACATTTTGAAAAATGGCACAAAAAAAACAGGCCTAATAAGTACTGGATTGCGAAGTACGACAATACTCTTGACAGCAAAGAAACAAAAATTGAAAAGGCAGAGGTACTTGTTGATGATATTTCGGAATATTTGATCAAAAGCAGGGAGGCAATTATTGCGGCGGAAAAGGCAAAAAGGAAAAGACGTAGAATTGTATCAATTGCTGCACTTGTAGTTATTTTAATATTGGCTGGATTTACCTACTGGGCAATGCAGGAAAGGAAAAATGCATTGAAACAGCAACAATTGGCTGAAGAAAACAGTCGATTGGCAATAGAACAATCAGAAAGAGCTGAAAGAGAGAAAAACAAGGCAATTTCGGCAACTGAAAGGGCTGAATTGGAAAAGAAAAAGGCTGAACAAAGTGCACAGGAAGCTATTTGGGCCAAAGAGCAATCTGAAAAAGCAAGAAAATATGCAGTTTATCTAAAAATATTGGCTGAAGAACAGTCTACTCTGGCTAAAAAGGAAGCAGAAAAGGCAAGGAAAGAGAAAGAACGGGCAGATAAAGAAAGAGAAATTGCAGAAAAAGCAAGGAAAGAAGCTGAAGAAGCAACAGACAGTGCTCAAACTCTTAATTATTTGACTTTGGCCAGGACACTTGCATTGAAAGCACAAAACCCATACGAAGATGAGCAGGTAAACCTTTTGCTGGCTTACCAGGCATATAAATACAACGAAGAGTACGGGGGATTTGAAAGAAACCCTGAAATATATAATGCACTCAGATACGCACTCACTGCCAATAATAAATTAAATGTAATTGAAGCAACCAAGGATATGTTAATATCGTTTAAGATTGATAATGAACAGTTAGTCCTTCATACCATTGATAATTATTTGATTAGATATGATATTAAAAACCAAAAGGTTATTGAAAAAAAGGAATTGTTTAAATCAAAAATACCAGTGAACACTTCGTATTTTATTGGTGATGATTTTTTGGTCATTGGATTTGAGGATAAAACACAGTTCCTTGTTTATCTTGATTCAGGGAAGAAATATGAGTTAAAAGGACATACCGGACTAATAAGATCTGCTGATAAAAATCCTGCAAAAGATGAATTTGCAACCGCTGGTCGTGATAAAACAATCAGAATTTGGAAACTTGATAATAAAGATCAAAAACCGATAGAAACGTTTAATGCTAAAAGCAGGATAAATGCTTTAAGGTACACTGCTGATGGCGAAAAATTAATTGCAGCAGGAAATGACGGGAGCGTAACCATGTGGCAGATTTCAACTGGTAAGAAAACAGTTTTGGAAGAAAAGAAAGATATCAGGGCTGTTTCAATCGGGCAAAACAAGAAAAGGGATATTATGGCCATTGGTTTTGAAAACGGAAGTATTATCCTGATTTATCCGAATAAAGGCTATGACAAGGAAAACTATCTAATTAGCAGGGCGGGGATAAAATCAATTGATTTTAGTTCTAAGGATGATATTTTATCTTTATCTAAAGAAAACAGGAAAATTGACATAGATAAACTGGACGCAATCAACCAGAATACCATAAAAATAATGGATCACGATGTAAAGGTGAGTCAACTTACTTTCTCTGAAGACGATAGGCTTTATGGACTTTGCGAAGATAACACAATAAGATACTGGGAAAAGAACAATAAAACCTATGCGGTTGCTGTTAGATCTATGATAAAGCGTAACTTTACTGAAGAAGAATGGAAACGGTATATTGGTGATAATGTGAAATATGAAAAGACCTTAAAATAATAAAATTCATTGTGCTATGATGAAGAGGATATTTGTATATGTAATTTATTTAGTACTATTTCCATTGGTTGCAGTAGCTCAAAACTGCCAGGAAGAAATTGACAAAGTAAACAAGCTTTATGATGATGGAATTTACAGAGAAGCAGAAGTTATAGCCAAGCAAATTCTTGATTCTTGTGAATTAAACAAGACGCAAAGAAATGAAATGCTTAAACTGATGGCAAGCATTTATTATGAAATGGATGAATTGGAGTTAGCGCAGGAATATGTGGCAAAGTTTGTAAAGAAAAATCCAAACTATGTTACTGGTAATGAGAAAGATACGCGCCATTTTGAATTGGCTTTTGATAAAGTAAAAAGCTGGCCAGGTTTTTCAGTTGGATTAAGGTTTGGCAGTTCATTAGGATTTCCTGGTGCTTTAAAAATATATCCAAATATAAAAAGGGCTGATTATACCAAAAGTTATGTGTCAAAACTTGGATTGGCTGGTGCATTTGACTTTTCATGGAACATTAGCAATTTTGTCGCCCTTAATGCAAGCCCTGGTTATCGTAGTTTAGTATTCCAGCACGAAGTTCCCATGTATGACAATAGTCTGACTTTTAATTATGAGGAAGAGAGTAGTTCTTTAACTTTTCCGGTTATGATTATGGGCACAATCCCAATTAATGATAAACTATACATTTCATTAGGAGCTGGTGGAGAATTATCCTATTTCTTAAGCGGTTCTTACAATTATTATTATGATGGAGATAGAAGTTCCACAACTGAAGTATCTTATTTTTTAGATTTAACGAATGAGAATGGAATAATTGAATCCGCTGAAAGAAATCAGCTAAGATATGGAGCAATTGGGGCTTTCCGATTTTCTTACCAACGCGAAAAACTGACTTTTTTTGCCGATTTAAGATACACAAAAGAATTTTCGCAATACACAACGGAAGATAATAAATACTATAACCCTGATTTATACCTTTTGAATAATTATACCCTGGCTGATCTGCAAATATCAAATATGGATTTTTCATTAGGTGTTTTATACAATTTTGCGTATAGAGTAAAATCTAAGTACTAAAATTTTTAGATATGAAACACAATATATTTCTTATAACAGGTATTGGTTTATTACTGCTTATTTGGGGCTGCAAAAATGATATTGCTGAAATAGCAGATATCACAAATATCTCAGCAACAACATTATACGAAGAATTAATTAGCCAACCAATTAGCCGGGATGGTGAACTTATCTCAATTATTTACAAGGATGATTTGGTTCAGCTTTGCAGTTATAAAGTAAATGATAAAGCAAGTGATTATAATTGGATTTTTGATATAAGCAAGTATGGATTTGGGGGCGGTTCTCCTTTATATGCTAATGTTTTAGAGCTGGCGCAAAACGTTTCAAATGATTTGTTTCTAAAAATGTTTCAACCTTCTGGAAATGGGGGCTATGTAAAGTTTGTAAAATTTAATAATGCAGGTAGTTTTCAATGGCAAACAGGGGATAGTATTCATCAACCAGATAATATTGTTATTGATGATCAGAATATCAACTTAACTACAAAGAAGTTTAGGTACGGTGGAATGGTATTTCCTTCTAATGGTGGGGTCTCAGTAATTTCGGCAGTTGATTCTGTAAATATTGATAGTACATTTTTACAGATCACAAATTACGGCTCAGATGGTCGTTTTTCTCACAATACTTACCTTAAATTTCCAGGAAGCTGGGAACTAACAGATGTTTATAATACATCCGATAATAAGTTGTTGTTAGTTACAAATGAACGAAGATTAAATCTTAGCCATTTTAGACTGATTGACACAACTGGATTTGTCTATTTTGATCAAGAACCTGATTTATTGATTCTTAAAACGCATTTTTTCTTTGAAAATAGCCAGGGGCAGTATATGGTTTCATGCTCATATCTAGAGAATTCTAATCTAGCACATGGAGTAGTTTTTTGCGTTGATGAGCTTGGAGTGCTTTTGTGGCCACCAATAGTCAGCGATATTGGTAGTAGCGGAAGTCTTTTGCTTGGAGTTAATGAACTAGATGATGGATACCTTTTCAGTGGGGTAAAAACGGGCAGTGCTTTTTTTGAATGGCGCGATGATTTCGATGCTTATGACTATCAGGCAGTGCTAATGAAGACTGATTTGACAGGAAATATTCTTTGGCAAAATAATGAATTGTTTAACAACTCATATTTTAAATCTGCTGCAGCTGGTGTAATTTTTGAGAAGAACATTAATATGTTTATAAGTCGTGATGATGGTCCTGCAAAGAATGTATCAATATTAAAACTTGATAATGAAGGGAATATAAAAAATTAGTGACATTCGATAATTTACATATCATTTTATCTTCTTCATTGCTTTTGCTAATAATTGCAAGTGTTGTTTTATTTATAAAATATGGCAGAAAAAACAAGTTTGCAAATAAGCGAATAAAAAAAATTGAAGAAAAATTTAGTAAGGATAAGCTGTATTTTGAAAAAGAAATTAAACGCCTCAGTTATATTCTGGATGATTATAAACAGAAAAATGGAAAAAAATCACTTGTAAACAGTCAGGTTGAAAATGCTGCATTGGTAGCTGAATCTGCATCTTTAAATTCGGGGCAACCTGCATCTTCATTAATTACCGACAGACAAACACAGGAAGATGTTGATTTTAAAGAAAAAAACAAAAAACTGTGGGAGCTAAGCGTTGCTGTTCATAAAGAAAAGGAAAGAATCAACGGGCTAAAAAAAGAAATCGAACACAGGCATAATGAAGTTACAAAGAGTATTACTTACGCTCAGCGGATTCAAAAGGCATTATTGCCTACATCAAAGTTTTTAGGTATTCGCTTTAGTGATTATTTTATTTTGTGGAAGCCAAGGGACATTGTTTCTGGTGATTTTTACTGGTTTAAAAGGTTAGAAGACAAAGTCGTTATTGTAGTTGCTGATTGTACTGGTCATGGAGTACCGGGAGCATTTATGAGTCTTTTAGGCATTTCATTTTTAAATGATATTCTTACCAAGGATGAAAATCTTGCATCTTATCAGATTCTTGACAGGTTGAGGGAAATGATAAAATTGGCCCTGCAGCAACAAGCAGGTAAAAAACGAACATCTAGTGATGGAATGGACATGGGCTTGTGTATTATCAATCACAAAACTCTTGAAATGGATTTTACCGGTGCTAATAATCCAATGTACCTTATTAGAGATGGAGAAATCACAATATTTAAAGAAAACAGGAACCCTGTTGGTATACATCCTTTTGAAAAACCATTTAGCAATCATCGTTTTCAACTTCAAAAAGATGACAGGATTTATATGTTCTCGGATGGTTTCATCGATCAGTTTGGAGGAAACAGTGGACGCAAGTTCCTAAAAAAGAACTTCCAAAGATTATTATTGCACCTTGCTTCACAAAACCTTTCCATGGAAGTAGAAAAAGAACTTATGGATGAAACCTTTAATTTATGGAGAGGGGAGAAGCATCCCCAAGTTGATGATGTTTTGATTCTTGGGGTAAAGATTTAGCCACTATAAGTTAGCTACTACATTCTTTTGAATCTCCTTAAACTCTTCTTCGGTGAATTTTAATTTTGGATGCTCAAAGCTAAGATCGGTAATTTTATTCATTGGAATTAAGTGCAAATGAGCATGAGGAACTTCTAAACCAGCCACCATAGTCCCAATTCTGATACAAGGAACTGCTTTTTCGAGAGCTTTTGCCACTTTTTTCGCAAAAATATGCATGCCTGCAATGGTTTCATCTTCTAAATCAAAAATGTAATCAATTTCAACCTTTGGTACGATTAAAGTATGTCCTTTAGCAATGGGGTAAACATCTAAAAAAGCAATGAAGTTTTCATCTTCAGCAATTTTATAGGCTGGAATTTCGCCGTTAATAATCTTAGTAAATATTGAAGCCATGATCTTTTTGGTTTAAATTTTTAACAAATATAGCGAATCCAGACGTTAACCAAATAATTTGCAGTAAGCTAATTTGGTTTCTTTTATGTTCGTTTTCGCAAGAGCGTAATTTTTAGAACTTTCCGACATTACAGAATATTCATCATATGTTAAATTAATTGCAACTTGTATTTTTTCTGCAAACAGCTCTGGTTTTTCAAGGTCAATGTTCCAACCAACATTATTGTTTTCAAGATTATGCCAGGGAGTTTTATTGCTGATTATAACAGGACATCCGGCTAAAAAGCTCTCAAGAATGCTGTGACCGAAATTTTCGCCCATAGTGGGCAAAAACAGAAAATGATAGTTCGATAAAGTGCTTGTAACCAGGCTATTGTTAAGCTCACCACAATAATTTACGCTTATATTTTCAGGAAGGCTTTCAATAATTGATTTGCACTTTTCCCAATAACTTTGGTTATAAACTGAACCATACAGGTCAAACCGAATCATTCCTTTAAGCGGATAATTTTTTAGGCACTGTAACGCAAAAAGTGTGTTTTTTTCGGGTGAAATCCTTGCAATACTTACCAGTTTTAATTCTCCGGGAGTTTTTTCTGTTCCTTTTTCGTTTACTAAAATAGCAGCAGGCGGCAAATTTGAAATCTGAAAAAGCTGCAATGGTTTTATTTTAAGTTCTTGAATATCAGAGTGTTCAATTAAACTGGTAACATGTACAATGCTTTTACGATAGACCCCAATCAGTCTGCAGAACATAACGAACGCTTTCTTTTTCAGGCTCTTTACTCCCAGACCCTGGGACGAAAACATTCCTCGAGGTGCGACTATTGCTTTTTTCGTAGAAAAATATCTTAATAAGATTAAAGGTAAAACAGAAAAATAGAATGAATACACACCATTGATATACGCTAAATCAAAATCTGTTTGACAGATAATTTGTTTGATTTTTCTTATTGTTATGTTTTTGTCAGACAAGTAGATAACCTTTTGATTATTAGATATATTAATCCATTCGTCAGATGTAATGTTGCTGTAAGGTTTTGATTCTAAATAATCTGTGTTCCTTGTAATTATTAAAAACTCATACTTATCTTTGAGATGGTCGACAATATTTGCCATGGAACGAATAGGGCCACCAGCTTTATATCCAGGCACATACCAATCAATAAAAACAAGGATTTTTTTCATTTCTGTGAAGCTATTTTACTATAAATCTCCATATACTGCTTTGCAATGTACTCAGCTCTATACTTTTTAGCATTCTCAAGACCCTTTTCAACAAGTTCATTTCTTAGCTTTTTATTATTTAACAGTTTTAAAACAGCATCTTTAATTTCTTCTTCATTAAAGGGATTTACAAGTAAGGATGAATCTGCGGCAACACTTTTCATTGGTTCAAGGCTTGAAGTAATGACTGGTCTGCCAACCGCATTTGCTTCAATAATTGGCATGCCAAAGCCTTCGTATGTTGAAGTGAAAAGTAAAATATCACTTTCGATATACCTTTTAAGCATTTCTTCTTTCGATAGGTTATAAAAGCTTTCATAGTCAATTTCTTTTGATTCAAGAAGTGTTACTTGGCTATCATTTAACTTACCAATAATAAGCAACTTACACTTTATATCTTTCAATGTATTAATAACTCGCCCAAGATTTTTATTCGCTTTGGTTCCAATTTGAAGAATAACAGGTTTTTCTGATAATTTATCTTTTGGAATGTATTTATAATCATCAGAAATACAATTATTTATCACAAAAACTTTAGTTGGTCTAATTCTGAAATTTTTGAGTAATTCCTGTTTTGTAAATTCTGAGATGACTGTTACGTATTTTACTCTCCGCAATGGCCAACTAAACCAGAAAAACCTGATAATAGCTCGTTTAACTATGTTGCCATATTTTGCAGAACCAATATCATGAATAGTGAGAATGGTTTTCTTCTTTTCTAAAAAAAGTGCCACAAAATGAATATCTCCTGTAATATGGTTGATATCAGCTTGTTGATTCCGGAATTTGATTCCAATCTTTATTCTATTAATTAACCCTTTGCTTTGCCATAAAGCTTCATGCTTTTCGATTTCATGCCCTTCGATTTTATCAATAATTGCATGAAACAAATTTTCAATACTATGGTAAACAGATGATTTTTTTCTAAAAAAATAGCTAATTCGCATTATAGTTTAATTAAGGCAAATTTTCGAATGGAAAAAATAATCATTGCAACAACTATTGAGGCTTTTACCAAATGATTTAACACTACCACAAAATCTGTTTCGGCTTTCACCACCTGTAAAAAAAGCAAAGGTAACCAAAGTATCAATGATGGATATTTAGACGTTAGTTGTAGTATGACAAACATGTAAAAATTGTAAAAGAGTCCTAATAAAAACATAAAAAAGATACCGCCGTCTATCCCAAAATTTGCATATGCCTCACCTAAGGGGCTTAGCCCCATTGATGTGTTTTCACTTATTTTTTTGCCGGTAAAGCGTTCAAAATTATCGCGCCCACCTGCTTTAGGTTTATCAGGGTTAAGAAACCGCGGAACCAGACTGGCTTCTATTCCTGTAAGAATGGTTTCTCCGTCAGCAAATGGTTCATAATAAGGAGTATAACGCATTATCCTGGCAACAATCCAGCCCTGGTTAATTCGATCAATTGCAGCATCAAAATTACTGTACGAAAAGGTTTTTTCACCCGTTTGCAATTCATTTGTGAGCATTTCGGTAAATAGTCCGGCCTTGTCAAAAGAACTGGTGTACTTTCCAAACTCCGCTCTAAAGTAAAACTTCAAAGATTGGATCAATACAGCAAGAACGATGATGGGAATGAGAAATAGTAGCTTTTGTTTTGTTCCGAATTGATATAAAAATGCCAGGATGATAAACAGGAAAACCAGCCAGAGTATTAATTCGTGAAAGATTGCATGCCGCACAGTATCAATAAATAGCCAAAAAAGAACTGCCCCAAATATTTGCCATTTAAACTTACGATCGTTTAATACAAGGAAAAATAAGCCGATAAACCTTGTTCCACCAAGCAGGAAAACAAAAAATTTCACACTATCCGGGATAAAATCTTCAACAGCTGCAGCAATTACACCTACACCCACTAAAATTAAATCGATATATGGATATTCTTTCAATAGTTTATGCACCATTTTTATATGATGTTCAGAATCTAATCTTTTATATAAACCAGGAAAATACATTCCAACAATAAAAAATATGCTGGCAGGGAGTGCAAAAGAGATGTAAGTTTTTTCAGGGACAGCCATGTAATAAAAAATATCATCTGGTGAAAAATGATATTTCAAAATAGGTCCGATAACCCATTGAAGGAGTGCAATTGTGATGATTAAATCCCTGATTTCTACTGTTTTTCCTAACTCTAAAAAGAATTTGAGACCAAAAAAGACAAAAAGAGAAACGCCCACGACTGAGTAAAAAGGAAAAGTACCAGTAGATAGTACGAAAACCAATGCTAATGCTGAAATTGGGGCTGCTATTTTTACTGAATCACCCATTTTTACTGGTTAATATATCTTCGATTGCATTACAAATATTCAAAAAATTATAACACGAAATCATTTTCTTCGATTCTTTTCCAAACAGATCAGAATTATGTTTGTTAAATTTTGAAAGTTTGTTTGCTAAATCTTCCAGATTTCCTGCTTCAAAAACATAGCCATTTTTTCCGTTTTTAACCAAATCGACTGTGCAGCCCACCTTATCAGAGGCTAAAACTGCTTTTTTGCAAGCCATTGCCTCGTTAACAGCAAGGCCCCATGTTTCATTCGGCCCCTTTGACGGGAGTACAAAAACATCTGCAAGCCGATACAAGACAGGCATTTGAGACTGATTTTGAAAAGGTAAAAATAAAATATTAGAATTTTTGTTTGTTAAATTTGCCATCTTTTCTTTCAGAGGGCCATCTCCTGCAAAAAGGAGCTTAATTTTTTCATCTTTTAGCAATTCCTTCGCTTTTATTAGTAGCAGAGGATCTTTTTTATTTTCAAATTTGCCTGCAAATAAGAAAACCAGTTCAGTTTCTTGTATTTTTAATTCTTCTTTCCATACCAAAGCTTTTTTGCTAAAATCATCGTTTATATCAAAAAAACGCTCATTTTCAATCGCATGCGGAGCCAAAACCAACTGTTTTTCTTTTACACCATGTTTTAAAAAGTAATTTTTATTATTGGTGCCTACATACAATGCATAATCAATATACCGATAAACAAATTTAAGAATAAACCTTCTAATCAAAGTTTTAAGCCCAAGTGTTTCATCCAATAAGGTTGAATCGCCACGAAAAAGAACAGGTATTTTCCCTTTGAAATAACGCATTACATTGAAATGACTATAAAAGTTCCATCCAAAAACCAGAACCGCATTTGCTTTCCAATGTTCAATATCTTTAATTAGCGTGGGATTCACAATTCCTTTTCGATGATGTGTTCCCTGATCTGATGAGGTGTTTTTTACAAATTCATAATCATAACCTTCAAGCAATGGAATATCCCAATTTATTTGCTGGTTAAATTTTCTATCAAAAAAACCGTCTTTCGAATTCTCCCAAGTATAAAAAACCTTGACCTGAATTTTGTGTCTCTCATTTAACAGCCTGAAAATGGGTGCATTGTATTGTATTGGATGAGTGGTTATTATGGCAAGTTTTTTCATCAGGTTTTTAGTAATTGATCATATTGTTTTTTGCATTCAATAGCAACGGCATTAATAAACGTCCTTCATTTTCCACATATTTAAACATAATATCTTAGCAATCATTAAATTTACAAGCATGGATATCTTTAAATCCGATATTAGAAAACTCTGTGGCAAGAGACTTTACATTCCACATCCATAAGTGTTTGGAATTTCCAAAAACTGTTTTCATAATACCCAAGACTCCTTTTGCCCTCTTTTCTTGCCCCGGTTGTGTATCGTAAAAGAAATCAATACTTGCAGATTCTTTGCTACTATCAATATTATTAATATATGTTCTGGCAACGTATTCTAAATCAGGTAGAACACATTTGAATATTCCTCCTTCTTTCAATAAATTATATGAATTTTTCAATGTATTTCTAAAATCTTCTAAAGATAAATGTTCAAGTACATGAGAACAATAAATTCCTGTACATTGCTTGTCTTTAACAGGCAAACCTTTTACCATATTGTATATATAAGTTGTCATAATTGCGTTTCATAATCAGAAATCAAATGGTAGAGGCTTATTAATAACATTTTACATTTTAAGGTATAACAATCAAGATTGGATTAAGTTTTCAATCTGTTGAATTAGTACTTCAGCAGATTTTCTGGCCGAATAATTATTCAACTTACTTAAATCAGGTTGATATTCTCTTTTATTCTCAATAAAATCAAAAAATGTTTTTTTTATAGTTGAAAAAAGGTCTTCATTTTTCAAACTTTCATTGTATTCACATAAATAAGAATTTGCATTACATTCCTTAAATACCTTAACAGCAGAACTTTCAGAGTGAAGAATACTAAAAAGAGGCTGTTTACTTAACAACGACTGATATGTTTTTGATGCTGTATAATGCTTTTCAGTACTTCCAATTAACAAAACACCTTTTGAAGCAGATAAAAAGTTAAGAATATGTAGAAAGGGAAAACGCTCTCTGATTTCTACAACTTGTTCATTTACAGAATTTTCAGCTGCGAATTCAGTGATTGATTTATGAAAATAATTTCCTGTACCAACAAAAAACAGTTTTATTCTTTCGTTCCAATTTTCTTCTTGTTTTAATCCGTTTATTGCCTTGAATAGAAAATCTATGAACAAATCAGACTTTGGTAAAAATGCCCCTGCATAAATGAATGGGATGCAGTCAGGATAATCATCCCAGGGATATCTTATATTTTCAAGGTGTATTTGATGATCTTGTGGATCAAACCCATAGGGCATTCCAACATGTTCAATTTTCTTGTTTTTAAAGTTTCTATCCAAAACAGGTTGATAATAAGGTGTAGAAACACCTGAAATTAAAGCTGCCTTTTTAACGGCATAGGGTTCAAGAATTCTTGCCACCAGATTACTTAAAATGGCCCGAACGTTTTTTCGGTTGCTGATATCCCGAACCCAGGGATCAATGTAGTCAATTCCGTAAGGTATTTTTGTTTTGTTATATAAAATCCTACCAAGCACAGCCACATAGAAGGATGGAATAGGGATCCAGATAAAATCAATTTTTCTTGTTTGGATTATTTCTAGTGCTTTCTTTTTTAAAAAAGAGAACGATCGCAATCCAATATCACCAATAATTCTTGGCTTTTTCACTTTTTTTGCTTTTACATGAACTATTTCAACATCCTGATTCACAGTTTTTAGCATATCCCAATCAGGCTTTTCTTCATAATAATCAGGATGGACAGTTAGAATGATTGGATGCCAGTCAAATTCAGGCAAAAAATTAGCAATCAATCTCGCTCTGTGCACTCCGGCAAGGTTTGATGGTGGCCAGTGTGGATAGATGATTAGGATATTTTTCATTCGTGCAATGCTTAGTATAAAATGGTACGGTGATTACTGATTAATTAAGATTGTAGTGATTTATCATCTTAAAAATCATAATTATCATAATAAATCAGTGTACTATAATAGAAATAATTAATTCAAAACGTCTAAAAATACAGATTTTTATTAATATTGAACTTTAAAATTTACCAGGTAAAATGGAGAAGGAAGTGCAGAAAAGTATTGAAAACCAAGAATGGAACCTGATTATCAAACCCAAAAGGCATTTACTGGATATCGACTTTAAAGATATCTGGCGATACAGGGATTTGATTGTATTGTTTGTACGTCGTGATTTTGTTGCAAAATACAAACAAACCATCCTTGGGCCTCTTTGGTTTTTAATACAGCCTACTTTCACCACCATTATGTACTTTATTGTTTTTGGAAATATTGCCAAAATTTCTACTGATGGCCTGCCAAAAATGCTATTTTATCTTTCGGGAATTGTCGGTTGGACTTACTTTTCCACATGCTTGACAACTACTTCTAACACTTTTGTTGCAAATGCAGGAATTTTTGGGAAAGTTTATTTTCCAAGGCTTACTCTTCCTATTTCAATTGTCATTTCAAACCTGGTTCAATTTTTTATTCAATTCCTCTTGTTGGGAGCGTTCATGCTTTATTTTTGGATTAATGGCGCTAACTTTCAACCAAATATTTATGTATTGCTTTTGCCTGCATTGGTTATTTTAATGGCAGCTTTG
This sequence comes from Bacteroidales bacterium, assembly GCA_050296515.1. Classification (GTDB taxonomy): domain Bacteria; phylum Bacteroidota; class Bacteroidia; order Bacteroidales; family NBLH01; genus NBLH01. The sequence goes on along the minus strand of JBNKRJ010000116.1, from coordinate 39,095 downwards.
GGTTTAGGATTTGGAATTATAATTTCCTCTCTAACAACCAAATACAGGGATTTAACAAACCTTGTCACTTTCGGTGTTCAACTGTGGATGTACGCCACTCCGGTGATTTATCCTCTTTCAACTATACCTAAAGATTACCAGATTTATTTGTTAGCAAACCCTTTAACCCCAATCATAGAAACTTTTAGATATGCATTACTGGGAGCAGGAACTTTAAACTGGATGCATTTGCTTTATAGTCTGGGTTTTACGATTGTTGTTTTAACCATGGGAGTATTACTATTTAATAAAGTGGAACAGAGTTTTATGGATACTGTTTAGAAATTAGAACCTTGAAATTAAATAAAAAGATGGTAGTTTTTACACAGAGATGCACAGAGAAAAGAAAGACTTCGTGAAACTTTGTGAAAAACTCAGAGCACTTTGTGTTACAACAAGAGAGAAGACCAAGACTCGAAGAAAAAGATCCATTTAGATCAGTTTAATCCGTCAAATCCGCGTTCCATTCATCAGTCAAAATCATAAAAAATCAGTGTACCAATTTCTAAAAGTTCGCTCTTAATTGCAGGCTTCCATTATGAATAACAGAACCCTCTTCAGCTGCACGTCCATTGTATCCAACACTTAGATGAAAAATTTTCGATAGTTTTTGGTTGTAACTTACATTCCAGATGATGTTTTTGCCATTTTGAAGTCCATCAAGCATTTCGTAGGCTACTGACGAATTAGTTTCACCATCATAGTTAGTTTGTACAAAACTACAATCAGCCTGAACAAATATTTTTGCATTAATTGTTTGGTTAGCTATCAGTTTTGCTTCATTTAGCATGACGCTTTCCGCTCCTAATTCATTAACTTTTGTGGTTAGTTTATACGATAAAGTTGTGTAAAATACCTGACTAGGCTGTACCTGTATACTAAACTCATTAGATTGGATTTTTAACCGATAATTTTTCCAGCTAAAATATTCTGAATTGAAACTTTGAGTACCTACCAGGGAAGTATTGAAAAGAGTTAGTATTTTAGCTATTTCCGATTTTAAAAGTAACGAGTTATTTTCGCTATTTCTTTCATCTATCCCACTTATTAACAGGCTTTTATTATTGCTGTTTTCATACAAATAGTCTGCTTGCCACTTTCTGTTTTTACTTTTAAATGAAAAATTGTTTCTAATAGTCAATAGCCGGCTAATCAAATCTTCTTGATCACTTAAATCGGGGAAATAATCCGGGTTTTGGGTCTTTTGAGAAATCCTGTAGGCAAATTGGTTCGAAAACATGGACAGAAAACCAGGAAAGCCTGCCTTTTTCATCCAAATGACTGAAGGATTAATAAAGATACTGCTGCTCATTTGCGAAGAATAAGCGCGAACATACTCATTTGAGGGTACATAAATCCGAATGTGATCAGCTTCATCGGCGAATTTGGCCAACTCAAATTCATCCAACTCTTTAACATTGTTTTGATTATAATCAATCCAGGTGAATTGCCCCTGACCTTTCTGTACTTCAATGTATTGGTATTGCTTTTTTATTTCAAGTCCAGATCCTGTTTCATAAAACGATGACAGGTTAATACTTCCTTTGGCTAACCGAAGACTTATTTCCTGCCTTCCTGATAAAAAGTCCTCATGTTTGTTGGCTAAATCCACAGAATCCACATATTCAATGTCTCGATAGGTTGCAATAGTTTTCCAGTTTAATGCTTTGAACTTAAGCAAACTAACTCCGGTCTGGATGGTTTTAGCTGTGGATGTTTTTTGCATTTGATTATTAAAAGGTAAATAATCTTCGCGGTATTTGTAGCTTGCAAAAAATTTATTAATTGAAGAATCAGGTTCATTTGCAAATACTGAGTATTCTGAAAATTTAAAGCTATTGGCAGAGATGCTGTCCAAATCATTCAGTTGCCATTTATTGTCTTCAGTTTCTTCTGAAACCCCGATGGTGAAATGCTTAAAATGCTTTGAAAATTCAAATTTATGCTTCATATAATCAGTGTTATACAGGTTATTATTTGACTGCAAATAGCTAACATCCGAACTTAACTGAAAATCCTTGAAACGGAGATCTGAGTTGATAATTGATTTTTTTCCAATGTAATTATCTTCCCGAATCATATAATTTCCCTGAGCACTAATAAAACCCAGATTTATCCTGCTAAAAATAAAACCTGCGCCAATATTTTGTTCTCCCCATGATTCAATTTTTGATGGAAGGTTCCAGTCACGCTCAAACTCAACTTCTTTAAAGTTTTCTATTGGTTTAAACCTGTTTTCGATCATTTCATAATTTGCAAATACCTTAAATTGAATTTTATTGGTATCCGCATTTATCACACCTTGTTCAATATCAAATTTTAATGCATAACCAATGTCATCGCCTCCATCTTTTGGTGAAAAAGTATTCACATCCAGGTTTGAAACTGATAGCTCAAAGCCAGCTTTACCAAAAGCATTTGTATTGAAGCGTCCGCCTAAATTAGCCATTAAGTGTTTTTGTGGGGTAACAAATAAACTCACAGGCTCATAAGCACCTTGCGGAACACCATTTTCAGGAGCCACCCATTCAAAAACTTTACCATTTGCATTACTTGTTATTTGTTGATAATTTCCTTGATTTTCACCAACATACGAAAAACTCAACTGATAAATTGCCTTATCAGGACTGGTCGAATAAACATAAATACTATCGTATATAATTCCATTATGTAAGCTGTCTTTTAGTGCATACAAAACTCTATCGTTGGCATAGTCCACCTGCCTGATATTTGGTGCAATTGCCAAATGGATACTATCACCTACAGAAGCCAATAGACTTTTAGTTTCATCTGTATAGTTTTCCGACAAAGGATCATTTTTGTTATCCTGTTCCAGGTAAAAATTTAGCCAAAAATCTGATTTTGTAGATTTAAGATGATTCGTTTGCATAAACTGCATACGCGGATAATATTGTTGAGCATATTCATATTCAATAGTTATTCGTGAGTCTTTTGTAATGGGTTGATTGGCTGTAAAAGTAAGTTCAGCAGAGTTGTAATCAATCACATAGTCAAATTTTTCACCCCGTGTCAATAATTTGCCATTAATATAAACTTTCTCAGAGCCGGATAAAATAATAATATAGGTTTCGTTATCACTTCCAAGTAATCGGTATGGACCCTGATTTCCTTCTATTCCATTAATTTTCAGTTTATTATATTTTCCTTTTGCCAGGCCAGCTGTAAGTTCCGATTTTAATATAGTTTTTTTCTTTTCGCCAAAATTAAAGTTAGAATACAGGTTTAGTCCGCGGGTTTGCTTTTTTAAATTCAGAAAATATCCTGGTGGCCTATCAAGCTCAATATCACCAAGTTTCACTCCTGAATTTTGTGTATATAATTGAATATATACCTTATCAAATTCCTGTATCTTTTGTGTATTTCCTTCAGGTTGAATTGGTAGGTTATTGTCCGATATTGCTGCAAGTATTGAAACTTCTTCGTTTAATTTACCTGATAGCTGCAGATTTAGGTTTGAAAGTGTTCCCAGATCACGTTGATTTCCAAAAGTAAAGCCCCGCGAAATACTTCCGTTTTTATCTAATTCACCGGCAAAAGTTTGGTTTTCATTTTTTGTAATACTATAAACAGGTCTTGATTTGGTTGGATCATAGTTTTTAATAATCAAAGATGTATCCTTGTGTCCATAGCTTTTAGAAAAATCAACAGGAAAAACTCTGTATTTAATTTTTAGATTTTGTTGATTAAAGTTCTTTTTAAGGATGATAAAGGAGTGAGCATAATCAATAATGTATTCATTATCAGGTATTTTGTTGTTTTTTTCATCAAAAAGCTCAAAACTTTCAGGAACAAGACTTAATGTATCAATTTTCAGGGTATCTGATACAATTTCTAATTGTCTGCTCCTTATGTTGCTGGTGAGATTCTGGGCAAGTACTAAATTATTTCCTGCCAGAAATATCCCTAAAAAAAAACTTATATGCTTGATAAAACCTTGCAATTTAGTCTTAAAAAATTACCAACTGCAATGTAACTAAGTTTTTGAATATATGACATATTGATTTTTGTGGTATGAAGTCTATTTTTCCAGCAGAAAATGCAAAAAGCAACATGATTTAAATCAGTTTATTATTTAAAGTTATTCTAAAAAACTTAGACTAATTAAACAAAATATAATTCTCATATGTTTATCATGAGTAAAATCATCTTTTATTTTAAAAAAACAGTGTTAATTTTGCAGCGATATGATTGCACAAACATATCGGATTATTGATTTAAAAATATACTATTATGAATAACGCAATATTTAGATTTAAGCAACCGCAAAATGAGCCGGTCCTACAATATTTACCTGGGAGTAACGAGAGAGTCCTTTTAGAAAAAGAACTTGAAAGACAAAGAAATATTGAAGTTGAAATTCCTTTAATTATTGGAGGAAAGGAGATTAAAACAGGGAATGTTGGAAAGGTGGTAATGCCTCATAATCATAGTCATGTGCTGGCGACTTATCACAAAGCAGGTAAAGAAGAGGTTGAATTAGCTATTCAGGCAGCTTTAGAAGCTAAGCAACAATGGATTGAACTCTCTTGGATGGAAAGAGCAGCCATTATGTTTAAAGCAGCAGAACTAGTTTCAAAAAAATACCGTTATGTTTTGAATGCGGCAACTATGCTTGGACAGAATAAGAATATTTACCAGGCAGAGATTGACTCAGCATGTGAAGTAATTGACTTTTTCAGGTTTAATGCCTATTTTTTGCAAGAAATTTATGAAAACCAGCCAGGCATTGGCTTAGGAAATATTAATAGATTAGAATACAGACCATTAGAAGGCTTTGTGTTCACTGTTTCCCCATTCAATTTTACGGCAATTGCTTCTAATTTGAATACCTCGGTTGTTATTATGGGGAACACCACTGTTTGGAAACCTGCAACCACTTCATTACTCTCAAATTATTACCTGATGGAGGTATTTAAAGAGGCAGGTATTCCTGATGGAGTTATTAACTTTGTTCCCGGTTCTGGTTCTACAATTGGAAATATAGTAGTAAAGCATCCTGATTTGGCAGGTATTCATTTTACAGGCTCTACCGGAGTTTTTAATCAATTGTGGAAACAGGTTGGCGAAAATCTTGAAAAGTATAAATCGTATCCGCGCCTGGTAGGTGAAACTGGTGGTAAAGATTTCATTTTGGCCCATAGTTCGGCTAAGCCAATAGAGGTTGCAACTGGAATAATCAGTGGTGCATTTGAATATCAGGGACAGAAATGTTCAGCAGCATCACGTGGCTATATTCCAACATCTATCTGGCCAGAAGTAAAAGAGCACATGCTTCGAATGGTAAATGAAATTAAGGTAGGTGGCGTTGAAGATTCCAATAATTTTATGAATGCAGTGATTGATGAGGCATCATTTGATAACATCATGAGTTATATTAATTATGCAAGGGAATCGGCTGATGCTGAGATTATTGCCGGAGGTGTTGGAGATAAATCCGAAGGCTATTTCATTCAGCCAACCATCATTCTTACGACCAATCCAAAGTTTAAAACCATGGAAGAAGAGATCTTTGGCCCGGTAATGACCATTTATCTCTACGAAGACGAAAAGTTCGAAGAAACATTAAAACTGTGCGACGAAACTTCGCCATATGCACTAACTGGGTCAGTTTTCGCAACTGACAAATATGCAATGATTAAAGCTTGTAAAACTTTAAGATATGCAGCAGGTAACTTCTATTACAACGATAAACCATCAGGAGCAGTGGTTGGACTACAGCCATTCGGAGGTGCTCGTAAATCCGGAACCAATGACAAAGCCGGTAGTTCCTTGAATCTGTTGCGTTGGATTAGCCCTAGAACAGTTAAAGAAACCTTAATTAGTCCAACAGATTATAAATATACTTACATGGAATAATTTAATAGGTAATGGTTAATGATCAGGAAGCTGCATTGCTTTTATAGTGGTGCAGTTTTTTGTTTTGCATTATTTTCATGCAGCTTGTATTTAAAGAATCTTTGGGATTTTTTTCTGCGAACCTCTGTGAGTCTCCGTGAAACCCTGTGCAACAATCTTTTTTATTACTCTCGTCTCAATGCTTTAATTGGCACTGATTTTAAAGCCATTTTTGCCGGGAAATAAATCCATAAAAAGCCACTGAACAGCACTATAACAATTAAAACAAACACAAAGGTTCCTGGTATTTCGAATGAAGGAGACAAAATACTTGGCAGAATTCCAATAACTGCAGCCAGAATACCAACTCCAATTCCCGAAAGCAATAAGAAAAGGTTTTCTTTGAAGATTAACTGAAATAATTGTTTTTTGGTAAACCCAAGTGCTGTCATTAAAGCCAGTTCCGGTTTTCTTTCAAGCATGTTACGAAGTAAAACAATGCCCAGGCCAATGGTTCCAATTAAAACCCCAAGCCCTCCAAGTATCATAAAAACAGCCAGGTAGGTGTTTGTTACAGAGTTAAATTCATTTAAGCGGCGAGTTGCCTTTTGAATGTCTATACCATAATCAACCAACTGATTACTCAAATATTCTTTTATTTGTGCTGCATTTTCAGAATTTGCATCAATCAGCATAATTTTTGACCCACCGACAGAAGGAAACTGTTTTGTAAAAAACTGATCTGCAATTAAAACATTGCCCTGGAAAATTGAGTTGTTTAATCCTCCTATTATCAGTAATTTAACTTGTTCTCCTTTTTCGTTTAAATAAACTAAAGTATCTCCAACAGCTTTTTTTAATCCCCATACAAGAACGGTTTGATCAACAATTGCCGGAATTACATCTTTTCCAAAAGTTTTGTTTAAACTCATCCATGCCTGCTCGTTATCAATTCCGTCCAGTACACTGGCAAACGAAAACGAGTTTCTATCATTGAATTCAGTAGCATTAACACCCAGTATTTGAGGCTGTTGTACCTGGTTTAAATTCAGGCAGCTGGCATCGTTTCCTTTCAGGTTATGAAACTGCATGAAATGGGTTGCGGGTGGCAGATCTGTATTTTCAATTCCCAGTTTTGTTTTACCTTGTTCACTATTCAGGTTTTCTAGAATAGGCAGACTGGTTTCGGCCCAAAACAAATAACCTCCGGTTCCCGATTGATTTAGGTTTTCTTCACCGTAAAAAGTTTTTCGGTTAGCACCGGTAATTAAAATAACAAAGGTTCCCAAAGCAAGTAGCACAATGGTTGTCAAACTTCTTGAGGTATTTCGTGATGAATTTTTAATTGATAATTTATTAATGGTTAAAGTGTTTTCATCTTTTCCAGGCTTTTTCAGGTACCAGTGAAATAAAGCTCCACAACCTACCAAAACCAATCCGCCTGCCGATAAAAACAATCCAGTGCTGCTATCAACAGATGTTGAGAATGAATAGATTAAGGTAAGTGAAACAATAAGGAATGATACAATTGCAATAAGTTTTGAAACCCCTGTTTTAGATTTAGCTATTGATGAGGTAGTTATATTTTTTATTAGAAAAGCAACTGGATGTTTCAATTTCTTTTTACTCACAAAATAGATAGATAACAAGGAAATTAGAAAACCGGAAAATGCTCCAACAAACAAAGTTGCAGGCTTTACAAATACTGAAATCATGCTGGTTCTAACCACATCATACCAAACTGAATTTAAGCCAATTAACATGGCATAGTTGTACAAAATTCCAACAAACGCTCCCAGTATACCTCCTAAAACAGCAACTATTAAAGATTCACCAAGCCTGATTTTTAATATCATCTTTTTACTAAACCCTAAACCTGCAAAAATTCCGGTTTCGGAAGAGCGGGACTCAGTATTCAATGTGTGAAGTAGTACTGTTAGCAATACCCCGGCAACAATTACAAAAAAGCTTAGGCTAAGAAACAATTCACCAAAATCTACAGCATTCACCGTAGCTGCAATTCCCTGATCATAAACAGCTTGTACAGTAAGATTAAAATTGGAAGGCTTTAATTTTGCAATTAACTTTTCTTTTAAACCTGAAGGTGATATAAGAGTAGAATCAAATCGTAGGGCGGTTAATTTACCAAATTGGTTTTGCCATATTTTTTGTCCTGAATTTGTTGAAATATAGGCTTTTGGAGTTCCTTTGTATTCATTCCAGTAATCTTCGTCCTTATCTCTTATTTTATTTAGGTCAATAGGCACTCCTGTTTCCCATTCACGACAGTGTCCGGCATCTGACAATCCGGGAAATGAAGGCATTAATGATTTTAGATCATCCCTGTTTTCTATTGGAACGATATCTTTTACTACAAATTTTGCAGATTCTTCCTGCAACTTTCGTAATGGCCCTATGATGTAGTACTTTAAGTTTAAAGTATCACCTTTTTTCGCTGAGATGTCTTCTGCCAGCCAACTATTGATAAGAATTTCATTTTCAGCCAAATTCTTATTAGAAAACAATTGATCTGTAGCCGAGACAAACGAATAAGGTGTTGATTTTCCCTTGTTTTGAATCTCATTTACCAAATAAGTAAGAATAGGTTTGTTTTGAACGTTCAATTCCTTTATGGCATTTGTGACCTGATCTTCTATAAAAATTCTGTTAGAAACTAATTCATAGCTTCCTTTTTCATTAAGTTGTTTGATTTTCAGGCTAATATCTTCTAACTGCCAAAGGTTCGAAATGCTTTTATTAATCTCTTCAACATCAATGCTTTGAGCTTTATTTTCGGATAAGACAATGAGGTTGCTAAGCTCCTTTAAATCAAGCTTTTCTGCTAAAATCTTTCGTGAAATAAATACGTTGTAAGGTGCTTTTTGGTCACTTCGAAAGCTAAACCTGCCCAGTTGATTTTCATCCAGAATAGCCTTTACTTTCATTCTTAATGAGACAGAATTATTTTCCTGCAAAGCAAAGGGGGCATTTAACGGAATTACTTCAGCATTTTCAATTCGCAGTAAAAGCTCATTTCCCTCCTTCAAATTGAGTCTTTCGGCAATGTTTTGGCTTATTAACACTTCATCATCTGCCAGTTTAATCTCTTCTGAATCAGAAAATTGCCAGAAGCTGTTTTCGATTCCATAAACCTTAGTCTTATTTAACCTTATATTATTCTCCGTATTGATTGTGATTCCTTCAACAGCAAGTAGGGGAGAAGCATCAATTTTAAGGTCCTTTGCTAATTCATTTGCAAGTTTGCTTCTGACAAATCTGTCGCCTGTGACGAGTGCATATTTAGCTTTGCCAAGCCTTAAGTCAACCATTTGTTTCAGGCTGCCTCTTACTGAATCTCCAATGATTAAGGCGCCTGTAAGAACAGCAGTGCTAAGAATAGTTCCTGCAAGTACAGCAAGTTGTTGTTTTTTGTAGAAGATTAAACTACGTATGATTAATTTAAAAATGTTCATCTGGTTGTTTGGTTAGGTTATTATGCAGAGATTCACAGAGACACACAGAGAAAACTCTACGGATCTCTGTGTGTCTCTGTGCAACCTCCGTGCATCTCTGTGAAACTACTTTTATTTTTCAATAAGTCTGCCATCTATTAGTTCATAAACTTTCCCCATTCTTTCTGCCAATTCAAGTGAATGAGTCACCACAATCAAAGCGAGTTCATGTTCTTTATTCAGTTTAATCAAAATATCACCCAATTGTTTAGCTGATTCACCATCCAATGAGCCGGTTGGTTCATCGGCCAGTAAAAGTTTTGGCTGATTTATTAATGCTCTGACCACTGCTGTGCGCTGGCATTCTCCTCCTGAAAGTTGTCCTGGTCGCTGATGTGTTTTTCCTTCAAGACCAACACTTTTGAGTAGTTCCATGGCCCGTTCCAAAGCTGAATCCTTTAATCCCTTATCCTTTAGTGGAATGGTTGGCAATAAAACATTTTCCAATAAGGTGAGTTGATCCAGCAAATGATGCATTTGAAAAACAAAGCCAATATCTTGGTTTCTTAGCTCGGATAACTTGTTGTCATTTAATGAGTTAATCTCGCTTCCATTCAAACTTACTTTTCCTTCGTCGGGTTTATCAAGTGTTCCAATAATATTTAGCAAAGTACTTTTTCCCGAACCTGAAGGGCCAACAATGGCAATTGATTCACCTTTTTCTACAATTAGAGAAATATCTTTCAGTACTTCTTGTTTTTTTCCTGTTTGAGGATTTTCGTAGTGTTTTGAAATGTTTTGAAGATGGATGAGCATTTTATGATTTTAGGTATCAATTGTTATTTTAGATGAGCTAAATTAGGTAAAATATTATGTTTTAAAGATTCACAAGGTCATAAATCGATAAAACAAAAAAAGACTGCCCCGAAATTAATTCTAAGGCAGTCTTTTGAACATAAATAGTGGTTGATTAATATTCGTTCCAGCTTTTAATACTTAGTTTATTCACATCTAATTTTGTAAATGCATATATAAATGCCGAGGCTAATCTTGCATTGGTTACTAAAGGGATGTTGTAATCAATAGCCGATCTTCTAATGGTATAATCGTTAGCCAACTCTCCCTGTGTCAAGTCTTTAGGGATATTTATAACCAAATCAAACTGTTTATTTTTGATATAATCCAGAACATTTGGCGTTTTATCTTCATCTGGCCAATGCAACATGGTGGAAGGTATTCCGTTAGCAGCAAGGAAGTCATGCGTTCCTTTTGTTGCGAAAAGACTCAACCCTTTTTCAATCATTATACGACAACTGTTCAACATTTCCACCTTGTCTCTGATGGGGCCACTTGATACCATTACATTGCCTTTTGGTATTCTGTAACCTACTGAAATCATGGCCTTTAATACTGCATCGTAATAACTGTCACCAATACAACCTACTTCACCGGTTGATGACATATCTACACCTAAAATAGGATCTGCTTTGGCCAATCTTGAAAATGAGAACTGTGAAGCTTTAATTCCTATATGGTCAATCTCGAAAATCGATTTTTCTGGTGTTTGGTAGGGCAAGCCAAGCATCACATTTGTGGCCAGTTCAATCAGGTTCGACTTTAAAACTTTCGATACAAAAGGAAAACTTCTTGATGCCCTTAAGTTACACTCAATCACCTTAATATCATTATCTTTTGCAAGAAACTGCATATTAAATGGTCCTGAAATATTTAATTCTTTAGCAATTTTTCTGGCAGCACGTTTAATTCTTCTAACTGTCTCAAAATAAATCTTTTGTGGAGGGAAAACCATCGTTGCATCACCGGAATGAACCCCTGCAAATTCAATGTGTTCACTCATTGCATAGGCAACCATCTCACCTTTATCTGCTACTGCATCAATTTCAATTTCTTTGGCTTGCTGAATGAACTCAGTCACCACCACCGGATACTGCTTTGAAACTTCCACAGCCAGTTTTAAGAAGTGCTCCAATTCTTCTTTGTTTGAAACCACATTCATAGCTGCGCCTGAAAGCACATAAGACGGTCTTATTAATACTGGAAACCCTACTTTTGAGACGAACAAATTGATTTCATCCAAGCTGGTTAACTCTTTCCAAACTGGTTGATCAATACCTAACTCATCCAGCATCATTGAGAATTTGTGCCTGTTTTCTGCTCGGTCAATGGATACCGGAGATGTTCCTAAAACTGGAACTTTTGATTTGTCCAGTCTGGTAGCCAGGTTATTAGGAATCTGTCCCCCAGTTGATAAAATCAACCCTTTAGGACTCTCTAAATCAACCACATCCAGCACCCTTTCAAAAGTCAATTCATCAAAATATAGACGATCGGTTACATCATAATCAGTTGAAACCGTTTCAGGGTTGTAATTAATCATAACTGACCTTAGTCCTGCTTTATTGATGGCATTGATGGCATTTACACCACACCAGTCAAACTCAACAGAACTCCCTATTCGGTAAGCTCCTGAACCTAATACAATTACTGAGCGATCATCGTTTTCAAATTCGATATCGTGCTTGGTTCCGCTGTAGGTTAGGTATAAGTAATTTGTAAACGCAGGATATTCAGCAGCTAATGTATCTATCTGTTTTACAGCAGGTAAAATACCCCTTGATTTTCGATAAGCACGCATGCTTAAAACAGCATCTTCCATGGTTGTAATATCATCTTTCAAGATTAAGCGTGCCAGCTGAAAGTCAGAGAACCCTTTGCGCTTTGCTTTTAGCAGTAATTCATCAGAAAGTTCTTCGTAAGTATTGGATTCACCGATTTGTTTTGATAAATCAAAAATGATTTTCAGCTTTTGTAAAAACCATCGGTCAATTTTGGTTAAATCATGTATTTTATCAATAGAATAACCTGCATCAAAGGCTTTTTCAATCACAAAAATTCTCGTTTCAGTTGGCTCCGAAAGTTCTTTGTCAATGTTTTTGATATGTATCTCTTTGTTACCCACAAAACCATGTGCACCTTGTCCAATCATTCGCAAGCCTTTTTGGATGGTTTCTTCAAAGGTCGTTCCTATAGCCATTACTTCACCGACCGATTTCATTGAAGAACCTATTAACCTGGAAACTCCTTCAAATTTACCTAAATCCCATCGTGGAATCTTGCAAACTACATAATCCAAAGCAGGTTCGAAAAAAGCTGAAGTGGTTTTGGTGATAGAGTTTTTCAATTCGAATAAACCATAGCCTAAACCCAATTTAGCTGCAACAAAAGCCAAAGGATACCCTGTTGCCTTCGATGCCAGAGCGGAAGACCTTGATAATCTTGCATTAACCTCAATCACACGATAATCCTGAGAAAAAGGATCGAGCGCATACTGTACATTACATTCGCCAATGATTCCAATGTGCTGAATAATCTTTATCGAAAGAGCCCTTAATTTGTGATACTCCGCATTGGTCAATGTTTGCGAGGGAGCAATAACAATACTTTCACCAGTATGAATGCCAAGTGGGTCAAAATTCTCCATATTACACACGGTAATACAATTGTTGTATTTATCCCGAACTACCTCATACTCAACCTCTTTCCATCCTTTTAGTGATTCTTCAATCAATACCTGGCTACTATACGAAAATGCATTGCTTACCAATGGTAGAAGCTCTTCTCGGTTGTTGGCAAAACCACTACCCATCCCTCCGAGTGCATAGGCAGCACGGGCAATAACAGGGTAGCCCAGTTTATCTGCTGCTTCAATGGCTTCTTCTACTGAATTGGTGGCGATACTTCTTGCTGTTTTTACATCTATTTGATTTAGTTTTTCAACAAAAATATCCCTGTCTTCGGTATCGATAATTGCCTGCACGGGGGTTCCCAACACTTCAAGGTTATATTTTTCTAGAGTTCCTGCTTTATAAAGCTCAACCCCGCAATTGAGCGCTGTTTGTCCACCAAAAGCCAATAGAATACCATCAGGCTTTTCTTTTTTAATGACTTCTTCAACAAAATGAGGTGTTACGGGTAAGAAGTAAATTTCGTCGGCAACTCCTTCAGAGGTTTGGACTGTAGCAATGTTCGGATTGATTAGGACTGTTTTAACCCCTTCTTCTTTTAATGCCTTAAGTGCTTGTGAACCAGAATAATCAAATTCTCCTGCTTCCCCTATTTTTAATGCACCTGAACCAAGAATGAGGACTTTTTTATATTGTTTCATTGTTTTTTAGACTTTAGAAATTAGATATTAGAACTTAGATAACAAATTGGAAACTACTTCATGCTTCCATCTTCTAACTTCCATCTATTTTTTATGCTTTTTAACTAAATCAAGAAAATCATCAAATAAAAACTCTGTATCAACCGGACCTCCAGAAGCCTCAGGGTGAAACTGGGTAGAGAAAAATGGTTTGCTTTTATGAATGATTCCTTCGCTGGTTTTATCATTTACATTAATAAACAATGGCTCCCAATCATTGCCAAGTGATTTATTATCAACGGCATATCCATGATTCTGAGAAGTAATGTAACATCGGGTTTCACCCACCTTCATAACTGGCTGATTATGACTTCGATGTCCATACTTTAACTTGTAAGTTGAAGCTCCTGATGCCAAAGCCATTAACTGACTCCCCAGGCAAATTCCAAAAATCGGAGTTTCCTTATCTAATGATGTTTTTAAATTTTCGATAGCTGCTTTGCAAATCTGAGGATCACCCGGACCATTTGAAATAAATAAACCGTCAAACTCATCCTGGTTGTAATCGTAGTCATGTGGAACCCTGATTACAGTAGTGTCTCTATCGAGTAAACAGCGGATGATGTTATTTTTTACTCCACAATCAACGAGCATAATTTTATATTGACCATCGCCATAAACTTCTTTCTCTTTTGGGCTTACCTGGGCTACTAAATCAACTTTTCCCGGATCGTACCAATCAATATCCACATCATCAATAACAATTTTACCCAGCATGGTTCCCTTTTCCCTTAAAATTTGGGTAAGTTCTCGCGTGTCAATACCATAAATTCCCGGAATTTCCTGAGATTTTAACCAGTCGCCTAAGCTCTCTTCCGCATTCCAATGACTATAGTTTTCGGAATAATCAGAGACTATAAATGCCTGAACTGCAATCTTTTCCGATTCGTAAAATTTCATCATTTTCTGTTCTGAATCTTTAACCGGGACTCCATAATTACCAACCAATGGGAAGGTAGCTACCAGAATTTGGCCTTTGTAGGAAGGATCTGTCAAACTCTCCGGGTAACCCGTCATGGCAGTGTTAAAAACAACTTCGCCTGCTATTGATTTTTCATAGCCAAAAGAGGTACCGATAAACTCTTTCCCATTTTCAAGGACTAATTTTGCTTTCTTCATTCTTCTTTTTAATAACCTGATTGCTTATTTTTCTTTGTTTTTGTATTTATTGTTGTTAGTTAAATTTATGAATTCCGACTTCGGCTTTAGTTTATGCTGAGCCTGTATAGCACTCAGCTTCCGGGGAGGGACCCTGAGCGGAGCCGAAGGGCCCCTGATTCAACTCAACAATTCCCTTATCTTCTCATCTGTTTTGCTAAAATTGAACGATGAGATTATTTTCTTCATTTTCATTCTTATTTCTTCATTGCATAGGTTTCCAATGCTGCCTTCATGTGTGTGATTTAAAGTTGTTATTGCTTCAAAACTTCCACTCTCAATTTCCTCACCTACTTTTTTATATGCCTCTCTGAAAGGAACACCTGAAAGCACAAACTCGTTTACTTTTTCAACACTAAAAACATATTTGTATTTTTCGTTTTCAATGATATTCTGGCTGATTTTTACATTTTCAAACATAATTTTAGCAGCTGCAATACAAGACTTTAATTCCGGAAAAGCTGGAAAGAAAATCTCTTTAATGATTTGTAAATCACGAAAATAGCCCGAAGTTAAATTGCCTGTAATTGCTCCTATTTGTTGAGGAAGCGATTGCAATTTATTACATTTCCCCCGAATCAGTTCAAAAACATCCGGATTTTTTTTGTGAGGCATAATACTTGAACCTGTTACCAGTTCATCAGGAAAACTAAGAAAACCAAAATTCTGACTCATGAATAAACATACATCAGCAGCCATTTTAGATAAGGTTGAAGCTACTGATGCAAGTGCAAAACTCACTGTTTTTTCAGTCTTACCACGTCCCATCTGTGCATAAACCGAATTGTAATTTAAGTCTTCAAATCCTAATAATTCAGTGGTCATCCTCCGGTTCAACGGAAACGAAGAACCATAACCTGCAGCTGAGCCTAGTGGATTTTGATTCGCTATTTGATAAGCTGCCTTTAGTAAAATCATATCGTCCGTAAGACTTTCAGCATAAGCGCCAAACCAAAGCCCAAATGAAGAAGGCATAGCCACTTGCAAATGAGTATATCCTGGAATCAGGGCATTCTTATGTTGTTCGCTCAGCTCAATGAACTGTTCAAATAATGTATTTACCTCATTGACAACTGATTTCAGCTCATTTCGGATAAATAATTTTATATCAAGCAAAACCTGATCATTTCTGGAGCGGCCACTATGGATTTTTTTTCCAATATCACCTAGTTGCTTGGTTAGCATTAGTTCAATTTGCGAATGAACATCTTCAACACCATCCTCTATTTCAAAATTTCCTTTTTTAATCTCGTAATAAATTCTGATAAGCTCAGCAACTAATGCTTTTTTTTCCTCTTCATTTAATAAACCAATGGTTTGAATCATTTTTGCATGAGCTATTGACCCAAGTGCATCAAATTCTGCTAATTGTAAATCTAGTTCCCTGTCTTTGCCTACAGTAAAATCTTCTATTACTTTTAAAACCTGTGTTCCTTTATCCCAGAGCTTCATACTTATTTTTAACTAAATTGGTATTGAATTATATAATCACTTAATGTTGTTTAGTTAACATTCTCTCTGTCATTACGAGGAGGAACGATGAAGTAATCTCTTTATAAAAGGATTGCTTCGCTATCGCTCGCAATGACAAGGTTCATTTATCATCAGTCTAAACTTAGCGATTTTATTTGTTAATAATCATTGTTATAAACTATAAAGTTGTCAGGTAAAAAATAAAACCCACTGGTGGGTAAAAAATGAGGCAATACTTCTATTGCCTCAATTAACCTAAACTACTATACTTATTATGAAAAAGAAAAATAAGCCATATTTAAACTTCGAAAACTGCTTACCTGCCAAACCTTTATTTAACATACTTCGTTATTGATTTGGTAGTGAATTTTCATTTGATTACTCATAATGTTTGTGAAACCAATCACATCTTCAGCTGTCCATGATTTGTTCTCCTCACCATAGTTACCAAACTGACTGTTCATCAGGTCAAACTTGGACTCAATTCCCTCAACCTGAAAATGATAAGGAATTAATTTAACAAAAACCTTACCCGTTACATTTTGCTGATTATGCTCTAAAAATGCCTCAATATCACGCATCACCGGTTCAAAGTATTGCGATTCATGCAACATCATTCCATAAGTAATAGCCAGTTGTTCTTTATAATGCAACTGCCACTTCGAAAGTACATGCTTTTCCAGGGCATGATGCGCTTTTATTATTAATACCGCAGCGGCAGCCTCAAATCCAACCCGGCCTTTAATGCCAATAATAGTATCACCCAAGTGAACATCCCTGCCAATTGCAAATGCCGAAGCAATTTCTTCTATCTTGTTTATTAACTTGATCTTATCTAAGATTGTTTCACCATTTACACCTACAATTTCACCTTTTTCAAACAGAAGTTCAATATTTTCAGGCTCTGTTTTACTCAATTGTTTTAAATAAGCATGTTCGGGTAAGCCCAAGTTCGAAGTAAGCGTTTCTTTTCCTCCAATACTTGTTCCCCAAACTCCCTGGTTGATTGAGTATTCGGCCTTTTTCCAGTCACCCTCAACACCATTTTCTTTCAAAAAATCGATTTCCTGCTGGCGCGATAATTTCATTTCCCTAATTGGTGCAATTACCTCTATTTCAGGAAATAATATCTTAAATGCTGACTCAAATCTTATTTGATCATTTCCTGCACCGGTGCTTCCATGTGCAATTGCGTCCACATTAATTTCCTTTGCATAATTTACAAGTGCAATAGACTGGAATGTTCTTTCAGAACTTACTGATAATGGATAGGTATTGTTTCGCAAAACATTGCCATAAACCATGTAGCGAATGCATTTATCGTAGTATTCTTGCGTAACATCAATAGCCACATGACTTTTTACACCCAGGCGATAAGCTGTTTCTTCAATTTTGGTCAGTTCATCCTCCGAAAAACCGCCAGTATTAACAATGGCAGAGTACACCTCAAAACCTTTAATTTCTGAAAGATATTTTGCGCAATAACTGGTATCTAAACCTCCACTAAATGCCAACAGCACTTTCTTCATGTATTTAAATTCTTGTTAAGTATTTGAAAATTAAACCTTTTCTTTATCAAATTGAATTAACTTTTTAATATAAGAATCCTCACAGAGGCTTTCGCCAGATGTTTGTTCTTGTTTTTCTATTAAGTTTGATTTATTTCCGTTTCTTTTATCTTTTTCAGGATTGTAAACCATTGCTGTACATAAACAATGGTGCCTGTTTGTTCTTGTCAGGATATCAAAATATTTACAGGTTTCACACCCTTTCCAGAAATTATCATCAGTTGTTAATTCCGAAAAAGTCACGGGTCTGTATCCTAAACCAGAGTTTATTTTCATTACTGCAGCACTGGTTGTTAAACCAAATATTTTTGCAGTTGGAAACTTCTTCTCCGATAACTTAAAAGCCATTTCTTTAATTTTGTTGGCCAATCCCGTCTTTCGATAAGCCGGAGAAACAATTAGACCAGAATTAGCAACAAATTTTCCATGTTCCCATGTTTCTATGTAGCAAAACCCTATAACCTCCTCATTATTAAGTGCAATAATTGCCTTCCCGCTATTTAATTTTTCAGCTATGTAATCTTTAGTTCTTAAAGCAAGTGCGGTATTTTTATCTTTTGATGCTTCTTCAATCATAGAACATACCCCTGAAGCATATTTCACTAGTTCAGCAGAACCTTCATATAAGTAAATACCTGTATCTCGCTTAAATTCAATCATCTGATAATATTCTTTAAAACAGGGAACTTATTTTTCAAAGCCCTGATAACATCATGTTTTGAAAAGCCTTCTCTGGCTATGATTAAAACAGTATCATCTCCGGCAATTGTACCCAAAACTTCCCTAAGCTTTACATTGTCAATAGCAGAAGCTATAGGTGAAGAAAAAGCAGGCTTTGAGGTAATAATGCCTAAATTGTTAGAGAATTCAATCGAGATAAATCCGCCCATAATATAGTCATCCGAACTTGCCACAGATTTTTTTTCAACAGCACTGTCATTAATAATATACTTGTAACCACCTTTTTCATTAGGAATTTTGCTCGCTTTTAGTTGTTTTAAATCTCTTGAAAGTGTCGCTTGTGTAACCGTATGTCCTCTTGAAACCAATATCTCTAATAAATCGTATTGTGAGTTTATACTTTCCAAAGCTATAATTTGTCTAATATCTTGATGTCTCTGATTTTTATCGTCCATGCTTGTATAAAAATTCAAATATCGAACAAATATACACATATTTATACATTAGCAAAATAAATATTCACCTTTGATAATATAAAAAAAGCATATAAGTTTTAAGTCTTTGTTATTCAGAGGGTAATGAATCTTAAAATAGTTGAATAATTATTCATGCCTTGAATTAAAAGAAGAGGGATAAGTGTTTCTATAAACTTTTAGTAATTTTACTCAAAACTTAAAATTAAAAAAATGGAAGTCATGGGTCAACAAACACGTGAAGAAATAGCAAATGGTGAACAACTTAATCTTCTTTCAATTTTTAATTTTGTAATGGGAGGCTTAAGTATTCTGCTGGCTTTTGTAATGTTCGTTTACACTGCCCTTTTTGGCTATATCTCAAATAAACTTCCATACCATGGAGGAGAAGAGGCTGAAGTTGTGTTTACTATATTCACTTCCGTTTTTGGAATACTGGCAATTATTTTTCTTACTGTAGGCATACTTTTAATAGTATCGGGCTTTAAATTACGAAAGCGGGTAAATAGAATGTTTAGCTTAGTTGTTGGCGTTCTTACCTTGCCCAGTTTCCCTTTCGGTACAGCTCTTGGTGTGTTTTCTATTATTGTCCTTTCAAGACCTGGGGTAAAAGAAATTTATCAAAAAACAAAGGAAGCATTGGATGAAGAAGTGTATGGTATGAAAAGATATTAAGGCTACTTTTGTTTTATTCCTTAATATTTTAGAATGAACGGTATCTTTGTTTCCAGCTTTATAAGCATGTTTGATGCTGTAGCTAAAATTATGGCTATTGCAGTAATTGCAGGAATATTGGTGCGAAAAAACATTGTAAAGCAAGAATATATAAAAGGCCTGTCGGAGATTACTGTAATTGTTTTACTGCCATCACTAATTTTCACTAAAACTATAAGCACTTTCAAACCGGCAGAAACTGTTGGTTGGTGGATTTTACCTCTTATTGGAATTACTTTACCATTGGTTGGGATTCTTTTAAGTTCCCTTTTTTTTCATAGACGTCCGAAACATCTAAAAAATATTATTTCGCTAGCCTCTTTCCCTAACGCAGCCTATTTAGTTTTACCAATTGGGCAAATCATTTTTCCGAAGCAATTTGACCAGTTTGCCCTTTATTGTTTTTTGTTTATAATGGGCTATAATCCAATGCTTTGGAGTCTCGGGAAATATTACAGCACACTTACAAACGATAGTTATCAATTCCAATTCAAAGAATTAATAACACCGCCACTAGTCGCTAATATTGCATCAGTTTTACTTGTTTTACTCGGGCTACATAAGTTTATTCCGGACATTGTGTTCCAACCAGTTAACTTGATTGGATCTGCAACTGTTCCTATTGCAACCTTTGTTTTGGGGGCCACTCTTGGGAGTATTTCTTTCAAAATTTGGCCAAAATTGTCTGATATTATTAAGGTTATATTAGTTCGCTTTGTTTTTGTTCCATCAATAATGATTGGAGTTTTGTTTTATTTTGATGTTTATCATTACTCAACACTTCTTGCAACTTTTCTTGTTATTGAATCATGTGCAGCACCTGCAACTAATCTAATTGTTATGGTAAGAAAATATGGAGGAGATACACAGCAAATGGGAAGTCTTATGTTAATTATGTATTTCACCGCAGTTATGGTAATGCCTTTGTGGGTAGCTTTTTGGAATTCAATCACTTAAGCTGGTTACTGAACACTGGCTTCCCGTTTCTTATATCCAGTTACCAGTAACTGGCAACTAGCATCCGGTAACTATTTATCTGTATCCCTATTGCTTTTTAATCTAATTGATTATTTTTGCATAATGATTTCGCAAATCGAAAGAGATATAGTTGACGGAATAGTGGAAGGTGATGAAATGGCATTTGAAGGGCTTTTTAAATCGCATTTTGCTGAACTAACCGTCTATGCTACCCGATTTGTGGAGGACATGGAAAATGCTGAGGAAATTGTTCAGGACATTTTCTTTAATCTTTGGAATAACAGGCTGAAATTAAATATCAACACTTCAATTAGGGCGTATTTGTACACAACAGTTCGGAATACCTGCCTTAATCTGATTAAGCACAAAAAAGTAGAAAGCAAGTACAGGGAGTATTTTTCGAGGCAATTACACGATGATGAACTTCAGCCTGAAGACTGGATGGATGGTAATGAGTTGCAGGATAAGATTACGATGACCATAGAAAAATTACCACCTGAAAGAAAAAAGGTTTTTATGATGAGCAGGTTTGATAACCTGAAATATAAAGAAATTGCAGAAAAATTAGATATATCTGTAAAAACTGTTGAAAATCAGATGGGTAAAGCCTTGAAATTTTTGCGTGAAGAGCTTAGGGAGTTTTTACCATTGCTAATTTTTTTATTTATTAAAAATTCTTAACAAAAAATTAATTTTAGGATAGGGGTTAATTATTATCAGATTGTCATTAGAGTAAACATAGAATATTTTTATCTGAAATATTCTGAGAATTTATTAGAAAATTCAGTTTTTGAAAAGGGCAAATTATTGATTATTAATTAAATGATAGAACATAAGAACATCATACCAGATTATGATCTTCTTGCAAAATATTTTGCAGGCGAGGCCTCAGCAACCCAAATCAAAGCAATTGAAAATTGGGTAGCAGAAAATCCTGCCAATAAAAAATCGTATGATCGAATGCATTTTCTTTGGATGCAATCGGCAAGAACTGAATTAGAGAAAAAAGTAAATGTTACCGATGCCTGGACTAAAATGCAGTTCAGGATGAATGCTGTCAAACAGCAACCTCATGAAATACAATTAGAAGTAGCAGAACCTTCAATTTACAGGAAAACAGCCAGACGTTTACTTCAATTTGCCGCAGTTATTGTTATCGCTTTAGGTGTAAATTTCTTACTTCGACTTGTTAATTCAGAGCCAGAATATATTTCTAAGGAATCGCAGCTAAGTTCGATTGAAATTACCTTGCCTGATAATTCAGAAATAAAACTAAATAAGGAAACAAAAATTTCTTATCCTGAGAAGTTTAAAGGAAAACAAAGACACATTAAATTAGAAGGCGAAGCCTTTTTTGAAGTAGAGCCTGATAAAGAAAAACCATTTGTTATTGATGCTCAATTTGCTCAAATTAAAGTGGTTGGAACTTCATTCAATGTTCAGGCTTATAATGATGATGTAGTTGAAGTAACCGTTGTAAGCGGAGTGGTTGAGTTATCAAACAAAGAAACTGGTGGAGAGCCAGTTACTTTAGAAAAAGGCGAAAAAGGAACCATTGAAAAAGCTTCAGGGAAAGCATATAAGGAAGTGAATGAGGTAGAAGACGAACTTCATTGGATGACCAAAAAGCTGATTTTTAAAGACATGGAGTTGTCTCAGGTTGCAGAAACACTATCATTAGCGTACAATGTTGAGATAGTATTTGAAAAAGAAAGTTTGAAACATTGCAAGTGGACTATTGAGATTGCTGATTCCTCGATTGAAGAAATAATGAGTATATTGCAAAGCACTTTAACCAATTTAGACATAAAACAAACCGACAACAAATTTTCCATAGATGGAACTGCTTGCCAGTAAAAGAGGCTCCACTTTTATCATTTCAATTATTTTATTATTTACACACTTAAACGGATTCACCCAAAATTCAATTATTCAGCGAAAAATTAATATTGATATTGAGAATAAATCCGTTGAAGAAGTTTTAGATGTGATTAGTAAGAAAGGGAGGCTTTACTTTTCTTATAACTCTGCCATAATTAATAAAAGCAGAATTGTCACAAGTTTAAAAGAAAAAAATATCTCTGTAAACGATGCGATTTCTTTGCTTTTTGATGATAAAATTGAACCAATTGGGGCAGGGAAATATGTTATACTCAGGCCAAAATCTTTTGAAGTAGAAAAGAAAGAATCTGATGAAATAAAATCGACAGAACAAAGAACCAGGTACATAATCACTGGATATGTTATTAACTCCGAAACAGGTGAAAGAATTCCAAACGCAACAGTATATCAAATAGGTAAAACAAATTCTGTTCTCACGAACAAGGATGGAAGATATTCAATAACAGTGTCTACAAAAAAGGAAGATAATTTAGGATTAGCCTATTCCTGCAAAAATTTTGATGATACAGTTGTAATAGTGCAGCCCGCCAATCACTCCATCAACATGCGATTAGTTCCTAAAGAACGGCCACCAGAACAGATTGCAACTAAGGGACTTGAAGTGCTGGCAGAGGAGCCCGATTCGGTAGTAAAATTGGAAGAACTCGCATTGGTAAAATTTGTAGTTAAAAAACAGCAATTTAGTCTCAGCAAAAACCTTCAATTCATTGAAAAACATCACATTCAGGCATCATTGATTCCAGGTTTTGGCACAAACAAGTTAATGAGTGGTAATGTTGAGAACAACTTTTCATTCAACCTTTTAGGTGGATACTCTTACGCTGTTAATGGATTAGAACTGGGTGGATTTATGAATATTGTCAGGACGGACGTAAAAACTGTTCAGGTAGCAGGGGTTGCAAATATGGTTGGAGGCAATACTACTGGGATTCAATTGGCTGGTTTTATGAATAATAACCGCCAATCGGTTACAGGCATTCAGGTAGCGGGGTTTTCCAACATCGTTTTAGATACAATTAAAGGAGTCCAGCTCTCGGGTTTTAGCAATGTTTTAAAAGGGAAAATGAATGGCTTGCAAGTGGCTGGTTTCAGCAATGTAACCACTGAAAATGTGGATGGAGTCCAGCTTTCAGGATTTAGTAATTATGCCAGAAAAGATGTCCGTTTTGCCCAAATATCAAGCGTTGTAAATTACGGAAATAATATAGGTGGTGCTCAGTTATCAGGCTTCGCAAATATTGGTGCTGATGTTGGAGGTGCCCAAATATCCGGGTTTTTGAATTATTCAAATGGAACCATTGGAGGCGTACAGGTAGCTGGTTTTCTGAATGTTGCGAAAGAAGTAAATTCTGCACAAGTGTCTGGTTTTATAAATGTTTCCAGGCAAAAGATCACGGGCTTGCAGGCTTCATGTATAAATATTGCCAGGAAAGTAAATGGTGTACAACTAGGTTTGGTCAATTTTGCTGATTCTGTGAGTGGAACAAGCATTGGACTGATAAGTTATGTTAGACAAGGCCTACATAAATTTGAATTAGCAATGCACGAAAACAGATATGCTAGTTTGAGTTTTAAAACAGGCACCCATAGGTTCTACAATATTTTTACAGGTAGTATCAACATTGATGATGGAAATTTTTGGAGCATTGGTTATGGAGCTGGAACAGAATTTAGAGAAAGGAAAAAGTTTTATTTTGGATTCAATTTTGTTGGCAGTTTTGTGAATGAAAATTTTGAGTTTGTTGATTATCTACCAATTAATACCCATTTTAAATTTGAGCCTCATTTTGGATGGCGTTTTTTTAAAACCTCTGCTATTGCTGTAGCTCCTTCGATGAATTTGTTAATCACTGACTGGCTTGGGAAAGATGGTGATTATGGAAGTCGGTTTGCTCCATACGAAATGTTCGAAATTGACGAAGAGGGCGTGAAAGTATCGGGTTGGATTGGAGTAAGTATTGTGATTCGACTTTAAAAAAACAACAGTCGAAACAATACCACATACACATCTGTTTATAAGCTGTTTATATCCTTTTGCTGGATTGTTTGGGTTGTTTGAAAATAATATTTAAATTCGATACCCATTTTCTCAAAATTTATATGGATTTGATTTACCATTTAGGTTTATATCTGTTTAAAGTTTTGCTAATTGTTGTTTCTCCCTTTAACAAAAAGGCGGGCTTATGGCTGCAAGGAAGAAAAGATATGTTTAATCAAATTCAGTCTGAATTGAAGCAAAATGAGAAAAGAGTGTGGTTCCATGCTGCTTCACTTGGCGAGTTTGAACAAGGGAGGCCAATTATTGAAGCTTTAAAAAAGAAGTATCCTGAGCAAAAAATTGTTCTTACTTTCTTTTCTCCTTCAGGCTTTGAAATCCAGAAAAACTATGAATATGCCGATTATGTCTTTTACTTGCCACTTGACACTAAAAGAAATGCAAAGAGGTTTATTCAATTACTCCATCCCGAGTTTGTCATTTTCATTAAGTATGAATTTTGGCGAAATTTTTTGCACATATTAAAAAAACAAAATATACCTACCTACCTGGTTTCTGCGATTTTTAGAAGGGACCAGGTTTTTTTTCATTGGTATGGAGGATGGTATCGAAAAATGCTCAACTCGTTTAATCACTTTTTTGTACAAAACCAGGAATCAAAGAAATTACTACAAAATTTTGGTTTTGAGAATGTTACGGTTTCGGGCGACACGCGTTTTGATAGGGTAAATGATATAGCAGCCAAAGCAAAACCATTTCCATTGGTTGAACAGTTTTGCAATAATCACACAACCTTAATATTAGGGAGTAGTTGGAAAGCAGACGAAGAAATTTTATTTGATTTTATAAATGACAATCAGGTAAAGGTTATTATAGCACCTCACGAAATTCATGATTCAAACATAGAAAGAATAATTTCTCGAATAACCAGAAAGAAGCAAAGGTACTCATTAGCTAATGAGACTAATATAAAAGATGCAGATGTCTTAATTATTGACAATATCGGCATGTTATCTTCCATTTATCAATACGGTCATGTAGCATATATCGGAGGGGGCTTTGGATCTGGCATTCACAACATTTTAGAAGCTGCAACTTTTGGATTACCTGTATTATTTGGACCCAATTATCAAAAATTTAAAGAAGCAGTTGACCTTATTAAATTAGACGGTGCTTTTGAAGTTAAAGATAAGGTAACGGTAAAAAAACATTTACAAAAACTATTGTCTGACCAAGGCTATTTGCTTACAAAAAGTGAGATTTGTAAGAAGTATGTTGAAAATCAAAAAGGTGCAACAGAAGCAATCGTAAATTATTTAACCAATAAACAGTAAAATTTCAGGATATTTAACTTTTAAAATATAATGAAAAGGCATTATTTACTTAAAACTTAATATTTATTTAAACAGAATGAACTAACGTACTTAAACAATTAGTGCTAACATTGCGCACTAAATTTTTTGAAAAGATTATTTGTTAACCAAACTAAATTATTTTTATGAAGAAAAGAATTTTTACAATTCTATTTACAGCAGTCATGTTATTAGCTGCAGTAAATGTGTTTGGTCAGGGAACAGCTGAATTAACCGGTAAGGTTGTTAGCGGTGACGAATCCCTGATTGGAGCGAATGTAGTTGCTGTTCATATAGAATCTGGACAACAATCTGGAACTATTACCGATGTTGAAGGTAATTTTAAGATAACAAATTTGCAAACAGGCCCTTATAAGGTGACAGTTTCGTTTATTGGTTATTCTTCAATAACAAAAGAGATTACATTAAACGAAGGTGCAAACTCATTGGAAAGTATTGAACTTCAATCTTCAGATATTGGTATAGCTGAAGTGAGTGTATTAGCATCTGTTGCTGTTGAAAGAAAAACACCTGTTGCTATTTCTTCAATTAAACCTCAATTAATTGAAGAAAAATTAGGTAGTCAGGAATATCCAGAGATTTTAAAATCGACTCCAGGTATTTATGCAACTCGTCTTGGTGGTGGATATGGAGATTCTCGAGTAAATGTTCGTGGTTTTGATATGAAGAACACGGCTGTTATGATAAATGGTATTCCTGTTAATGATATGGAAAACGGATGGGTATATTGGAGTAATTGGGCTGGACTTTCAGAGGTGACTAAAACAATGCAGGTTCAAAGGGGACTTGGTGCTTCTAAAGTTTCTATTGGATCAGTTGGTGGTACTATTAATATCATCACAAAGTCTACAGATGCAGAAAAGGGTGGTTCTGTTTATACCGGAATTGGTAATGATGGTTATAAAAAGACTTCTTTTACACTTTCAACTGGTTTACTTGAAAGTGGATGGGCTGTAACCGTTTCAGGCGCCAGAACTGTAGGTAATGGATGGGTTGATGCAACTTCATTTGAGTCTTACTCATATTTTCTTAATATTTCAAAAAGATGGAGCAATCAAACTTTGTCATATACTATTTTTGGTGCTCCACAGCATCATGGACAACGTTCATCAAGATTATCAATAGAAGAATTTAAAGATCCAAATAAAGGGTTGAAATACAATTTTGATTGGGGATACAAAAACGGGCAAGTTGTAAATCTTAGAGAAAACTTCTATCATAAACCACAAATGTCTCTAAACCATTATATTGATTTTAGCGATAAAACAAAATTGGCAACATCTCTTTACATGTCTTTTGGTACAGGTGGAGGAACAGGTCCTTTGGGTGCTGGTGAGGAAAAATTCACAACATACAGAAGAGAAGGTTTGATTGATTTTGATAGAATTGTAGATGAAAACATTGCTGGTGGGACAGCCGGAAATATCTCATCTGATGCTATTATTAGGGCATCAAGGAACGACCATAATTGGTACGGTTTGCTTTCTAACTTAAATCAAAAATTAACAGATGAAATTGAATTATCTGCGGGTATTGATTTAAGATATTATCAAGGAGATCACTATCGTGTAGTTACAGATCTTTTAGGCGGGGATTATTATTTTGATGACAACAATTTAAATAATCCTACAAATTTAGCCAGAGTTGGCGATGTTATTGATTATCACAATCTTGGACAAGTTGCCTGGGAAGGTGTTTTCTTACAAGCAGAATATTCGAAAGATGCCCTCTCTGGATTTTTATCAGGGTCTTTTTCAAATACTGCGTATAGAAGAATTGACTATTTTAATTATTTGGATTCAGATTCAAAACAAACTTCTGAATGGGTTAACCACACTGGTTATGTTGTAAAAGGAGGCGCTAATTATAATATTGATGATAATCATAATGTTTTTGCCAATGCAGGTTATTTTGAAAGGGCACCTTTCTTTGATGGTGTATTTTATGATTATAGCACAAATTCAATTAATGAAGGTGTCAAAAATGAAAAAACAATGGCTTTTGAGCTAGGTTATGGTTTTAAAAGTTCTACTTTTTCAGCAAATGTTAATGCCTATTATACCAATTGGATAGATAAATATTTACGTCAAAGATACCAAGATGCTAGTGGAGAGTTTAGACAAGCGAATATTGAAGGAGTAAATGCATTGCATATGGGACTTGAATTAGATTTCAAATGGAAACCTATTAATAAGCTTGAAATTACAGGAATGGCTTCGTTGGGAGATTGGAAATGGCAAAATGATGTTAAAGATGTTAGAATCTATGACGATAACAATATTCTTGTTTTTGAAGCAGATAATATTTATATGGGAGGTCTTAAAGTTGGTGATGCGGCGCAAACTACCTTTGCACTTGGATTAAATTATGAATTATTTAGTGGTCTGAAAATTGGAGTTGATTATAATTATTATGATAATTATTACGCAGCCTTTGATCCTTCAGGAAGAACTCTGGATATAACCAAAGGCGTTGATGCATGGAAGGCCCCAGCTTATGGATTGTTAGATGCAAACTTAAGATATAATTTTAAAATAGCAGGGTTATCTGCCAGATGGTATGCAAATGTTCATAATTTGTTAGATACAGAGTATATTGCTGATGCAAATGATGGCTCTGCCAGTAATTGGCAAACTGCACGTGTATTTTATGGAATTGGTAGAACTTGGACTACAGGTCTAAAAATTAACTTCTAAAAATTATTGACAATGAAAAATATAGTTTTATTAATTATTGCACTATTTGGGTTAATGACTGTTGCCTGCGACCCAATGAAAGATATCAATGATGATATTGATAAAATAAAAAAGGCCGATTATACTATCGATACTTTTATATTGGCAAGAGAAACTGCACCGGAGGCTTATACGCTTACTGATGAAGATTATGAGCTTTCAAGTAATGAAGATGTTGCAAAGTATAAAAATTTCTCAGCATATGCTTTACCTAAAGATTATTTACCAGAAATTTTGAATAAAAAGTTTACTGCTCCTGATGCATTTGAAATGCAAGTTACTTATAACTTTTATTCAAAGCCTGTTGTTGATGAGGATAATGCCTATGTGATTGATGAGGGTGATGGAGCGTATTACGATTATTACAAGGGTGAATATGGAGAAATGGGACAAAAATATATTGGTTTTAATGATGATGTTGTTGCAGAGAGCTTAATTGGCAAGTTACTTGACAGGAAAGTTTATGCATCTGAAGCTGGTGCTGAAAAAACTGTAAAGTACAATGAGTATATAAATAATATACAAAGGTATATTCAACTTAATGCAGATCTTACAATTGAAGTTCTAGAAGATTCTGTAGAATCATATAAATTAAATGCTGACGATTATGCTCTTATAGGTTTGACCTATGGAAGCTACACCTGGCTAGAAGATGCTACAGGTGATGATCTAAATGATATTGCTGTATCGAATGGACACACTTTACCAATGGTTTACTCAGTTAAAGTTTATCGTAATTTTATTCCAACATTTAAGGTATTCTATCATACAGGAACAAATTGGGAAGCAAAACCAAGTTTAACGGCTGTTACAGAACCTTTAAACTTTTCTTTAAACGCTGATGATATAACCCTTAGTATATGGTGGGCAGATCCTGCAATAAAAATAACTTTAGGTGCTGATGATTATGATTCAAACGAGGCAACATCAAAATATGATAATTTCGACTTGCGTGCAGGAAGTATTCCTCCAGGAACTGATAGAGCCATGCTTGTAGAAATGATTGGTGCAATGTTGGATTTAAATCACAACCCGGTTGATGATCAACAGTACCTTGTAACCTATAAATATTATGATGGAGGTAATGGAATTACCACAATAAGAATTATCAGAACAGCAGGAGTTTGGTCAGAATATATAGGAGAATAAGAGAAAAATATTTATATGAAAGAGGCTTTGAATGGGCCTCTTTCTTTTTTTACTTTCCATTTGCCTCGTATTTTAACTTTCTGTTATAGTCTTTAATTACCACCTCAACCTCTTCTCTTTCAGGTTTTTTACCTGTGAGTAAATATTTAAAGTAAACACTAAAATCATTTAGCAGGATAATTAAAACGGGGAAGAAAATAAGAATGAAAATGGTACCAATGGCTACTCCATAAGCCAAACTAATTGCCATTGGGATTAAGAATTGTGCCTGAACGCTTTTTTCAAGTAATATTGGGAATAACCCTATTGAAGTTGTTAATGAAGTTAAAATAATTGGTCGCAAGCGGGTTTTTCCTGCTTCTACAATTGCTTCTTTTACTTTTTTACCTTCCAGCAAAAAGCTGTCATATTTTGCCAAAAATACAATGGCATCGTTAATTACAACCCCGGTAAGTGCTACCATTCCCCACAGGCTCATAATTGAAACCGGTTTTCCATGTAAGCCATGTCCCCAGAATACTCCCAGCAAGGATAAAGGGATCATCATTAAAATAATAAACGTTTTATTAAAGCTTTTGAAATGGAGCAATAAGATGAAAACAATAAGTGCAAATGCGAGAGTGAAGAATGTCTTAATTTTCCCCATTGCTTCAGAGCTTGCTTTTTGTTGGCCTTGATAAATATACCTTACCCCGGGATATTGATTTAAGACATCAGGCATTATGTCTGTACTTATTTGGTTTAGTATTTCAGGAACAGGTGCCATTGGGTCAACTGTTTCTGCTTCTACTCTAATTTCACGTGAACCATTGTACCTGTTAATAGCAACAGGTCCTCTTTCCAGCTTGTAATCTGCCAGTTCAATTAAAGGATATTCTCCGGAGTTGGTTTTTATTTTCATTGATTCCAGTTGTCTCAATGTCAATCGATCCGTTTTTGGATATCGAACCCAAATACGTAATTCATCCCTTCCTTCCTGAAGTCTTTGTGCCTGCGCACCATAAAAACCTTGTCGGACTTGTCGCGATATTTGTTGTTCATTCAATCCAAGAAAGTAAGCCTTTGGCTTTAACTTTAATCTTACTTCCTGTTTTCCTAATGCAACATTCTCCGTAATTTCTTTTAGTTGTGGGAGTTCTGTTAGCCTTCTCATTAAATAATCTTTGGCTTCTTCCAGCTCTTTAATGTTTTGAGACATCAACCCAATCGATACAGGTGCACCCCATCTGTTTCGTTCGCCTACAGTGAATTTTCTTGCTTCGGGAACATTGCCTATTTTTTCTCTTACCAGACCAGCAATTTCATAACCAGTAATAGGCAAACCTTCCAAATCTCTTGGATAAACTCTAACACGTCCGGCATGCGCTCCCGATTCCTGTCCGCTAAACGAATTGCCTATTGAACTTTGTACCCTTTCAATAATATCTTCTTTTTCATTTAGTCTTGCCTTCAAATCTTCATTTACTTCCCAAACAGCTTTTTCAAATCTGTTTAAAAAGTCAACGGTTTGTTTTTCGCCAGAGCCAGGTGTAAAGGCAATATTTATTTCAAAACGGTTGAAATCGACCATGGGGAAAAAGGTGTTTTTGATATGTCCGCCAAGGTATAAGCCAAGAGTTATCATTACCAGTGCAGCAGGGATACCGATTACAACATATCTCCAATGAACAACCCAAACGAGAATATGATGGTAAATTCTATCCCTTAGCCAAACAATAAACCGATCGAAGAAACTTTTAATACTCATTCGTTTTTTTGCTTTGGCCTCAAGACTTTTACGGCTTAAAACATGCTCATTCCCCAGGTGGGCAGGTAATACAAAAAATGCTTCGAACAAGGAAAATGTTAAACTGGCTATCACAACAATTGCTACGTGCATCATCATTTCCATGCGGGTTCCACTCATCAATAATAAAGGTATAAAAGCCACAATTGTGGTTAATACCGATGTAATAACTGCAGGCATTACCTCCATTGTGCCATCAACTGCAGCATGCATTGGGCTTTTACCTTTTTCGAAATGCAGATAGATGTTTTCGGCAATAACAATTCCATCGTCAACCAAAATACCAACAACCAGTATCATTCCAAATAATGAAACCATATTTATAGTTAACCCTGCAAGATTAGCATAAATAAACATGGCTAAAAAGCTAAAAGGAATGCCAGATGAAACCCAAAGCGATAAGCGGACACTTAAAAACAATGATAAGGAGATAATTACTAATATTAAACCCTGCATACCATTTGTTGTAAGTAAATTAAGCCGGCTTTGTAAGATATCCAAATATGCCCTTGAAACAGACAATTTTACGCCCAGATTTTTTGCATTAAATTCTTTAATGTATTTAAGAGCATATTCAGTTATCTCTTCCAAATCCTCTTCAGGCAACTTTTCAATGGTGATTGAAAGCGCTTCTTTTCCATTTAACCACGAACGATTTGAGGTTTCGGCAAATTTCTTTTTAATAGTGGCTACATCTTCTATTCTAAGGTAACTGCCATCAGGCTTTGCTCTTAAAATGATATTACCTATTTTATTTGGATCAGTACTTCTGGATCTAAGTCTAATCAATAATTCTTCTTCGTCTGATTTTATTTCTCCTCCTGAAACATCCTGGTTATTTCCCTGAATTGCATTTACCAAGTCATCAAAAGTAAGATTGTATCTTAGCAATTCGTCTTCTTTAATTTCTACAGATATTTCGGGGGAGGGATAACCAGAAATGGATATCTGGCTCATTTTTCCTGATGCAAAAAGATCTTCTTCAATTCGCTGAGCATGAGCCTTTAACGTCATAAGATCAACATCCGTACTACCGTCAGGAGTTAAAGCAAGAAACATAGCTGATGCCCTTGATCTTTGTTTTGATACAATTGGTCTTTCAGCTGCAGATGGGAATGAAGAAATGCCGTCAACCGCATTTTTTATCTCCATTAAAACCTCAT
Source organism: Bacteroidales bacterium (assembly GCA_050296515.1). Classification (GTDB taxonomy): domain Bacteria; phylum Bacteroidota; class Bacteroidia; order Bacteroidales; family NBLH01; genus NBLH01. The sequence continues at coordinate 6,374 of JBNKRJ010000116.1, read as the reverse complement.
TAATATTATATTCTCCTGTGGTTTCAACAGTAACTACTGCCTGGTTTTCAACAGATGTAGAATTTATTTCCTTTATACCAATTAGTCCTCTTATTGATTCCTCTATTCTGGATGTTACTCCTTCTTCCATTTCAACCGGAGAGGCACCTGGGTAAAACACCGAAATGGTTATGATCCTACTTTCCATTTCAGGGAAAAATGCCTTTTTCATGGAAATAAGGCTGTACCCGCCTGCCAATATAACAATAGCAATAATTAAATTGGCATACATTGGGTATTCTACAAATCGTTCAATTATTCTCCGCATTCATCTAGAAATTAGTAATTAGATATTTGTTTTTCGGCAAAATAGTATGCAGATAGTTAGTAACTTACTTTTCACTCTTGTTTTCAGGATTCTCTTGGTTCATCCCGTGAATCTCAACCAGGCTTCCTTCCTGAACATTTATTAAAGGCTGAACTACCAATGTATCTCCTTCAGGTAAACCATTAAAAACCAAAGTATTTTCGTTGTTTACTTTAATGACGTTGATTTTTTTCTTTTGTAATCTGTTATTTTTTACAACAAAAACTTCATTGGAATTAAATACAATGTTTCGTGGAATCTCCATCGAGTTTTTAACCGGATGCCCTGGAAAATACGCCTTTAAATATTCTCCTGCCAGAAAAACGGGTTCCTGAGTGTTATTAATTCTTATAAATACTCCTTGAGATTGAGTATTCTCATCAATAAAGAGATTTTTCCTTACAACAACACCCATTTTCTCCTGCCCGGATTTTTCAGAATATACCTTAACCTTGTCGCCTACTTTTACCCATTCGGCATCAAAACGCTCTAAAGGAACTTCCATTTCAAGCATATTGGTTTGTATCATGTGGGCCACTTTTCCTCCCATGTTTACATAAGCGCCTGTTTCAATGTATACTTCTTTAAATGTACCGCTAAAAGGGGCGTAAACTGAATGCCTGCTCAATTGGAGCTCATCCTTTTTTATTTTGTAATAATCACTAATTAAATTTCTGCTTGAAAGAAAAATCTTGAACTGCTCATCTTTTACCTCAGGAATAGGAGGTAGTCGTTTATCCAGTTTTATAGAAGCAAAAAAAGTATTGAAACTTTCTTCATAGTCAGGATAATCAATTTTGATGTCGGGCATTGCATTTGCTAAAGTATTCAAGTACTGACTTTTACTGGCTTTAATTGATAATGCCAGTTCATCGGGATATACAGTAAATAGAACTTGGCCTGTTGCAAAGGTTGCTCCCTTTTTTAGCACAACACTTCCGGGCAATATTTTACCAGAAGCTTCAGCTACTAAGTCAAACTCAGCCAAGGGATACAAACGTCCAGGAGCTGTAGTTGGTGATAAAACAGTAGTGTATTTTACAGGTTGGGCCTTAACAAACCGTTTGCTTTCCTTTTGAGGGCGACTTTTTGGTTCTTCCTTACTAAGTATTAGATATCTCATTAAGCCATAGGCCATTCCTAATATAAAAACCAGAGAGGCAATTACTAAAATGCGTCTGTCAATTTTTCTCATGTAAGTATATTGAAGGGTTTGCAGATATTTTTGTTGCAGACCAAAACTATCGCTTTTTTTATTACTATGCAATAGTTTATTAACGTATTAAGATATTTTGATAAAATGTTTTGTTTTTTTTGAAAAACCTCTTATTTTTATCGACTGAGCACTTAGTCAGTTTTAAGTTTTAGACTACAAAATAATTCTCAATAGATTGAAAATAAGCTGATTAAGTGAAGTGCTACAAGATGATTAAATGAGGAATGCAAAAGAAAATATTATTCAAATAGCCATGAAAATGTTTGCAGAGAATGGCTTTCATAAGACATCAACTGCATCAATAAGCAAGGAAGCAAACATTTCAACTGGGTTGTTATTTTATCATTTTAAAAGTAAAGAAAAGTTACTCGATGCAATTATGGATTTGGTTTTAGAAAAACTTAATCAAATCATTTATAATATAAGGAAAGCTTCTCCTATTGCGCAGCTCGAAAATATTATTGACAATTTCATCAACTCATTAAGGCAAGACGGTCCTTTCTGGGATTTGTACATAATGTTACTCTATCAACCAGATACAAAAGATCTTATATTAGAGCGAGTACGTGAGCATACCCAGCGATTTAAACAAAAAGTTTATGAACTGATGGTTGCTTTGGGGAGAGAAGATCCCAAAGCTATTTCATTTGAGTTTGAAATATACAGGATTGGTGTGTTTGCTTCCTATCAGTCAAATCATAGTGATGATTTTCTTGAAAAGGCAGCAATACGGATGAAAGAAAAATATTTGTAAGTCAGAATCGGTAACTAAACTTAATACCGTTTTTGATTTTTGAAATATGAACTAACTAATTAACAATATAATTACTTAACTAATTGAATTTTAACTAAATATTAAGAATGAATTAAAAAAATCGATTAATTAACTTTACCTAAAACTACATCTTTATGGACAATTCTTACAAAGTAAGGGTTAACGAAACGTTTGAAATTCTGTTGAATAAAGAACAGGTTGAGCGTTTTGATGTTGTTAACCACAACGGGCCCAATTACCACATTTTACATGACAGTAAAGCTTTTAAAGCTGAACTGACGGGCGAAAACTACTTTGAAAACGAGTACACAATTACCATTAATTCAAACATTTACAAGGTAAAACTCTCGAACGGGTTAGACCATTTGTTTGATAAAATGGGGTTTTCAAAGAAACCTGGCAAGCAAACCAATGAAATTAAAGCACCCATTCCCGGTGTTGTTATTGATGTTAACGTTAAAGAAGGCGATTCTGTTAAAGCAGGCGATCCGCTATTAGTATTAGAGGCTATGAAAATGGAAAATATCATTTTGAGCCACAAAGATGCTGTTGTTAAGAAAATTCACATAGAAAAAGGGAATGCGGTGGAAAAAGGCAAATTGCTGATAGAACTGGAATAACCGCATCCATACAGTTTTCAAAAGCACAATAAAAACATATTACGGAACTTAATATTAATGAATCTTTTTAGGAAACATTAATAAAAGAAGTTTGCATATCATCTTTTCAAAGGTGATGATGGGTATGTTTGTGTAATGTATTAAATCTCAATACCTTAACTTAAAAACATGAATATCAAAAAAATATTAATAGCTAATCGTGGAGAAATTGCTGTGAGAATTATGAGAACAGCAAAAAAAATGGGGATTAGTACAGTGGCAGTATACTCTGCAGTTGATCGAAATGCCAAGCATGTAAAATTTGCCGATGAGGCAGTTTTTATTGGCGAAAGCCCTTCGAATCAATCCTACTTGTCGGGAGCAAAAATTATTGAGGTGGCAAAAAAACTAAATGTTGATGCCATCCATCCAGGTTATGGTTTTTTAAGCGAAAATGGTGACTTTGCCGAAGAGGTTGAAAAGAACAGCATCATTTTTATTGGACCTGAATCGGATGCAATTCGAATAATGGGTGATAAGCTTTCTGCCAAAGAGGCAGTTAAAGAGTACAATATTCCAATGGTACCTGGTACTCCGGGTGCAATTTCAGATGTCGCTGACACAAAACAAATTGCAGAAGAAATAGGTTTTCCTATTCTGATTAAAGCTTCTGCAGGTGGTGGTGGCAAAGGAATGCGTGTTGTTGAAAAACTGGAAGATGTTGAATCCCAGATGCAAAGAGCTATTAGTGAAGCAAAATCTGCATTTGGCGATGGATCTGTTTTTATCGAAAAATACATTGGATCACCGAGGCATATCGAAATTCAGGTGCTGGCAGATAATTATGGCAATATTGTTCATTTATTTGAAAGGGAATGCAGCATTCAAAGGAGGCATCAAAAAGTTCTTGAAGAGGCACCATCGGCAATCTTAACCCCAGAATTAAGATCTAAAATGGGAGAGGCTGCTGTCAAAGTTGCAAAATCATGCAATTATCGTGGTGCAGGAACTGTAGAATTCCTGGTAGATGAACATTTGAATTTCTATTTTTTGGAAATGAATACCAGGTTGCAGGTTGAACATCCTGTTACAGAATATATTACAGGGATTGATTTAGTTGAACAGCAGATTAAAATTGCAAGTGGTGAAAAACTACCATTTACCCAGGAAGATCTTAAAATAAACGGACATGCCCTTGAATTAAGGGTTTATGCTGAAGATTCATTAAACGATTTTGCGCCTAATATTGGAAAAATTGAGTTGTATTCTGAACCTAAGGGCGAAAACATTAGATTGGATGATGGCTATGAAGAAGGAGATGAAATTCCAATTTATTACGACTCTATGATTTCGAAGTTAATTACTTATGGAAGCACTCGAATGGAAGCCATTCAAACAATGATAAAGGCTATTATGGCCTATAAAATTGAAGGGTTTGAAACAACATTGCCCTTTGGAAAATATGTTTGTGAGCATCCATCGTTTAGAAGCGGTGATTTTGATACTAATTTTGTTAAGAAGTACTATTCTGCAGAGAAATTAAAGGCAGAATTTGATTTGGAAGCAGAAATTGCTGCTAAGCTTGCTTTAAAAATTCATTTAGAGCAACAGAAAATTTTAAGAGTACCTGAATTTAAATAGGCAAAAAGGCAATCATGGATACAAAACAAAATATTTTAATTGAAAAAATCTCAGAAGCGAAACTGGGAGGAGGAATACAGCGAATTGAAAAACAGCATGAAAACAAAAAATTAACGGCTCGTGAGCGGATTGATCTTTTGCTAGATAAAGGTTCGTTTGAAGAAATAGGAATTCTGGTTACTCATCGCACAAGTGATTTTGGAATGGATAAGCAGCAATTTTATGGAGATGGTGTGGTTACAGGTTATGGAACCATTAACGGGCGGTTAACCTATGTTTTTGCGCAGGATTTTACAGTTTTTGGAGGATCTTTATCTGAAACACATGCCGAGAAAATATGTAAAATTATGGACTTGGCTGTAAAAGTTGGTGCACCATTAATTGGTTTAAATGATTCGGGTGGTGCACGTATTCAGGAAGGAGTGCGCTCTTTGGGCGGTTATGCGGATATTTTTTATCGTAATGTGAATGCTTCTGGAGTAATTCCGCAAATATCTGCCATTATGGGACCCTGCGCAGGTGGTGCTGTTTACTCGCCGGCAATAACCGATTTTACCTTAATGGTCGAAGATGTAAGTTACATGTTTGTAACGGGACCTAATGTAGTGAAAACTGTTACAAATGAAGAAGTTACATCTGAAGAACTTGGAGGAGCAAGCACCCACTCAAGTAAATCTGGCGTTACGCACCTTACATCAGGAAATGATTTTGAGGCAATTGCAGATATAAAAAAGCTATTGTCTTACATTCCTCAAAACAATAAATCAAAAGCACCTGATTTACCCTATCAGCTGGGAGAAGAATTGCGACCTGAACTGGAAGGTATTATACCAGAGGATAGTACAAAACCCTACGACATAAAAAAAGTGATTGAGGGAATTTGTGATTTGGATTCGTTTTTTGAAATACATAAAGATTACGCAGAAAATATTGTCGTAGGTTTTGCAAGGTTAGCAGGTAAAAGCATTGGAATAGTCGCTAATCAGCCTCTTAGTCTGGCTGGTGTACTTGATGTGAACAGTTCAAAAAAAGCAGCCCGTTTTACCCGTTTTTGCGATAGTTTTAATATTCCATTGTTGGTTTTGGTGGATGTACCCGGCTTTTTACCAGGAACAGACCAGGAGTGGAACGGAATTATCACCAATGGAGCCAAATTGCTTTATGCACTTAGCGAAGCTACTGTTCCAAGGGTAACTGTTGTTACCAGAAAGGCTTATGGTGGTGCTTATGATGTAATGAATTCAAAACACATTGGAGCAGACTTTAATTATGCCTGGCCAACAGCAGAAGTGGCCGTGATGGGAGCAAAAGGTGCCAGCGAAATTATTTTCAAAAAAGAAATCCAGACAGCAGAAAACCCTCAGCAAAAGCTACTTGAAAAAGAGAATGAATATGCTGAAAAGTTTGCTAATCCATATACAGCAGCACAAAGAGGATTTATTGATGAGGTAATTTTACCTAAAAATACTAGAAGAAAATTAATAAAAACTTTTGCTATGCTTGAAAATAAAGAAGTTAAACGACCAGATAGAAAACATGGGAATATTCCTCTTTAAATGAATTCTTATAAAGTCTTTACTTATGTTTCCCATGTCTTATAGATTCCCGAATAAACAGGTACTTGTATTATCATTATCAAAAATAAACTGTGATAATCAGTAACTTATAATTACTATTGTGTGAAATCTAACTTTGTTTTTCAATTTCTGAATAAAGTCGACCTTCATTTTTGGGTTATTCACTTCGTTCATGAGCTCCACTTTGTTCCGGTTGACCCAAAAACGAAGCAACTTAGGC
>JBNKRJ010000115.1:0-47104 GCA_050296515.1 Bacteroidales bacterium | reverse complement strand
AATCGCAAATTAATTTTCTTCATTTACCCCAGCCCTAAAGGGAGTGAAGAAAATCAATTTGCTCCCTTTAGGGCTGGGGTAAACAAATTGATTTTCAGAACGGAGCCTCAATTTGGTGTAAACTATCTAATAAACAAATTATTTTATATCACCTTAGCCTGATATCAATAACTGTAGATATTTTTTTGTATTAATTTTAATTATAATAACGTGAAAAGTTTTTTCATAAGAACCCTTTTTTTAGCTTGGACTCCTCCTTAACCAAAAGAAAAATGGATTCAAATCAAGTGTAGAAAAACTTGACAAAGAATATTTAGAATTTTTATATACTGAAAGTGGCAAATATTTTAAGCCATGGGGGTATTTCATAAATTGGTTAGATAAGACATGGTGGGATTATGGCTATAATAAGTCCCTAATATTCTGGAATATTATTATAATTTATGTTATTCTGTCTCTTGTTAATAGCATAATCTTTAACTACATAAGCAAAAATGTTTATTTAATTCCAACAATTAAAAAACTAAGAATAAAATCTATGGGAGTTTTTGGAATAATTCCCTTTTTACAGTTATTAACATTATCTTTCATATATACTGGCATCGTTTTTTTTGGATTAAAAATTAATTTAAATAGTTTGAACTATGAAAAAAACTATATTGGGTGCAGACTGATTAATCTCGTAGGCTTTTTTATAAATTACGTTTTGGGGGTTATTTGTCTTGCTTACCTGGCTAACTATGTTTTGAGTAGTTAGACTTTTAGTTATACGAATGGTTCTTTTTTCGTTAACCATAGTGGATAATTAAAAGAGCAGCAATGCTAGTGTTGCGTAATTGCGCCCCCAACTGATCCAAGCTTGTGATGTTTCCGCTAGTTCGAGTTTTCAACTCGGACTCTGCGAATGCAGGCATTAAAAGCAATGAAGTTGACTATTTTGGGAAGTTGAGAAGATGTAACAAAGCTTGCCCCTTCTGGCTTAGGTATCCATCAGCACTGTATAGTTCAAGTCTAAGAGATAGCGGGGACTTGAACTGAAAATACAGAGAAGTCTGGCACTTCGAACAACGTGATAGCATACAGCTCAAAATAACCCAGTCGGAGTACAACTATGCCTATTCAATTATACAAATTTAATATCGCCCGACATACGCTTAAAGAAGTCCCTCCCCATCTATATCTGCTTATTTGCTCAGCTTAACAACTGTAAAAGGTTGGTGTTAAATTGAAAACATTCCATTTTTCACCCAAAAATCGCTATTTTTGCTAAAATATTAAATATAAGCCTTATGAACCCAATAACTACTGCCAACAAATTAAAAATGCTTCGCACCCTAAAAGGCCTGGCTCCGGAACAGGTGGCCGAAAAAGCCAAACTAAACCTTGATGATTACAAGTCCCTTGAAGAAGGGAAAACAGCCGTGCCACATGATAAACTGGAAAAAGCCTGCAATGCCCTGGGCGTGGATATTAAAGAATGGTTCGAGACTGACAGTGCCAAAGTAATAATAAATAATGGCGAGAATAGTGGAAACGGTGCCGGAAGCCATTGTGAAAACTGCTATTTTTATGAGCGCAACGAGGAAGACATGGACATGATAAAGGACGTGACACTGGCCCTGAAAGAAGTCATTAGCAAGCTTGATGCTGAATGGATCTGGCGGGGAATGGAAAAGTTTTTGAAAGAAAACAAACTAAAGCCAGATAACGATAAAAAAGAATAGAGAGGTATTCATAGCATATCAAAGTAAAAAGCCCCAGTTTGGGGCTTTTTTTAAATCATATTTTTATCTAATCCTTAATCCTTTCACCATTCTGGTTATAAAACTTATAATCTAAAAAGCTATATGAGTCAACCTGTTTAATATGGCACCACTTTTTAGTCTTTAAAAACCACTTCACTCTTTTTGTCATAAAAAGCCCTTTTCGTAAATAGGCCGCAACATAAGGGTGAACTCTTAATTCAATTTTCTTATGCTTTTTATTTCCTGCTAAGTAAGTAAAGTGGTTGTAGATTTCATCAGCAACCAAAATACTAGCCCCAACTTCGCCAGAGCCTTTGCACACCGGACAGGTTTCAACAGTTTCTTCAGTTAGTTCGGGCCGAACTCTTTGCCGGGTTATCTGCATTAAACCAAACTTACTTAGTGGCAGAATATTATGCTTTGTGCGGTCGATAGACATATACTCTTTCATTTTCTCATGCAAACGATACTTATTTTCACTGCTATGCATGTCAATAAAGTCAACCACAATAATACCTCCCATATCCCGCAAACGAAGTTGCCTTGCAATTTCTTCCGCAGCGGCCATATTCACCTCCACAGCATTAGTTTCCTGATCATTCGACTTTTTGGAACGGTTTCCGCTGTTCACATCAATTACATGAAGGGCTTCGGTATGCTCAACAATCAGGTAAGCACCATTTTTAATAGTAACGGTCTTGCCAAAGAGTCCTTTTATCTGCTTCTCAACACCAAAATGTTCGAAAATAGGAACTCTGCCAGTATATTTTTTTACAATTTTCTTCTTCTCAGGTGCAATAGTCTCAATGTACTCTTTAACTTCCCTAAGCAAGTTTGTATCATTAACATGAATACTGTTAAAAGAGTTATTAAGTATGTCCCTTAAAAGTGCAGATGTTCTGTCCAATTCCCCCATCAAAAGCTCAGGAGGTTCAGCGCCATCCAAATTGGCAAACATGTTTTCCCACTTATCCACCAATTCATTCAACTCAGAATGCAAAACAGCAACCCTGCGATTTTTAGCAACTGTACGAACAATTACCCCGTAATTTTTCGGCTTAATGCTAAAAATCAAGCGTTTAAGCCTTTCACGTTCTTCGGGGCTTTTAATCTTTTGCGATACTGAAACTTTATCAGAAAATGGAATAAGTACCAAATTACGCCCAGCGAGTGTAATTTCTGATGTAATTCTTGGACCTTTTGTTGAAATTGGCTCTTTTGCTATCTGCACAAGTATTTTCTGACCCGTTTCAAACAGCTCTGTAATTTTACCATGCTTATTAATATCAGGCTCCAGCTTAAAATCCTGCAAAGGATGCCGCTCACCCTTGCCATTTAAAGCTCGTTTCAAATATTTTTGCTGTGATTGAAACTGTGGACCTAAATCCAGATAGTGCAAAAACGCATCGCGTTCACTTCCTACTTCAACAAAAGTAGCATTTAATCCGGGCATTACTTTTTTAACTCTGCCCAGAAAAATATCACCTACAGAATACTTTTTATTATTTTTTTCTTTGGATAATTCAACCAAACGCTTGTCTTCAAGCAATGCGATAGCTATTTCGGATTCCCTGCTATCAATAATCAATTCGTTGCTCACGCTCATCCTCCACTTTTTAGCGGAAGGTTACCTGAAAGGGAATTATATAACTTTGTGTAAGAGTTTGCTTTTGCTATTTCTTTACTAGTTGGTAAATCTATGTTATTATTCGTTGTAGTTTACTATTTTACCATCTAGTTTTTTTGTGAAAATGCCTTATGTTGTGTTGTGTGTTCGTAGTGATTATATATTACAAGCAATATAGTTCCACAAAAGCCCTTCCCTTGTTAAATAAAACTGATCAAAAGAGAAATTCTCCTTTGATCAAATTTTAATTTGTCTGCCTTAAAGACACTTATTTCTTCTTCTTGTGTCTGTTTTTTCTAAGTCTTTTCTTCCTTTTGTGTGTAGACATTTTATGTCTTTTCCTCTTCTTTCCACTTGGCATAATCGCTTCCTTTAATATATTTTACATTAATTTGTTAATGCACCCAAAGGTGCATTTATAATTTTAAAAACAAAAGCAACAACTTATTTTACGTTGTTTTTAACTTTAGTTACAAATGTTTTTGATGGTTTAAATGATGGAATGTTGTGCGCAGGAATAATAATAGTTGTATTTTTAGAAATATTTCTGGCAGTTTTCTCAGCTCTTTGCTTAACGATAAAGCTTCCAAAACCTCTTAAATATACATTTTTGTTTTTTGATAAAGATGTTTTGATGGTATCCATGAAAGCTTCAACAGTCTTTTGTACTGTTACTTTTTCGATTCCAGTGTTTTTGGAAATTTCATTAACGATATCTGCTTTTGTCATTTTTAAAATATTTAATTATCAACAATTTACAAGAGTTAAATCGAACTGCAAATATATAGGATTTCTGCAAATTATAAAACTCTCACTCCTTTTTTTTGTTATTTTTTTAAAAAAAACCACAAGATTCTACTCTTTCAAGTCCTGATTATGTGAAAGTTAACTTCAACACAAGAATACAACCACCTGGCAGGCAATGGGTTACAAAGAAGTTGATTATTACATGTTAAATTTTTATAAATTACTGGTTTTAAGCGAATAAGGTTCTTCTGACAGATAATAATTCGGAATTTGCAAATAATAAATGTTAAAAATTGTATTAAATTTTCTTTTTAAAGAAGACATTTCGAATTCCAGAATACTTCAGATTAAATAAATCTTCGGAAATCATTTATCATTTATCTATATTTCGAAAAATTTTGGAACTGAATGAATATTTCTCAAGAAATAATTAATTGGTACAAGGAAAACAAACGTGATTTACCTTGGAGAAGAACAAAAGATCCTTATAAGATTTGGATTTCAGAAATCATTCTTCAACAAACACGGGTTGAACAGGGCTTAAATTATTATCTAAGGTTTGTAGAAAGATTCCCAAATGTTGAAACACTTGCAAAAGCAGAAGAGGATGATGTTTTAAAATATTGGCAGGGCTTAGGTTATTACAGCAGGGCTCGCAATCTTCACTTTAGTGCGAAACACATAACAAAAGAATTAAACGGCTGGTTCCCAGAAACGTTTGCCGAATTAAAAAAACTGAAAGGAGTTGGTGATTATACGGCTGCTGCAATAGCTTCATTTGCATATAACGAACATGTTTCTTTGGTTGATGGCAATGTTTACAGGGTTCTTTCAAGACTTTTTGCTGAAGATACGCCTATTGACACTTCTGGTGGTAAAAAGATGTTTTTTGAATTAGCAAAAGAACTTTTAGTATCACAAGAAGCGCAGATTTTCAACCAGGCCATTATGGAATTTGGTGCTCTACAATGTAAGCCTGTAAATCCTGCTTGTAATGAATGCCCTATTCAATCAAAATGCCTTGCTTTTGCAAAAAATAAAGTTGATTCCTTTCCTGTAAAATCAAAAAAAACAAAGGTTCGAAAACGGTATTTTAGTTACCTGTACATTACTTCTAAAGATGGAATTTATCTTCAGAAACGCACAAATAATGATATTTGGAAAGGATTGTTTGAATTTCCGTTAATTGAGACTGAATCGAAAGCTTCTTTAAAAACAATAAGTCAAAGGGATGAGTGGAAAAGCTTATTTCCGGACAATGAAGTTCATATCACAGGGAAACCTGAAACCATAAAACACCAACTATCTCATCAGCAACTGCTTATAACATTCCATCAGATTAAAATAAATGGGGGAAATAATTCAGAAAGTAAGTTGTCGCAATTCAAATGTATACCTGTTTCTGATATTGCTCTATATGCAGTACCAAAAGTAATTGAGAACTACCTGGTTGATGTTGTGGGATTATCCTGTTAAGTTTTTTCTTTTTGTTCTTGTGTAACTCTTTCATTCAGAATCTGATTCGCTTGCTCCACCCAGAAATCGCGTTGAATTCGACCGGGGAAATACTCAATTGCCTCGGTCACTTTAATAACTGTATCAATTGTAAAGTCGCTTATCTGTTCAATAGTGTATATGCCAAGTTCATTAAGCTTTTCCTGAATAAAAGGACCAATACCCTTTATAATTGTTAAATCCTCCTTATCATCTTCCTTTGCCAGTTTAAATCCAAGTGCTTCTGCGGCTTCTTTCTTTGATGAAAATTTTGGAGCAGGTCTTTTTAATTTGTGTTGCAGTTCATAATTAAGTTTTTCGTGTTCATGCAACTCACTCTCAATCGTTTTATTCTTGCTTTTTAATTCGTTTAATTCAGCTTCAAGCTTCTTTAAATTATTATCAGCCTTTTCCATCTGTTTTTGCAGATTAACCTTTTCGTCATTTTGAGCTGCTTTTAGCTTCTCATTTTCAGACTGTAAAGCTGAAAGATTAGTACTTAATTCCTCAATTTTTGAGTTGGCATTTTCCAGTTCTTCTTTGGAATATCCAAGCTCATTCTCTGTAGGCCGCTCACCTCTTTTCTTCCTTGCCAGCCACATAGTAAGTATGCCAAGTAAAAAAGCAACCAATAGCATGATGACTATTTCGAGGACCGCAGTTGTCTTGTCTAATGGATTTAAATCTTCAAACATTTTTAGTTATTTGGTTTTTACAACAATGTCTACTCTTCGGTTTTTAGAACGACCTTCCTCAGTGTCATTAGAACTTATTGGTTTGCTTTCTCCATTTGATTTAATTTCTATCTTATCTGCACTCAAACCATATGAAATCAGCAGGTCTTTAACCCATTGTGCCCGTTCTTTACCAAGTCTGTAATTATTATCATCCGTACCAATTTCATCTGTATTGCCATAAAGCAATAAAATAGCCTCTGCATCCTTTACCTCAGTAACAATTATTTTCAGGCTGTCTATTTTATTTTTATCTATTTTGCTTTCACTTTTAGCAAAAGGAAAGTAAATGGCCGTTTGAGAAAAAGAAAATGTAACAGGAGAAATCGTTTCTTTTTCGGGAGTTGTAGTTACTGAGTCTTTTGTTTGCTGTTTTTCATCGGCTTTGTTGCTTAGAACTTCAACTTTGTCAGTACAGAGTTCTTTTATGCCGCAAACATACCATTGAATGCAAACACCTCCCCAAACAAGAAAAGCTATGATACCAATTAAGAATCTCATAGCTTAAATGTAAGTATTTTTCTTTAAACTTTATTGTAAAAACAAAATTTAATTTTGAATAATCTGTTAATTATGAACTTCTTAGCCTAACATCATTCAATTAAACCTAAGGTGTCTGCCGGGATTACCGGACTTTCGGCTATATTACTTTTATGCATTGCCCTATCATAAATATAAAAGCTATATTTTATTGTATCATAAGTAAACAGGGTATCTGAATAAGGAATACTGACTTCAATGTCACCTTTAAAAGTTTTATCTTGTCCCTCGGGTTCCATATAAGGAATCTTGTACTTATCTCCAGCTAACAAATCAACTTTTACAAATTCCCCATCAATTTTTTCAAATAAGTCAATAAACATATCTGAAGAATCCAAGTCCTCAAAACCGGGGTATATTCCATCACTAAATTTAATACCGATATCTCCATCTCCATCTACTACACTTACAGTTAATTGAACCAATTTGATTTTATTATCCAGGCCATCTACAGAATCTGCAATTAATAGAGACTTAAATTTAATCTCTGGAGTATCAGGATAAGATCTTGGTGCCTCGCATGCAATTAACAATATTGCACTCAAAACAGCAGTTACCGAAATATACATCAACTTCCCCATTGTTTTTAGTTTTATGTTAAAACGCAGAAACACCAAATTTATTGAATTTATTTCTTTCTCATATAAATTTGAATTGGAATTCCGGTGAAATCGAAATGCTCCCTGATTCTGTTTTCAAGATATCGTTTATATGGATCTTTTACATATTGGGGCAAATTACAATAAAAAGCAAAAGAAGGGCTAACAGTTGGTAACTGGCTCACATACTTTATTTTAATAAATTTCCCTTTTACTGATGGCGGCGGAAACGCATCAATAGCTTCTAACATTATTTCATTTAAAACAGATGTTTGAATTCGTTGCTTTCGATTATCATAAACTTTTTTGGCTTCTTCCAATACTTTGAAAATTCTTTGTTTGGTAATGGCCGAAGTGAAAATAATAGGGACATCGTTGAAAGGTGCAATTCGTGCTTTAATTGCTTCGATGTACCTTTCTGTGGTCTGGTTATCTTTTTCAATTAAATCCCATTTATTGACCAATATTACCACACCCTTCTTGTTTTTCTCGATCAAATGAAAAACATTAACATCCTGTGCTTCAATCCCCAAGGTTGCATCAATTAATAAAAGACACACATCAGCATTTTCAATGGCTCTAATGGAACGCATAACTGAATAAAATTCAATATTTTCTGACACTTTACCCTTTTTTCGCAAACCTGCGGTATCAATTAATGTGAATTCAAGTCCAAATTTATTGTAATGGGTGTGAATAGAGTCCCGCGTAGTTCCTGAAATAGGTGTGACAATATTTCGGTCTTCTCCTAACAATGAATTTGCTAATGATGATTTACCCACATTTGGTCTTCCGACTATCGCAAACTTAGGTATCTCTGACTCTTCTTCCTCCTTCTGTTCTTTTGGAAACAGTTCCACCACCTTGTCTAACAAATCACCTGTACCACTTCCATTAACTGATGAAACACAATACACTTCACCAAGGCCAAATCCATAAAAAACACTGGCATCATAAATTCTATCATTATTATCGACCTTATTTGCAGCCAATATTACTTTTTTCTTACTTTTTCTTAAGATTTGTGCAACAGCATCATCCAAATCAGTAATCCCACTTAAAACATCCACAAGGAAAATAACAACGTCAGCCTCTTCAATAGCCAAAATAGCTTGTTTTCTTATTTCCTCCTCAAAAATATCGTCTGAGTTTACAACATATCCTCCTGTATCAATTACTGAAAAATCAAAGCCATTCCAGTTTGATGTTCCGTAATTTCTATCACGCGTTACTCCGCTACTCTCGTGAATAATAGCATCACGGGTTTGAGTCAGACGATTAAATAATGTTGATTTCCCTACATTTGGCCTCCCCACTATTGCAACAATATTGTTCATTTTATCTATCTAATTATTAATTGAATACACTCCTAACTTTCGACTAATTTCTTTAGATTCAATGTTTAAATCTACTTTTTCGTTAAGATATTTTTTTCCTACTTCTATTTTGGTTAAATAATCACTACAACTATCTGAAAGTTGTTCGCACCTTTTAACAACTATTCTGTTATATTCTCCAGCACTATCAAAAACATCAATGAATGTTGAATATAACTGGTTCGATGTATCAAGCAACATTCTTGAATACTCACTAGCCAATCCATTATCAATCAATGTTTTTACAAAACTAAAAACATCTACTGAAAAAGCATAAATTCTTGATTCCAGTTTTTTAAAATCCTCTTCTGTCATAAGCTAGTCATTAGAACTCTGAAATTAGAAATTTAGCTTTCATATTTGCCCTTTTATCTTGTTCTGGTCATTGATCACTAGTACTATACTAAGATTTATTTGGGGTTGTATCAAAACTAGTTTTGCCATAAATTTTTCTTTCAATCTTGCATCAATCAAATCAATCTGCTTTCAATCTTGTTGAAATACACTCTTTTGTTGTTGAAATGAAAGTAAAATTGCATTAAATTAGACTTTTGATACAGCCCCAAATGCACTAAGTTCTAAGTTCAAATATGACAACTTTTATTTATTCATAGCCAAACTTTTTTAAGGATTGCTGTTTGTTTTTCCAATCTTTATCTACTTTAACAAAAAGGCCTAAAAACACTTTTTTCTCAAAGAACTCTTCAATGTCTTTTCGGGCCATTATTCCAGTTTTTTTCAAAGCTTCTCCTTTATGCCCAATGATAATACCTTTTTGAGTATCCCGTTCAACATAGATTACAGCCCTGATTCTAATAATATCATCATCTTCCTTAAACTCCTCAACTTCAACCTCCGTAGAATAGGGCACTTCCTTTTTATAGTTTAATAAGATCTTTTCTCTTATGATTTCTGAAACAAAAAAACGTTCACTTTTATCAGTTAACTGATCTTTTGGGAAATATGGAGGCCCTTCTGGAAGAAGCTCGTATATCTTATCGAATAAATTAGCTATGTTAAAGTTTTCTGTTGCGCTGGCAGGTAAAATAAATGCATCCGGTAAAATCCCCTTCCAGGTTTCAACAAGGTTTTCCAATTTTTCCTGATCAGCCAAATCAATTTTATTAATTACCAAAATTACAGGAACTTTCGTTTTTTTAACCTGTTCAACAAAATCAGCATTTTTATCAATTGTCTCAAAAACATCTGAAACATAAAGAATTACATCTGCATCATCTAATGAAGATTTCGAAAACTTAAGCATTGACTCATGTAACTTTGAGTTTGGTTTTAATACTCCAGGAGTATCTGAATAAACTATCTGAAAATCTTCTCCATTGACGATTCCCATAATACGATGCCTGGTAGTTTGTGATTTTGAAGTAATGATTGACAACTTCTCACCCACCAAAGCATTCATTATTGTTGACTTCCCTACGTTTGGATTCCCTACTATACTAACAAAACCTGATCTATGCTTATTCATCCTTACAGTTTAAACATTATGGTAAATTTGTATGCAAAGTTATCACTATTATTTGAAAATGAATAAGGTCCGTATCGATAAAATACTCCAACACCATATCCCAGCACATTTAGTTGCTTAAATAAGTAGTTTATTAACAGTCCCGATTCGTAATAACCTTTTTCAAGTGTATTGAATTCAATACCATGATGCAACTCTGGTTTTTCAATTTGACCAAAACCATAACTTGTAGTCAACACAACTTCAGGCTGAAATTTTTTAGCTTTAAACAATAGTGAGCCAAAGTCTTGTCTGAAATGAATTGAAAAAAATTCATCAGATAAAAATTCATTCATTCGCATGGTTGCAAAACTATTTGCGGTTTCTACGTCAAATCCATAATAACTACCATGGCCATTGTAAAGCATAAAATACGGTAAATCACCAAACACTTTCCCCGCCACTAACTGTAAATTAGTTCGTCCAAAAGCTTTGGTCAAAAAACTAAGGTTTAATTTTGCTTCAAGTTTTGAATAATCAAAATCACTCTCCTGATTTTTAAATCCCCTTACATAATTCAAGTACAGTACTGTTGAGTTATAAGGATCTGAAGCAAACAGTTCCCCTGCTACATATGTAATGTTTTCATTTGGTGCATATTTTAATTGCAAACCAGTCTCGTAAAAATTATACTTTGCATAAGGTTCATCAAATCCATTAATGTTTTCAAAATAGTAATCACTTGTATTTTGTCTGGTTGATTGAGAGGCAAAAATATTTACTTTCCAATGTTTAAGGGTCCTGAGCTGAAAATTCATAAAATAACTTTCGCGGTAAGTCATATCCTTAATAAAAAACTGACGATAAAATTCTGTGGAGTTCAGATTTCCCTCTTCCTTAAAAAAAGAATATCCTGCAGACTCTTCAACATCATACTTATAGCCAATGTTAAGTTTCACCTCTTGTTTTGGAGCCAAATCAAAACGAACATCACCTCCATATTTCCATTTTTCGTCATTAAAACCATATGCACCATAACCACCAATATTAAATGATGATGATATTCTATCATTTGTTTTCACCCTGATTCCTGGCCTATAACCTTCGTAAACATTAAAATTCAACAGACTAAAAGGATCAAAATCAATAAATTTTATGGGCACATAGCCTGTAGAAATGGTTTTCAAAGTTTTAAGTTTTAAATCAAAATGGTGTTTTTCACCCAAACTATCAAGAAAAGCATAAGTTCTTTTCTCAAGTTTGCCAAGGCTGTCTCCTCTTAATTGGAACCAGATACTATCGTTACGTGTAAAAGCATTCCTTGCCACATCCATTTCAATTGCCGAAAACGAACTATTCTTATACTCCTCATTTAGCGTAACATCTTTAATGTAGCTTTTGCTTATCCCTACCATTGGAAAACTGTTTCCACTATTACTATTATCTAAATCACTGAAAATGATATCTGTATTCAATTCATTCGGAAACCAATGTTTCCCATCCACCAGCTGATAATTTTGTACGATTTTTACATTAAACGCCCCGATTTCTTCAACCGGCTCAGCAACAACACTTTGAACAGCATATTTATAGGAGTTTATATAAAGTACTCCCTTCATTGCCTCAAAGTTTTTTCCCTTTTTAGGTCTAAAAGAAATACTAAATACGGTATCTCCCCTTTCGGTATAAGTGGTATCTTCAATATTAAAAAAGTAGCGGTTTGTAGAACCTGTGCTAATTGGGTTGATATATCGACTATCGAGTAGTGTGAACATTTCATCGTAAAAAGAAAATGATTGCAATTGAGTAGACAACAATATAATTGAAGGATCTTTAAACCCTGAAACCCTTGTTGCCAAGACCTTTTCACTGATTTTACCTGGCCGTTTATACTTTCGCTCGCTCACCGATTCCATCAGGAACAAGTGTTGCTTTTCAATAAAATTCTTTACCCTCAAATAACCAGAATCAACTTTTGTGGTATCCACATTGCCCAAAGAATCTTTTTTTACTTTTTTATGCATTTTTTCTAAATCAAGGGTGTAATAGGTTTTATGGTAGGCTTTATATGAATAAGCAGGTAATTTTTCAGGATTATTTTCTTTTCTATTTTTGAGCACTTCTTCAATAATCCGATGAGCAGGATTCTCACCAGGATGTACTGTTACCTCACCGATATCAAAAGTTTTCTTTAGCATGTTTACTTCTAACCTTTGGTTCTTCAGCAATTCTGATTTCTGATAAACTTTTGTCTCATACCCAACATAGCTAAACTTTAAAAACTCAAGACTTTCAATATTTGTAATGGCAAAATAGCCATCGATATCACTCGTAATCCCTTCATTCTCAGAATTAAATATAATGTGTACAAAAGGAAGAGGTTTTCTCGATTTTTCATCAATCACTTTGCCTATTAATTTGTTTGTTTGAGAGTTTGCTGAAAAGAAAGACACAAAAAGAAAGGCAATTAACCAAGGGTTAATCAATACTTTAAGGTTCATGATTTGTTTAGTTTTGTTTGTTTTTAAAGAACGCTAAAATACTTAAAAAAAGTACAGAAATAACTGCAAACACTCCAATACAATCACCGTTTTTCGCATAAAAGGTTAGCTCAGTGTTCTCCGGTACTCTTTCAACCAACACTCCTTCAATCCAAGGCTTAATTTCGGAAATTATTTCTCCTTTAGGATTAATAAAACAACTAACCCCGGTATTTGCAGAACGAACAACTGAACGCCTATTTTCAATAGCCCGTAATTGCGAATGCATAAGGTGCTGTTTATACCCGGGAGTATTTCCCCACCATGCATCGTTTGTAATTACCACAATGAAATTTGCACCATTTTCAATAAATCTTGTAACAAACTGACCATAAACAGATTCATAGCAAATAATTGGAGCAATTCTCAATCCATTTTTATCAGAAACAAAAACCTTTCTTTCATCATCAACTCCTAAAGAAGTGTTGTAACCACCAAAATTCAGGTTCCAGTCCTTAAGGAATGAAAAGTACTTTTCGAAGGGCATTTTTTCAACACCAATGACTAATTGCGATTTATGATATAACTGAACTGATCGTTGAGAATCAACCATGAATGCGGTATTATAAAAAAGAGTGTCTCCATTATTTAGTTGAAAGGAATAAAACCCTCCGACAACATTAACTTGTTCTGTATTAACTAATTCTTTTTCAACCCTTTCAACAAAGTCACTTTCACTTAAATTATCCTCTTCTAAATATACCGGAAATGAACTTTCAGGAAATACAATACAATCAACTCCAACTGAATCAACCGTCTTTGCCATATTAATTTGCTCAGCAATCTGATTCTCAAATAAGGCCGTATTATACTTTTCAGAATATGGATCAATATTGGGTTGAACCACCAAAAAGCTCTTTTCTTTTCCTTTAAAACTCAGGTTATTACTGATACCTTCAGAAATCATAACGGGCAATATAAAAATAACTAAACTACTTACTGCAAAAAGAATTGTGTTTTTTTTTCGTTTTGCAATGAGATTCCTGATAGCAGAATGAAGTAAAGCATTTACAACAAGCATCCATAAAGTCCCCCCCAATACACCAGTATATTCATACCATTGTATCCAATTGGGCAATTGCCCCAACCAGTTCCCAAGGTTCATAAATGGCCAGGAAAGCTCCCAGTGATAATGCATGCACTCAAACGACAACCAGCTCATTACCAGAGAAATAAGTCCAATTGCAAATCCCAGAGCCTGCCTAATTCTGTAGGAAAATGCCAGGACTGCTGCCATTACCATTGAGTTAAGCAAAGCAATAACAATAGCTCCAAAAAGAGATGACAGTGAAAGCCACCAGACTGTACCTAAATGAAAAACAAAAAAGGAGAGTATCCCAAATTTGAAGACCTGACTGTAGTGCCAATTTTTATCCTCAAAAACAAAAAGTAATGGAACAAAAGCTACAAATAAAGAAATTGCCGGTAGAAATTCATTCCAGCAAATGCCCAAAAGTATTCCAGAGAGAAGTGAAAGCAGATAACTTTTTCTTTTACCCAAGGATTTTCTTTTTCTTATTAACCAAATATATTCCTATGAGAATTATTCCTATTGATAATATTTGAGATGAAATTAAAGTTTCTCCATCTAACAATCCCCAAACTATAGCCACTATTGGAATAACATAAGTTACAGATGAGGCAAATAGTGCTGTTGTATGTTTTATTAAGTAGTTAAATAAAATGTTGGCCAAAACGGAACTCATCAAAGCAAGTAAAAATACACTGCTAAAACTTTGAATCAAATAAGGACTATTTATAGAATGGCTAAAATCAGAAGTAAATAAATAAATTCCTCCAATTGGCCCAACGAACAAAAATGCCAGGGCAATTATTGTAACACTATCTAAATCAGCGAGTTTTTGTTTTATAACATTTATGGAAACAGAATAGCACATAGTGGCTAATACAATTAGCAAAGGATAAAGGTTTTTAACACTAAAGTCGAAACCAGAGTTGATAAGAATTAATGAGGTGGCGCCTAAAAGTCCAATAAAAATTCCTACAATATTTTGCCAAATAAATTTTACTTTAAAAACAATTAATCCAACTAATAAAGCAAATAGAGGAGTAAGCGAATTCAAAACACCTGCCATTGAACTACTAACTTCTGTCTGTGCTTTCGTAAATAAAAAAGCAGGGATTCCATTTCCTAAAAAGCCTACAATTAAAACAGGTATTATATGCCTCTTTTTCAATAATTTTAATCGCTTAATAATTAATGGGATAAGCAAGATAAATGAAATAAAAATTCGAAATGAAGCAACCTGCATATGATCAAAGGCCAGCAAACCTTTTTTCATTAAAATAAATGAACTTCCCCAAATGATTGCTAAGAAGGTGAGCAATAAATATTGCCAAATTTTTTTATTTAAGTCTACTAACTGAATAATTGCCTGCATATTAAACTCAATTTCCTTTATTAAAAAAGATCCCACATATTCATAATTTGGTATTTCCCAGAAAAAATAAATCCCGGAAAGCATTAAGCAAGCCGGGATTGATATTTTTACATGACATTAAGTCTATTCTTCGTCAGTACTTTCCGGCTTTCTGGAATAAATTTTATTCTCTAAAAACTCCTGAATTGCTATTAAGCTTGGCTTTGGAAGTCTTTCATAATATTTTGATATTTCAATTTGCTCCCTGTTTTCAAATATTTCTTCCAAATTATCAGTGTATGAAGCAAACTCTTCCAACTTTGTACTTAATTCACTTTTTATTTCTGCACTTATTTGATTAGCTCTTCTACTAATGGTAACAATTGATTCGTAGATGTTTCCGGTATCCGCATCCAAATCAATCTGATTTCTAGTAATTGTGCTAACTGGTGCACTTGTTTTTTTAAAGTTCATACTCCTAATCTGTTTTATTGCTTATAATTGTCCTACATTATCTAAATTACCTAATCTTTTCTTAATATCGTCGTGTATTTTAGTAACTTCTTTACCATACTCACTATTCGGATACAACTTGATAAAAGTTTTGTATGCCTTTAATGCATCTTCTAATCGTTCCTGAGTCTTGCTAAAAATTGAATGCACTGCGTATTCGTAGTCTGATTTAATGATATAATAAAGAATATTTTCACGATATTCAGAATCTGGATAATCTTTCAAACTTGACCTTAATGATACACTTGCGGCCTTATAACTACCAACTTTATAATAAAGCATAGCATTATCATATGATTTTTGTTCTAATCGCCGTCTTAATTCATCAATCAAGTCATTACATTCTTCAATTCTTTCGCTATTTGGATAGCGTCCAATATACAAACCAAACTCTTGGATAGCCTTACGAGTTGTTTCCTGATCAAGTGAAGGTTTTGGCGCATCCAAATAATAACAGTAAGCACTCATGAAACTACTTTCCTCTGCCCACTGGCTATTCGGGAAAGAGCCTGCAAAACGTCTAAAATAATGACCTGCGAATATATAATCTTTTTGGTAGTAATTGCAATAAGCAAAAAGATAAGATACTTCTTCGCCTTTATCTGTTCCACGATAAACAGGAATTAATTGCTCAAAAAGTGTCATTGCTCTTGCATAGTCCTTATCCTCATAATATTCTTTAGCTTTTGTGTATTTCAATTCAGAATCTGAACTTTTTAAAAGCTTTTGATATTTACATGATGTTGCAAAAAGAGCAATAGTAATAACTACTAAATAGATTGAAAAATTCCTCATTCCCCTGTGTTTAATTTGAAGTCAAACAATTGTTTGACTGCGCCTATTTTATGCAATAAGGATCACATATCTGCATAGAATAAGCGGACAAAGATAAAACTTTTTTTTTACTAAACGGAGATTCGTTTTAATTATTTCGTTTCAAGCAATTATCAATCAATCTATTGAACTGGAGTGACTGGTGTAGATTGTCTTGCACAATACACTTTATAAACCCATGAAGCCTTGTCGATACTACTTGTAACACAAACCGTAATTGTACTATCCTTGCTTTCGAATTCAACATTAGGGCTCAGAATACCTTTTCTGAATTTTTCAGTGGTATAGATTAGATTTTTTTTAGAAACTTCACTCAGGCCTCCATTGTAAATATCCAATTTCTGATCCAAGCCAAAAAAGTTCATCCAAATCTTAAACTGCCCTTTCGAAAGGTTCATTTTAAAACTTTGATAGTTTGTTTTCACTTTATCCGTTTCAACCAGTGTGTTACATAAAGCTTTTTCTGCATTAATTGAAACAGAATCATCTTTAGCAAGTTTTATTGTAAAAACACTATCGAGTTTATAATCAAGCTTTTGAGAATGGAGTCCAAGCTTTGCAACTTCGTAACTAAGGGGCAGTTTATTTTCCCTTGATTTAAACTTTGCAATACCATCTTTATCAGTAACTTGCTCAAAAGCTGTATCTTTGTATACAAGTTTCACTTTACTGTATTGAATAGGTTCTTCAGAACCATTTTCAACCACTTGAAAATAATAATTGTTTATAATAAGGGTATCTTTTGCCGGTACATCTTCATCATCTGCATGAGATGAATTACTATTGGAAAAATCAGAATTAGCATAAAAAATTCCTAAAATCACAATCACTAAAATTGGAATTAACCAGAAATAAAGTTTCG
Organism: Bacteroidales bacterium; assembly: GCA_050296515.1. Taxonomy (GTDB): domain Bacteria; phylum Bacteroidota; class Bacteroidia; order Bacteroidales; family NBLH01; genus NBLH01. Next base: position 29,647 of record JBNKRJ010000115.1, on the reverse strand, counting down.
GATTGGATGTTCTGAGAGTTATTTGGTGCATTTCATCATCTTCCTGGCAAATAAACTCAGAACTCACATTGGTACCACGTACATCAACAAAAACATTTACTTTATCACCAATCAGAACATCGTCAACCATAGCTTCTCCATTCTGATTAGTGTACTTGTTTCTTATTTTCTCGCCATATTCAAGCCGAACTACCGCATTCGGGATTGGTTGTGATTTTGAGTTAACCAGTTTGAATTTCATTCGCACCTGTGAGTCATATTTATCAGCACCATGACTAAATGCCTGTGGTTTTTCACCATGTAAAATATACTCATCTACACCACTTTCGCACTTAAATTTATGCCATGGTAATGATTTTCCAAAAATCATCTGTTTACATTCAACTACATTCCCAACTTTAACATCGTTTATTACTATGCAGCCGTCTTGATCTGTAACCGACTCAAACTCATCGTCTTCAATTTTAAATCGAACATCAGCACCTCGTATTACCTGACCAGTTTTATCAACCAATTTAAACTTCATGTAACTGAAATCAAAATCTTTATCGACAGATATGAAATACTGAGCTTTATCTTTCTTACATTTATTTATTTCCACATTAAATTCATCGCCATTATGTAACTGATAGATTTTCACATCAGTATTCACAGGAATTTTCTCAAGAACAATTTGTCCAGTATTGTCACTTACTGCCTTAATTTGCTCGTTCAAATATTCAAAATAAATGGTGGCTCCAATTACTGATTCATCATTTTCGTTAGTTGTAACAAAAACCATATCAACTAAAGGTGCTGCCAGACTAATTTCAGGAATATCACCTTCTTTAAAAGTAAACTTGTGCGGATCTTCTTCATGAATGTAGCAAGTTACCTCATCACCATCCCATGCATCAAAAAACTCAACTATGCCCTCTCCGTCAGAAACAAGTTCAACAGGCACATTATTTACAACAAATGTGATTTCAATATTTGGAAGTATTTCGCCGTGTACATCAGTGAATTTTATCTTCATTGCAGAAAAATATCTTTAAACATTCGATTTAGAATAGCAAAGCCCGTTCCATTTATATGAATTTACAGCCGTTTTTCGAGCTTTAAGATGCACAAATTTGATAAAATAAAATGTAAAGATGAAACAAACATGACAAAAATTATTATTAGCTAACATTTTAGCAATAATTTTTGTCATTTGGTTTCACTTGTTTAAATTTCAGTTAAGTAATTGATATTTAAACATATTCTTTTGTAGAGCGATTATTCGCTTTGCTCATGAGATCACTTCGTTAAGTTAAGTTTCTTTATAAACCCCGAAGGGCTCAGCGTAAGCTAATCCCTCTATGAGGGTTTCATCCGATAAATACAAACAATAAAAAAAAACACCCGTACAGATTTTAGTACAGATGCTTCTTTTTTATTCATTTCAAATAGTTCTATTCCGCTTTATCTCTCTTTCTTTCAATCAAATGGTACGCGATTAAGCTACCTCCTCCGAATAAAAGAATCATTGAAAAATAAGGAACCGGATCTTCAAGATTAGTTGATACAGAAAGGATATTTCCAACAAGAATTCCTATTCCAATTCCAACCAAAAACATTCCCCATTTTAGTACTGAAAAAGATTTTCGCCCGCTTTTGAATAAACTGGCATCCAGCCCTTTTTCAATTAATGCCATTCTTTCTTTATTTCTTGTTGTGAAATACATATATAATATTAGCACAATACTTGCAAAAATTGTCAAAACAACTATTACATCTTCCATGATATTTCTTTTTTTTAAAATTTCAATTTATTTTTCTATTTCATTTGACGATTCTTATTGTGAACAGGTTACACTATTTCACAAATTTTATCTCTTTTAGATCAAAATTTATAACTCTGGTTCAATTTTTTTCCGTTCTATGAAAAAGAATGAAATAAGACTACCTCCCCCTAACAAAAGAATCATCGAGAAATAGGCAACCGGTTCTTCTAGTGATGTGAAATTTGCCAACAAATTCCCAACTATAAATCCTAAGCCTACTCCAACCAAAAACATTCCTAATTTAAGTGTTGGAAATGATTTGTGTTTTAGATCAAACACACCTGCATTTTCACCTTTATCTATCAAGGCCAGCCTTTCTTTATTGCGACCATTGTAATAAATATAAACAATCAACACTATACTTGCGAAAAGACCTAAAGGAATTAATATTTCTTCCATAATATTCAATTTACCATTAATAATTTTGCTTGTCATTATCTTTGACGCCACAAAAACATTGCAGGTTACACTTTCATGGAAACTTTCTTAAGGTTTTGTTTAAAATTGAATGTGAAAAATTTACTTAAACAGCAGAATGTAGCTAAATCACTGCCATCCGCTTCAATTATTATCTTTAATTTTAAGAAGCTCTTTTCTTGCTTTTTCTATTTGTTGGTTTAAATCAGCAATCTCGTATTCGTATTTTGCCTTTAGTTTTGGATCGCTAGTCAGCAACAGTTCCCGTTCATATTCCTCAAGCAGCCTTAAACTCTCATCTACAGCCTCTTTCAGCCTTTCTACCTTTGATTTATCCAACTTATCAATTAGTTCATCAACTTCTGGTTTGGAGCGATTGGTAATAGTAATATTGGTATTTAACAATATGCTGCCAATAGATTTTGGCAATTCAACTCCTTCAAGAAGTTTTTTAACACTTACCTCATCGTCAGTTTTATCGCAATAAACAAAGTTTCGCTTACCCCTTTCTGCAATGTTTTTTAATGTAGAATAACCAAAAAAATGAGGTTTAGCATCTTGCAAGCACTGCTCACATATACATGGAACTTTCTTTTCATACTTTAATTTAGCATACTGCTGATTTATTTTATCAAGCTCGTAAGCTATAATTGTTCTAAAATCCAGTTTGTTTTTACCCTTAATCCTGATGTTGATTTTATGTTGACCATAAACTTCTGTAACCTCGGCTTCGGTATTGCCTTCTGAAAGAATTACTCCGCTTCGCCAAACAAGGGTGTTATTTTTAATCTGCTTATGCATAATTGAAATAAACTGCCAAAGTATTCCCTGGGGCATAAAATCGTCGTATTCGTAACGTAATTGCAAGTTGTCTTTTGTATCCCAGTTATAATCAGGTTTATCATCTAATAGTAGCTGCGGGGCAATATAGCTTTGACTGTTGTTAATCTCATAGATAAGATAAAAACGCTTCATCAATGCAAGCAGCTCTTCATAAACCATGAAATAATCTTTCCCCCATATTTCTATGGCATCTTTTTTAGTAAAATGTCCATTTCGTCTTCTGATTTCAGGTGCATCAATAATTGCATATGCAGCATCAAGCGCCCAGCTATTTTTCAAAAACAATATTTTCCCAAGTTGTGGCGAATCCTGGAAATGAAGAAACACTCCAATATCATGAAAAAACTGACTAATTTGTAGAATGGTGTCTAATTCAGTCACTCCATGCTTTTCGCAGACTGTAAAAAACTGGCGATGGTAAATGTATTTCTCTTCAATCTGTTCTATGTCTTTTCTAATTAATGTCCACGATTCCGGAAGCTTTGTTCCAATATGGGGCAATTCAGATATGTGGTACTTAAGTTTATTGATTAGTACATCGTAGTTTTTATCAATTTCTTTTAAATCAAGCCTCACCTCATCTTTTAAATTTGTAAAACGTCCTCTTAAGATATTCATCGGAATATTGTATTCCCTGCCTTCCTTAATGTTCATCACAATAACTAAAGGACTATTTCCGCCAAACATTTCGGCAAGATTTAGCCAGTAATTAAAGTCAGTGTCCTCCTTTCGGCCATCTGTGAGCAAAATATACAACACTCTATTTGAAAGGAAAAAACGGTGTGTGGCTTTGTAGATTGATTGTCCACCAAAATCCCAAACATTCACACGCATATTACGGGGACCGTTTGATGAATCAATTTCAAAGTTCCATTGCGAGGCATCGATTCCTGCGGTACTATCCTTTTCATCGGGCATTGGTGCATTTTTGTCAAGGATTCTTCTTGACAATGTGGTTTTACCAGCGCCTCCTTCTCCAATAATTAAAATACGGGCTTCGTACAAATAGTGTTCATCTTCCTCGGGCCAGAAGGAGCTAAAATAACTAATCACAGCATCTCGCCCACTCTTAATTATCTCTAATGGAGGTGATTGCAGGTTTTTATTTTCTCCAATATTAAAGTCAAAACCTGGTTTAGTAAAATATTCTGCCAAAGGAATTAGGTCCTTAAAATTACATTGATGCAGGTATAGATAATTTAAGTTCGTTAGTTTTTGAGAGATATTAAGTTTCGCCAGTTTTTTGTTAAAACTTAAGTCGATTAATTCCAAAAAAGGGAAATGGCCCTTAAATTCAACATATCGCAATTGGTTATGATGCAAATAAATGGTTTGTATATTCTTGCAATTTTCAGAAAACACAATTTTAATGATTGAACAATAACTTAAATCAAGATACTTAAGGTTATATTGCGGGCAACTAAACACAACTTCTTTTAATTCCTTATTCCCGCTTAAATCAACAAACTCAAGATCTTTTGTTGAATCATCAAAAACAAAAGCTCTATCAATCTCTTTGACTCGGTGGATTTTCTGTAAATCCTTGAATATATATTTCACAGGTTAAAATTTAGATTAAAAAGAAAATATCAGGCGAAAACCACCATTCATCCATTTTTTATCAGGTGCATCATTGTTTCGCTGAATTAGTCTGCAGGTATCTTTGCTTCCTAAAGCAGATCCTCCTCTTAATACACGCCCTCCTCCTTTGCTATTATTTACTGGGTTTCTTTCAGGGGCATTATCAAAAAAATCAGCTTTGTACCAATCCCAACACCATTCAAAAACATTTCCACTCATATCATACAAACCCAGCTGATTAGGAAACTTTAACCCTGCAGGTTTTGTTTCATAACTACTATTTCCTTCGTACCAGGCCACTCGGTTTGCACTATTACTTCCTGCAAACTGGTAATACTCATCTTCACATTGCTCAACGCCACCCATGGCTGCATAAATCCATTCTGCTTCAGTTGGCAGTCTAAAACCCTTAAAATCAGCAAAGTTGCCTTCAATATCTCCACTAGACAAAAGTTTATTCTTGCCATTGAATTTTTCAATTCCAATTTTTTCATTTATAAGGTTGCAGAAATCTACAGCTTCAGACCATGTAATACTATCAACCGGTCGTTTTTCTCCTTTAAAATGGCTTGGATTTGTTCCGGTTACGCTTTCATATAATCGTTGAGTGACCGGCAATTCAGCCATTAAAAAAGAATCAACCCAAATTTTAAGAATGTCTTTGTTTTTTAGAACAATACTGGTCAGATTAAAATACCCGCCAGCTATGTAAATCATTTCAAAATCAAGAAGTTCATGAAGACTTTTCAAAATAAAAACCCCCTCTTCCTTACTTTCGAAAATACTTGAATATTGTTTTAATATGGTTTGAAGTTCATTGTTTTTTGCCATTGACGATAGAGTTCGTTAAATTAGTATAGTAAAAATAGCTTTTATTGTTTTTAATACAAAAACCAGTTCAAAATCAAAAATTAGATAAGGTATGCAGAAGAAGGTTTTAATTAGTCTGGTAAGTGAATACACCATCCCAAATATTCAGTTAATAAAAGAGTTAGAGCATCAAATAGATGTTTTTTTGTTCATTACTTCCGAGAAAATGGAGTATGAAAATGAAAACAGAACTGACTGGATCATTCATTCAGTTCAGCTCGCTAAAGAAAAGACAAAACGCATTGTTATTAATCCACACAATTTGTCTGATATTGAAACCACATTTGAGAAAACTGCGTTTAACAAAGAAGATGAACACCATGTAAACTTGACCTGTGGAACAAAACTTATGGCATTGGTCACCTTGAATTTCTTCAGCAATTTCCCGAAAGCTAATTTCTATTATGTTCCTCAGGGAGTCAGTCACTATCAGCTTATTTACCCAAAAGAAAAACGTACTGTGATTAATTTCAATTACAGGATTACTTTATTTGAATATTTAAGTGCCTGCGGATTAAAAATAGAATCGAAAGAAAATTTGCATAAACCCATTAAAGAAACAAAAAAACTGATGCAAAAAGTTCTACTTAAAGAAGGGAATATCAAGAAGTTGCCAGAAATTAGAAATGCTAAAAGTTATAAACGTAGTGAAGATAAAAAATACTTCTCGGGCGGATGGTTCGAGGAATATGTTTTTAACACCATTAAAACCCATTTCGAATTAAAAGACAAAGAAATTGGAATCGGCGTGCGATTGCAGAATCAAAGAACTGAAAATGAATACGATGTGGTTTTTGTTAAAGATAACCAGATTTATGTTTTGGAGTGCAAAGCTTATTTTGGTTACACCAAGTTAAAAGCAAAAATTGAGAAGGATTTATACAAACTGGGAGCCCTTGATGATGATTTTGGACTAAATACAAGATCTGTCTATGTTACAACAATTGATCTTGAAAAAAGCGACAGCAGGGAATTTAAAACATTACAAAACAGGGCTTATGATTTAAGGGTTAAATTATTTCATGCATCTGATTTGGATAATGATAAGTTTTTAAATGAAATTTTGAGTTAGTTTCAAATGTTTATGTAAAAATTAGTTAAACTTCCTCAGTGTGCAGCTCCATAATATCCTTTTCCTCAGCCAATGGGAACTCAACAAAGAAAGTGGTTCCTTTGCCTAATTCAGTTTCAAACCATATTCTACCATCAGCGCTTTCAATGATATCTTTTACAATAGGAAGTCCCATCCCCATTCCACTTGATTTGGTAGTAAAATTAGGGGTAAATAATTTTTCTTTTTGCTCATCTGCAATTCCACTACCATTATCAATTACTTTCAATAAAACTTTTTCATCTTTGCTTTCAGCAATAATTTTTATATAAGCTTCTCTATCACTTGGAACAGCCTGTATTGCGTTCTTAGTAAGGTTGGTCAACACTCGTGAAATATGCTCATGATCGGCAATAATTACCAGTTTATCAAACTCTTCAATGTTAGTTTCAATGGTTACATTTTCAGTATTGGCAAATAATTCCAATGTATGTTCTACCCTTACCACCAAATCAACAAGCTCCCGTCGTGGCTTTGGCATTTTTGCAAAATTAGAGAATGATGTTGCAATATTAGAAAGTGTATCTATCTGGTCTATAAGTGTTTGCGTTGATTTATTCAATTTCTTCTCAAATCCATCATCTTTATTATTCCAGGCCCGCATTAAGAACTGAACACTGAGTTTCATTGGTGTAAGTGGATTTTTGATTTCATGCGCAATCTGCTTCGCCATTTCACGCCATGCACTTTCCCTCTCGGTTTTTGCCAATAGTTCAATACTTTCAGCCAATTTTACAACCATTCGGTTGTATTCTTCAACCAGGGCACCTACTTCATCCTTTTTATTGTAAACAATTTTGTCGGATTGCTTTCCTAGCTCAATTTTTTGAAACTTGCTTTGAAGCATTCTTAGTGGTTGAGTTATTTTGTTCGCCATGAAAAATGAAACCAGTGCCACCACAATAAATAAAACCACATACAAATTAACAAATGCCACCACAATGTTCGAGACTTCTTTTCTTAATTCAGATGGCTTTGTAAAATACGGCAGGTTAATGTAAACCGATTTATGCGAATCTGTATTTTTAAGCAGGGCGTATGCAGAAGAGTATTGCAAATTTCCAATTTTTTCGTTTTGAATAAACCGGATTTTTTCATTGATACTCATTTGCCTGAATGCTTCTGGATCCATCAGAGTTCCAATTAACCCTCTTTTGAAAATTTCCGGACGTGAGGATGCAATTAACCTGCCTTGGTAATCATATAAATTAATATCCGTATAGTAGATATTCGACAGCTTCCTAAGTAAATCATTCAGAACAAGAGAGTTATCTACCACCAAAAAAGAATCATTAAAGGTTCCTCTGTCCTCTTCCAGTTCAAGGTTCTTAAGCACAGACTCAAGCTTCTCGCTAATATTGGTGTTGTGTTTTTGTTCGAACTGGCTGCTGTTGTAATAAATGGTACCTGCTGTCACCATCGCAAACGACAAAACAAGTACAAAAAGCATAGCCAACAGAAGTTTGTTCTCAAAATTCAGGCTTGCCTGTCTCCAGACCAGGTTTAAATTATTTAATGAAAAAGTTATGATAAGTAAGATATTGAAGAAAACAAAAACATACGAAAAAGCAATTACCAGATCGAAAGTTTTCACCCTTCCTTTTGTCAGAACAACTCGCCCATTGTTTAATCTCTTTACAAAATGCTCATAATCAGAATTTTTCAGAACAGACAGTTCACTGGTATCTTGCCTGAACATTTTATCATTCAAATCGTAAGGAAAAGAGCCTGAACGTGTTATAAGATTTCCATTTTGGTATTTAGCGTAAGAATAATCACTCAATGGGTTCTTTTTGTTAATCTTTCCTTCAATAAGAAGATCAGGATAACCAATTTCCTGAGTTAGCAGTTTAGAGTCCAAACTCATGTATAAGGTAAAAGGTTGTCTTTTATCATTTTCGAAGTTTACTGACCCTTGATAACTAACCCTGCCATTGTGATTATCGAGATAATAAAAATTAGTATTGCCGATCTTATCACCAAACTCATCTATAATGTTGCCGTAATAGCTCGCACAGTTTTGCAACTTCTTATTTTCTTCATAATCTTCACAGTCACAGCACACTACAAAATCAAGTTCGTATTTAGAAAAATAACCACTGAAATAGTTTTTCTTCAGTAGGTTATGAATTTGATCCAATTGATTTTCATCATGCACAACCACTTTTTTTCTAAGACCTTCATCGCTCTTGAGGCTTTCTTCTATATCAATCAGCAAAAGTTCGGCAACCCGGTCTCTTTCATTTACAATCCTGGATATAAGTATGTTAGCTTTGCCAGAATCCTTTTCCTTAATTGTTTTGTTTATGAATAAGGTAATGTAAACCGAACCAATAACCATTAAGATAATATAGACAGAATAATGATATTTCCGCCTTCTTAAATAAATGTAAGCTATCGTGAAAAATAAAGCCAGAAAATAAACCAGTGAACCCGAAGACAAGTTCATTTTAAAGGATAGAACAATACCCGAATAAATCAGCAATACCAGACCTGAAATAATTATGAACTGTTTTGCATTTAGTAGTCGCCTTAAAACAAAAATACTTCTGTCGATGGTAATAACCAAAGCTGAGAACAGCACCCCAAAAATGACATACGCAAGCAGGCTAAAAAGGTTTAATTCAAGCACCTTGTTGGCTTCAAGCGGGATACTAGAATTGATGACCAGACTTTCCAGCAGCTGGATAACATAGTTGAAATACAAGATTACTAAAACCAGCACACTCAGGCTAACTAGATATTTGACGAATAGCGACTTTCTTCTAAAAAACCGGATTACCTTTCCCGGACGGAAAATGTAGAACAAACCTCGCGTAAACAACAAAATCAGGAAAGAATTAATCAAAAAATCGCCCAGCGATGGGAAAAGATAAGATACAGCAAAATAACCAGGCTCAAAAAAAGGCGTTGAATAAATTTGCAAGGGGTATTTAAATTCCAGCATCAGGTATCTTACAAAAATAAGAAAGGCAAGAGTTAGCAAAATAATCAGCTTTGCCCCAGGCTGTTGGAGAGCCACCTGGCGTAGCCAGCTATTCAAAAACACAAACAAAAAAGCGATACCCAGAATGTACAAAAGTGCTAAATATTCCCACCCCTCACTTTTTGAAATGGTGTTTGTTGGAACCAGTGAAAACAAATAAGTACTTTCCTGATTGTAAATGTCATAACTATATGATAATGGGATTTTAGAAATTTCGATTGATGATGGAAGCTCAAAATCTTTTTGAAAAGTATTATCAAGGTATTCGTTCTGATAAGAAAAATCATTTCTTAGTTCAATTAAACCAACTATTTCCAGGTTTTTATCATGCATGCTCCTAACATAAAACCATGCATTATTCAGGTTTAACACTGTATTATTTAAATCAGCTCTAGAATATCTTTGATTTACTTCAATGGAATTGTCAGACCAGAACTGGAGGCTATCATTTATATAAACCAACAAAATAGTTCCCTGATCTTTCAAGGATTTCAGGTCTAGATCGATCAGCTTTTCAAAAAGGTTAAATTCACTCTTTTTAGCGAGTGGTTTAACCTCTTTATAAATTGAGCTTAGAAGTGTGTCTACTTTCTTTTCTTTATTGAATAGGATTTTGCTAAACTTATTTATATCAACAAGTTCGTCAGGTGGCTGCAACGATTTTCTTTCAATAATTGTTGCAGTAACAATCAGAATAACAGCCAGTATTAAAAACCTGAAAAAAATTAATTGCTTTTTCAATGCTTAACTTATTGATTATGATAAGGTATTCCTTTTATTATTGTATACGCCCTGTAAATTTGCTCTAAAAAAATCACTCTGATAATTTGATGAGAAAAGGTCATTTTTGATAAAGATATTTTATAATCAGCCCTGTTATACACTTCTTGCGAAAAACCATAAGCCCCTCCAACCACAAAAATTAACTGCTTAGTTCCCATTACAGTTAGTTTGTCAATGAAGTCTGCAAATTTTTCAGATGTAAAAGTTGTTCCCTTTTCATCAAGCAAACACAGTTTATCACCATCGCCAACCTGCTTTAAAAGAACTGCACCTTCTTTAGCTTTCAACTCATCAACAGGCATGTTTTTGGTGTTTTTTATATCAGGAACCACACTCATCTCAAATTGCACAAGATGCTTTAACCTTTTTAGATACAGCTCATTTCCTTCGTTCACAAAATTGAAATTTGTTTTTCCTATGCACAAAAACTTTATCTTCATTTTCTACATAAATCGTTCCTAATACTTCAAATTATGTTGGTTTGTATTTTGCCTACAGCGTAAAAATATAAAATTGATTTAAATATGTAGACTTTAATTAACTTTTAAGTTTGTTTTTTTTACATTTTTCTAAATTAAAAAGCAATCAACCCACAACATCCTTATAAGTATTTTCAAAAGAATTTCACAGGCTATTTTTGTGTAAAAAAAGTACTTTATTGTTTGAAAACCTGATATTTGTTGACAAAATCTATTTTCCGAAAGATGGCATGGTTCAATTTTTGTTGCCCTGTTATTGAAAAATATATTGAGTAGTTTTCTGTAAACCTAAACGAATTGAAAAGATTAATCGCATACACATTATTGTTTTTATTGGTTCAGACCTCTTTTACTGCACAAGAGAAAAAAATGATCCCGCCCGAGATAAAAAAGGCTCTTTTGGAGGGAGATTCAAAACTTCTGGCTGAACATTTTAATCAAAGTGTTGAGCTGTTGATAAAAAACAAAGAAGATGTTTACAGCAAAGCCCAGGCTGAACTTATCCTTAAAGATTTTTTCAAAAAGAACCCTCCGAATAACTTCATAGTAGAAGCTGAAGGTGAAAGCAACGGAATAAAATATGTTATTGGAAATCTAAAAACAAGAAGTGGCAAGTTTAAAGTTTATTTAGCCTATCAAAAGAACAACGGGCACCCGATTATTAATCGACTGAATATCAATGAATATGAGTAATTAAACAATGTCATTATTGCTTAATTATTTCGGTTAATATTTATTGATCTCTTTTAATTCCTATCTTTGGCAGTAAAAAGAAGCTAGAATGATTATGGATTTTAATAAAATGGTTGATGAATTAATCGATCGATCGATAGCTGAAGATATAGGTGATGGTGATCACACAACTCGTTCAACAGTACCTAAAGACATACAAGGTTCAGCAAAATTATTAGTAAAAGAAACTGGAATTATAGCCGGCGTTGATATTGCACTAAAAATTTTCACCAGGATTGATCCCTCCTTAAAAACAAAGATTTTTATTCAGGATGGGGCTGCAGTTAAGCCTGGTGATGTGGTTTTTCATGTACATGGCAGCACGCATACCATTTTACAGGCAGAAAGGCTTGCCCTAAATTTTATGCAGCGAATGAGTGGCATTGCAACCAATACAAACAGGTATGTAGAGAAGTTGGCGGGTCTAAAAACGAAAGTTCTTGACACAAGAAAAACAACACCCGGCCTTAGAGTTGTTGAAAAAATGGCCGTAAAAATAGGGGGCGGAGAAAACCATCGTTTTGGGTTATACGACATGATATTGGTGAAAGATAATCATATTGACTTTGCCGGAGGTATAAAAAAGGCTATTGAAAAAATACAAACCTACCTTGTTGAATACGGCAAGAAGATTCCGGTTGAAATAGAGGTCAGAAATATGCAGGAACTCGAAGAAGTATTGAATGCTGGATTTGTTGACAGAGTGATGCTTGATAATTTCACGCCTGAACAAACAAAAAAGGCGGTTGAATTTATAAATGGTCGAATGGAAGTTGAATCTTCGGGTGGTATCAATTTGGAAACTATCAGAAGTTATGCTGAGTGTGGAGTAGATTTTGTTTCAGTAGGTGAACTGACCCATCAAATCAGGAGTATCGACTTGAGTTTAAAAGCACTATAACCACAAAAAACACAAATAAAAAAGGCGGTTACTTACCGCCTTTTTTTAATTTTTCAATTTCAGCAATCAGTGTATCCATCTGTTCAAGCAGGCTGTTTTCTTTTTCCTGACTCAACAACAATTGCTCTTCAAGTTTCTTTTGCTGATCTTTGGCTTCTTTAAGGAACTTTTTAAGCGTTTTTTCACTAACAGAAAGTTTACTGTTTATTTTATCTAAATCATCATTATCAACTTTAAGCTTTTTCATGGCAAATTCCAGCTCCTGAATTTTCTTGATGTATTCTACTTCCTGCTCAGCCAAAGCTGCATTTCTTGCCTTAAGCCTTCTTTCCCCTTCCTTTGCCTTCTCAATAGACTCTTTTAAAGTTTGTTCGCTTGTTTTAATTTTATCGTTGGCCTCTTCAAGTTCATATTGCCTTTCGGCCATATCCTTCTGAGTTTTTTCAAGCTCAAGCAGGTTTCTGCGAAGCTCTTCCTCCTGATAAGACATTTCCTCAGCCTTTTCAAGTAATTCCTGTTCAAGCTTTTTACTTTCGGTTATATCAGTTGCAAGATTAAGAATTTTATATGGTTCTCCTTCAGCATTTAAAATCGGTGTATAAACCTCATGCAACCATCTCACCTTTCCACCAACATTAATTTTATGACTTTCAGAAATAATTTCACCTCTACGCAGTCTTTCCCAGAATTCCTCAGAACGAATATTGGCTTCGTCCATTTTTTCAAAATCCCCCTGGTGTTTACCCAATAAATCCTTAGCTTCGATATTAAGCAAATTCAGTATGGCCTCGTTGGCATTAATGATGTAGCCATTCAAATCAAATTCAACAACCAACGACGATGAGTTAATGGCTTGAAGAATACTGCTCATTTCGGCTTCTCTACGTGCCGATTCTTCCTGAGTAGCCTGTAGTTCTTCAAAATTCTGACGCATTTCTTCTTCCTGTGCAGCCATTTCTTCTGCCTGACGCTGCGATTTTTCAAGTAAAACTGCAGTTCGGGTATTAATCTTAGCCAGCGACAAGGTCGATGAAATACTTTCTGTCACTCTTTCTACAAATTCAATTTCATGTTTCCTGAATTTATTGAAAGATGCAATTTCTATCACACCAAAGATTTCATCTTCAAGTTTTAATGGCACAATTAATAAGCTTCTCGGACTGGAACCTCCCAGGCCAGAACTAATACTCAAATATCCTTGTGGTATATCCTCCAGATATACAGTTGATTTTTCAACTGCGCACATTCCAACAAGTCCTTCACCGATATATATTTTCTTTTGTTTCTTCCTTTCATGATCATAAGCATAAGTAGCAATCAATTCAAGGTGAATGTCGTCCTTTTTTGTATCGTTTATTAAAAACAGCCCTGACTGGTTGGCTTTTAAAAACCTGGTAATATTTCGTACAATACTCAACGTCAACGCATCAATATCACCAGCACTTTGTCTAAGAATTTCGTTGAATTCAGCCAATCCTTCATTGGCCCATTTTCTTAAATTATCCTCTTCCTGCCTTTTCTTTTCATCTTCCTGCGCCTTAATCAGGTTCTTACGCATCTCTAACAGGGAGTTACCCAAAGCATCCTGCTTACTTAAAGGATTAAATTCTGTCCCAAAAGTTCCTTTACCAATTGCTTCAGCAAAACTTGTTGTTTTTTTCAGCCCTTCAACCAATTCATTAATAAAATTAATTATCTTTTGCAGCTCGTTGTTTTGCCTCAGGGTCATTAATTTATCAGGGAAAATACCCTTACTAATTGGTAGCAGGTAGTTATTTAACCGTCCTAAAGCTCCTGCAATTGATCTTGAAAAGAGCAACCCGTAAAGCACAATAAAAAGGAATAGTAACGAACTGATTATGACAAAAATAAGCGAAACACGATCCAGATAGTTTGATTTAATTTTTTTGAGAGTAGTATCCAAAAACTTTATTTCAGGCTGGAAGTTTGTACTTTCATCATTCAATGATTTTCTCAACCCTTCACCCGAATTTCTGCCTATATCTTTATCAAGGTCAATAAGTTTACTAAAATTCTCCTTATACCTATTAAGCTCCTTGACTATTTCGGTATTTGCCGGTATATTTTCCTCAATCATTAAGGTATCATTAGCCAATTCATCAACAATTACCTTCCCATTAAAAAGACGTCTTATTTTCCCGATAGAATTGAGAAATTCCTTATAATATTCTGGGTCTTTATGCAGAATATAATCCTTTAAACTGTAATTTAACTGATTGATTAAACTTTTGAGCTGAGGTGATGAAGTTAATTCAAGCGCTTTTTTAGCATTTTGGTTCAATTCTCCAATTTTACCAGTTGTTTCAGAACCCCGCAAATATAATTTATCAGCTATTTCAGCAAAATAGCCAAGGTATTTATTATTAATTCCTCTAAGCTTTTCAACTTTACTTTTTAACTCTGTGTTTAATTCATCATCATCCAATTCAAATTCTCCTAGCAAACTGTTCATTTGTTTTGAAGCAGTCTCATGCTCAGCAACATACTTACTTTTACCCGATTTAAAGAATCCTTTTTCTTCAGGATGATGTACCAGGAACAATTGCTCTAGCTTGAGCATTTTTTGATATTCAATCGCCAGCTCTGTAACTCTTTCATAATTCCTGTCGTTTTTCCTCATGTCATTAACCGACAGCAAGAATAATATAATAATTGCTATGCCGGATAATACAATGACGGTAGTGAAAATAAGAAAGCGGTTTTGAATACCCAGTTTATTTGATCTGCTCATATCTTTCTAATGTCCTGATAAATTCTAGCAAAACTCAGATAAGTTTTGAAAATATAAATCAAATTAATGCAACTAAAAGTAACAATTACGTTATAACTAAGAAAATCAAATGTTCAAAAAAACTTTTTTCTAACATTTTAATGCTCAAATATATATAAAACAAGTAATTAATTGTAATTTTTTGTTATATAAATTTAAATAATGCAAGACAAAATGCTTGAAAAAATTTAGATTACTTTTGTCAAACTTTTATTGATAACATTGTTTAATCAAATTTAATACCGAAAAGTTTTATGCTTCGAATTATTATTTGCAAAGCATGGAATTAGTTTTTAATTTTAACTTAATTAACATTTATTAAATGAGTGTAGGTCTTTATCCATTAAAATTCACTCCTATCTTAAAAGAAAAAATATGGGGTGGACAAAAAATATCAACCATCTTAAATAAGCAGCCTTACCATTTATCAAACATTGGAGAAAGCTGGGAAATATCAGGAATTCAAGACGATATGTCGGTGACCTCAAATGGTTTTTTAGCAGGCAATTCGCTACAGGAACTTATTGAAGTTTATATGGGCGATTTGGTTGGCGAAAGTGTTTATGAAAAATTCGGAATTGAGTTTCCACTTCTGATAAAATTCATCGATGCGCAGGATGTCCTCTCTATTCAGGTTCACCCTGATGACATAACCGCAGAAGAAAGACACAATGCTTATGGTAAAACCGAAATGTGGTATATAGTTGAAGCTGAAGATGGTGCTGAGCTAATAAGTGGATTTAAAGGTGACTGCAACAAACAGGATTATTTGACGGCTCTTCTCTCTGGAGGTTTGAAAGATTTGCTTAATGTAGAAAAAGTCCAACCTGGAGATGTATTTTTTATTCCTGCTGGCAGGGTACATGCAATTGGCAGCGGTATATTGTTAGCAGAAATTCAGCAAACCTCTGATGTCACCTATCGAATTTATGATTGGGGACGTGTTGACAGCGAAGGAAATCCAAGGGAGCTTCATACCGATTTGGCAACAGATGTAATCAATTTTAAAGCTGAAGAAAATTACAAAACACGCTATGATATTGTTCCTAATAAAACAGTCAACCTGGTTGAGTGCAACTATTTCAGAACAAACATTCTGGATTTCAAAGGCTCTGTTGAAAAAGATTATAATTTAATTGATTCGTTTGTAATTTTTATGTGTATTGAAGGGGAGTTTCAAATTCATTCAGATGTGGATGTTGTCGAAATAAAAAAAGGTGAAACTGTATTAATTCCGGCAGTTCTAAAAAATCTGGTTTTGAAAACAAAGGAGCAAACAAAGCTATTAGAAGTATATATACCAAACAATATTTAAAAGCAAAAGCAAACTATTTACTAAATTAATAAGTCTGTATAATAGTTACAATCAGTTAATTTAAGTTTTGAAATAAAAACAACCAAAACAAATAATTACAAAACCCTCACTGAGGGAATTATTATGAAACTCAATCGCTCCTAAACATAGCGAAGCTTTTTCAAGAGCTACAGCGAATATTAAGGATGTGGTTAATTTTAAAGTACTTAACTAAAAATTTAACTTATGAAAATAAAGATTATTTTGATGTTTTTGTTTGTGTTTCTACTTGCTGTTCCTCAAGTAACTTTTGCTCAGGAAGAAGAAACAACTGATGAGTTTAGTGATTTTGATGCAACCAATGCAATGGACCAGCAAAGTTCATTGGGTGCATTGCTGGGTTACACTAGTATTGGAGGACAAAGCTATATTGGCATGCGAATTCAGCCTGAATTTGCTTTAGGCAAACTGGGTTTTGGTTTGGATATTCCATTATTATTTAGTGTAGAAGGCAACGGCATTAGAACCGAAGAATTTGAAAGTGGAGTAGGATGGCTAAGATTGGTTCGCTATGTGAGATGGGGAATAAAAAAACAAGATCCTGTTTATTTAAAAGTTGGTGACATGACAGGAGAAAGTATAGGATATGGTATCTTGCTTGACAATTATACCAACTCAATAAGTTATGAAAAGAGAAAGGTTGGACTTAGTTGGGACATTCTGATTAAGAACATGGTAGGTATCGAAGGTTTATACAGTGATTTTGATGCTGGTTCGTTTAACCTGTTTGCCATCAGACCATATGTTAAGCCTTTTGGCAGAACTAGAATTCCAATTGTAAGAACCACCGACATTGGTTTTACTTATATTACTGATAAAGATCAGACTTATATCGAAACTGAAGTCAAAGCGGCTGATGGAGTTGCTGATAGTGTTGTTCGAGAGCAGACAAATAATTTCTTAGACAAAGGAGTCAGTGCCTGGGCTTTTGATGTTGGTGTAATGCCTGTAAGCATGTCATTTATGCAACTAAAGGTTTATGCTCAATATGGTAATCTGGTAAAAAACAAATCTGAGATTTTTGAAGCAGCAAGAGCACTTGAAGCTAGTTCAGGTATTGCATCTGCAGACTCAGCCAGACTTATTGATTATGATGGAAGTAATGGTTTTGGTGTTGGAGTTGATTTTAAATTCAAGGCTGGAGGAAATGTTTTAAGAATAGATGCTCGGCTGGAAAGGTTATGGTATAAAAAATATTTTATGCCACAGTTTTTTGATGCAAACTATGAAATTAGTAAAGACGGTCGTTATTGGGAACTTGTAAGTACTGAAGCAAAAAAAGGAATTTATGGAGGCTTGTCAATTACTGCACTTGATAAAGTTAGAGTTGGTGGTACTTTAATGATTCCTGATGATTTCTCTGAAACAGCTCCGGCAATGCTTACTTTAAATCTGGATGCATCCAAACTTATGGAAAAATTTATCATTACAGGTCAGTATGTAAAGGGTGGATTGGCAGACTTAAGTGATGCCTTCACTTTGGATGAAAGATCATTATTAACTGTAAGGTTCGCCTACAAAATGTATAAATTCCTGGTAGTAGGAATGGATTACAGATGGACTTGGTCGATTATGGAAGACGGTACCTACAATGCAGATAATTATGCAACGCCTTATATTGGATTACATATTCCGTTTGGTGAGAAAAAAGACAATAACATCAATATTGATGATGAATAGTAAATAAGAGCAAGAACCTAAAAAACAATCGAAACTTCAGATCAAGGTTTCGATTGTTTTTTTTATACCAATTACTTTTCTTAACCTTGCAATTAATTCTGAAACATAAACAACAACAAATGAAACCCTCATAGAGGGATTTCTTATTAAAGCAAATTTCGCAAAAAAGACATGTTTAACCTTGCTGAGCAAGCTCATGAACACCAAAGAAATAATAATAAAATGCAAGTAATTATCAAACATTTAACAATAATTTTAATCAGATGAAAAAAATTCAGTTAGTAATATTAAGTTTTACAATTGCTGTTGCTGCTAATGCACAAATCAATCTAACAAATCAAATTGACTCAGTTAGTTATAGCCTTGGGGCAGATATTGGCTCAAATTTAAAAAAGAGTGGAGCAGAAGATATAAATCTGGATATTTTTATTCAGGCAATGAAAGATGCAATAAGTAGTGAAAACCAATTGATTGCTGAAGAAGAACGAATGCAAATAATTCGCAGCTATTTCCAATCTTTACAAAGTAAGAAATACGGAAAGAACAAGGAAGAAGGTGAAGCTTTTCTAAAAGCAAACAAATCAAAGGAAGGTGTAAAGGTTACTGAATCAGGTCTTCAATATATAGTATTAAAAGAAGGAACCGGAGAAAAACCAACCATTGACAGCAGGGTAAAAACGCATTATAAGGGCACATTACTAGATGGCACTGTTTTCGACAGTTCTTATGAAAGAGGCGAACCACTTGAATTTGCTGTAAAAGGTGTTATTAAAGGTTGGACTGAAGCATTACTTATGATGAAAACCGGTGCAAAATGGAAAATCTTTATACCTAGCGAATTAGCTTATGGCGAAAGAGGCGCCGGAGGGTCAATTCCTCCTCATTCAGCACTTATCTTTGAAATAGAATTACTTGAAGTTATTAAATAAATAGTAGTATAAATTTTATGTTTGAAGCAGGATTTGCCTTTTTCGACAGGGCATTCGGGTTTAAAAAATAACCATAACCAAACATCGGATATTTTAAAAATATCCGATGTTTTTCTTTACAAATGAACGATAAATGTATTATTTGTTCATCGAAAAAAGTTAAACCCGATTGCCCTGCCTTTTTTGAACATTAACTTTTCTTTTTGATAAATTCAATTACTTTTGTGCTGAAATTTTTTAATGGGTAATTAAAATCTAAAAAAATGAAAATTAAACTGTTATTATTATCAACTGCATTAGTTTCTTTTATTGCTTGTAATCAAGGATCTAAATCAGGTTCTGCAGGTAGCGGAACAGCAGATCTTAATTCAGAAATCGATTCAATAAGTTATATCTTGGGTGCCGATATTGGGGATAAACTGAAGCAAGGAGGAGTTGAAGAATTAAACATGGTTGCTTTCTCAGAAGCTCTGCTAACAACCTTGGGTGGAGACTCTGCTCATGTTGATATGAGAGAAGGAATGGGTAAAGTGCAAGCCTTCTTCCAGGGACTTTATCAAAAGAAACTTGAAAAGAACAAAAAAGAAGGTGAAGCATTCCTTGAAGAAAACAAAAAGAAAGAAGGTGTTCATGTTACAGAATCAGGAATTCAATATATTATTGAAAAAGAAGGTAATGGCCCTATCCCTGTTGATACCAATAAAGTAAAAGTAAACTACACTGGAACTTTAATTGACGGAACCGTTTTTGATAGTTCTGTTGAAAAAGGAGAGCCAGCTAAATTCCCTGTTACAGGTGTAATTAAAGGATGGCAGGAAATTCTTCAAATGATGCCTGTTGGTTCAAAATGGAAGGTTTTTATTCCTACTGAATTAGCTTATGGTCAAAATGTTAGACGTGGTGGTAAAATTGAACCAAACATGGCTTTAATTTTTGAGATGGAGCTACTGGAAATTGTTGACCCTGTTAAAGAAAAGGCTGAAATGGAGCAAAAGCAAAAAGAGATGGAAGAAATGAGAAAAAAACAACAGGAAGAAGCAAAGAAAAAAGCTGAAGAGCAAAACACAAATCAATAATTCTTAAAAACGGGCGCTTAGGCACCTGTTTTTTTTGTAATTTTAACCAAAAACTTAAATTATGACAGCAGAAATACATACCGAAAAAGGCTTGATGAAAGTCAACTTTTTTGAGAAAGATGCTCCTGGAACAGTTGAAAATTTTGTTAAACTTTCAAAGCAGGGATTTTATGATGGATTGACTTTTCACAGAGTAATCCCTGATTTTGTAATACAAGGTGGTTGCCCAAACGGAACCGGAACTGGCGGCCCTGGTTATAAAATTAAATGCGAGCTTGATGGTGAAAACCAGTATCATGACAAAGGTGTATTATCAATGGCTCATGCCGGAAGAGATACTGGAGGCTCACAATTCTTCATTTGTCACAATCGTAGTAATACTGCTCATCTTGACAGAGTTCATACCGTATTTGGAAAAGTTTACGAAGGGCTTGATGTAATTGACCAGATTAGGCAAGGTGACGTCATAGAAAAAATTGTTATTGTTGAAGATTAAATTAAATACAATCAACTGCTTATTTACTACTGAGCTTTAATTAATTGTTATTTAATGCTTTATAGTTAAAAGACCAAAGACGGAAGTCAGAAGAAAGGGTCTTGAGTTTAAAAGTCTTTACTTCGGTCTTCCGTTTTCGTGCTTCGCCCAATATACAGTATTAATACAAGTCTTGTGGTAAACTACTGCAGAATTAAAAAATAGAAAAATAATGAGTTTAGAAGTTAGCGGGAAAGTTTTTAAATTATTGCAAGAACAATCCGGTGAAGGAAAAAATGGACGCTGGGTAAAGAAAGAGTTTGTTATTGAAACAGATGACCAATTTCCTAAAAAAGTTTGTTTTTCAGCCTGGGGTGATAAAGTTGACGAAATCAAAAAACTCACTGAGGGTGAAGAAGTTACTGTAAGTTTTAATGCTGAGTCAAGAGAATATAATGGCAGGTGGTATACTGATTTGCGGGCTTGGAAAGTTGCAAAATCAGGCAGTCAACCTGCAAATAATGGGCAGGAAATTCCACCGTTTAGTGAGGCTGATATTCCACCCGAAGATGATAATGATTTACCATTTTAAACTAAAAAGGCCTGAACTCATCATAAATTCAGGCCTTTTTGTTAGTTATCATTAATCACCCTTCTTTTTTTGTTCGTGAATCTATGAAATAATCGATAACAGAGCCCGAAAGCAAATCAATTACCACCAAAACAACAATTGATACCACAAATAACTTTACAAACAAGCTAATTTCAATATTGAAATCAAGAAACTGCAAAAGCTTTGAAAAATCAAATTCAGGCAACTGAATTTTCTCTGCTATTTTTTTGCCAGTTTCGCTTCTTTCCGTAGTTCCACCTACAAAATAACTAATTGCAAAAATCGACAAGAAAGTTACTAAGAACAAAATCACAAACTTTCGACTGAACAATGATTTAGGTTGTGCAGCAGCAACTTTCTCCTGTTCAATTTTCACCATCAACTTTTCGGTAAAATCAGACGGAAGTTTATCCATGCTGTAGTTTTCGAAAAGTTTTTTGCTGTACTTATCTATATTTTCTTCCATCACCTTAATTTTTACTGTACGAATTGGTTAGTTTTCCAATGCCATTCATGTCTCTTTTATTCATCTCATTAAGAATGGTAAAAAGTTTTTTCCTGGCTCTAAACAATTTCACCTTCACATTTGAAACGCTAAAATTAGTTATTTCGCTTATTTCCTCAATAGAATTTTCGTTTAAATAAAACAATGTTATGATTAATGATTCCTCCTCTTTCAGTTTACTTATTGCTTGTTTAAGCTGATGTGTCCTTTCTTCCTTCTCTAGCTTTGAATAAGTTTCATATGTGCCATCAATATCCTTATCAGCAATTTGAACATCATCAATATTACTTGTTTCTATTTTTTTCTTTCTTGTTTTTGAAACAGCAAGGTTAAATACCACCCTGTAAAACCATGTTGAAAACTTCGACTCGCCTTTAAAACTTGAAATGGACTGATATGCTTTTAAAAAGGCATCCTGGGTCACTTCTTCTGCGTCTTCGTTATTTCTAACAACCTGAATGGCAACATTATATGCCATGGTTTTATATTTATCTACCAACAACCGAAACGACAGCAAATCACCTTGCTTTACCTGTTCAATTATTTTTAACTCATCGCTGTTTTCCATTCGTTTAGTTAGACGTACAAATGCCTAATGAGGTTACAACATTGACAAAGTTAATAACTAATTTTTTTAGTTTTTTTTGCATAGTTAGTAATAGAGCTCTTTCACACCTTTTACCGGTTGAGCTTCAATTTAGTGTAAATTAAAAATTACGATTTCATTTATTCCCTTTTTCAGCCAGGGTTCCGGACTGGAATTCCAAGAAAAAAGCAGACAATTTTTTAAGACCTGTTAAATATAAAAAAATGTATACCATGAATTAATTGAAAAATATTATGATTATACGATAGTTTATACCTTTGACTATATTCTCTATGTAAGAGATTGCTTCATCCTCGTGCCTCGTCTTCGCAATGACGTCATTCCGAGGAGGTACGATGAAGGAATCCCACAGGACTCTGCGAAGTAAATCTTTTTTTGGTGCAAACAACCTAATAAACGTAAAATATTTGCATAATTATGAGATTAGCATAGTTCTTTTTTTTTGTGAACACCCTGAAATCGTATGAAGGGAGATTTCCAAAAAAAATAAAAAATGAGTTTTTATACCGATCGACTGGCAGTTTTGGTGAGAGCTTGCGAAGCAAACCAATTACTAACAGCGGTTCGGTATAACACACTTAAAATGGACAAATTAAAAGTGAATGATTTTAGAATCTATAAAACAAACTCACTGAATAGGAACTTTTTCCCAGTTTTGTTTCTAACCGTTTATCAAGATTATAAGGTCTGAAGTGATAAGAGAAATTGACTCCAACATCATGCCTGACAAGTACTTTTTTTCTGACATTGAGCCCTAAGGTCAAATCCAGGGTTCCAATATGATAATAGGAGGTGCCATCTTCTTCATCCGTTTTTATTTTTTCTATTCCCGTACCAAAATTGGTATATGCAAGTCCTCCAACGGCATCAATAAAATACTCATTTTCAAAAGAATAAGCCCTATGAACCCAAATGCCATAAGTCCCCCCATACTTGGATTTTATACTTTGTAAACTATCTTCAATATTAACCTCAACTTCTTTATTATTCACCCAGAAAGCAAACTGAGCGCCTATCTCGATACTGTACTTTTTATTTATCAGAATATTAGCACCGAAACCTACTATCGGGCTCATGCTAAACTTCCATCTCAAGTCTCCGGCTGGCATCCAAATTCCGGAGTTTAATACAAACTTGACATAGCTTTTTGTAGAGCTGTAAATCTCCTCTTCCAATGTTTGCTTAATATACGATTTTTGATAAGTGCCACTTTTCAACTCATTATCAAAGGTTTTAATATCCTCAGTAAACAAAACAGCCATAAGATAAGCCGATGTACCATATGTTTGCTGCTCTTTCAGCTTTTTTGCAATATTCCATGTCCAGTCATCAAAAAGACTTCTGAGCGGAACATAACTATAGTAGCTTTTGCTATTTTCATAAAGGTCTTCAAAGTCTTCCTGATATGCCGAATTTACTCTTTTGAAATAATCAAAAATGTATTTCTTAAAATAATCAGTATATGCACTATCAACAAAGCTATTGCTTGCAATGTCTAATAGAATTTTAACACGCTGAATGGGTTCATTTTCCTCGCAAGACTCTTCCCAAAGTTTTAATATTTCAAGAATTGGTCCTCGCTGATCGATGGTATATTTACACAAGAGTTGAGCATATCTTGCTGCAGTAGTTTCGCAATCATCCTTAGTTAGCTCGGTTTCTTTGGTCTGACTGAAACAAATATTGCCTAAAAATAAAAAGAGAAAGGCAAAAACTACTTTTTTCATAGCTTTTAGTCTTTATGGTTTTCCAACAAATATACACATTATTGTCTTTGATTATTTTCTACCGACAAAGGTCATCAATTACTTTCCTCACTTTCTTCAAGTTTAGCACAAAAATCTAAAAAAACATCAATATCAGTAATGCGTTGCAAAAATCGATAATCAACATATTTCCCGCTCGCTTTATGTTTTAGAAAATCGGAATCCCAAAATGCTGTCTTCACAAACCCTTTCCCAGGAAGGTATTTAGCAGGTTCGTATTTTCTGATATTCTCTCTAAAGTATTTCACTTTTGCCAGGCACAGGTAATTCGCTCTGAATAAGGCCGCTATTTCATCATTGGTTTTTAGAAAATTTTGAGTGAAAATAACATGCTCGTGTGAATTTTCTTTTTTTGAAATCCATTTCAAATCAGTGGTAGATTCTAACCTGTACCTTTCAATAATCTTAACAATATTTTCATTGAGTTCGGATTTTAAAACCCTATCTCGCTCCTTTTGTGTCAAGCCATTGTAATTCATTTTACTAATATTCAATGTCAAGTGAAACTTTTTTCGATGCTTCAATGGTTAATTTTATATCGTTTAAACCAATATGCCCTTTATAGATGTTTTGTTCCTTATTAAACTGATTCACTTTTTCGTGAAGTTGCTCATAATCAGCATTAATGACTTTTTCGACTATATCGTAACCAATCTCGTAAAGCATATAGGCAAAGGTATGATTTACCCACCTGATTCTGGAGAGATCTGCAAGTTTGGCAAGTTTAAGAACACCTTCTTCATCAATGCCACTTTCTTTGCAGAAATTTTTCCTGTCATTTTTATCAAGCACCCTTTGAAACAACTGGAAAGTGTCTTTTATACCTAATCCTTCAAGTTTTTTGATGATTTCACCATGAATATTAGGAAAATCCTTTATTTTATTTGGTTTTTGCCGGTTGCTGTTGATCTCCCTTATCAGAATTGTCAGGTACTCTTCATTAATTCCACTTTTTTCGGCAAAAACCTTCAACTTAGGTTTTGTTTTTAAGGCTTTTTTAAGGTCATCAACATTATTTATATTTTGCTTTTTTATCTTACTAAATACTTCAGTGGTATTTTCTTTCAGAATTAACCTGCTTTTTGTTAACGAAGCTGTTTTCAATTCATCCCTGTAGCTCTCAATTGAAATATTCTCAAAATCAATATAATAGCCCATAATATTTGATTTACAATTTTAATTTAAACCACTTGCTAAAATATCGGCAATATGAATTGATTTGATTGGTAATTTTTTACGCTTGATGTAACCATCTATATTTAATAAGCACGATGCTTCTGTAGAAACAATGTATTCTGCACCTGTATCCAGCGCATTTTGCACTTTTTGTTCAACCATTGCAATAGAAATTGGCTTCATTTTTACTGAGAAGGTACCTCCAAACCCACAACAAACATCGCTTTCATTCATTTCAATTAACTCAAGTCCTTTTACTTTTGAAAGCAATTTTCGGGGTTCTGTTTTAATCCCGTATTCGCGTAAAGCAGTGCAGGCATCATGATAAGTCACTTTGGCATTAAATTCGGCTCCAATATCTTCAACTTTTAAATGATTTACCAAAAAATCGGTTAACTCAGTTAGATTTCTTTTTAGGCGACCATGCTCTTTTAGATATTCCTCATCCTGAGACATTTCAGGTAAATAATTCTTCACAAAACCAGTACATGATGCCGATGGACTTACAATCAAACGATCATTTGGAAAATCCTTCATAAACTTTTTGGTAATAGGCAAAGTTTCTTTCCAATAACCACTATTAAAACTGGGCTGTCCACAACATGTTTGGTTAGGGTTGTAATTAATTTTCACACCTAATTTCTGTAATATTTTAACTACATTATGTGCAGTATCCGGGTAAAACTGATCAATAAAGCAAGGAATAAATAAGTCTATTGTCATAATTTTTGGTTTTTTGCAAATGTAGACAAAGAAAACCTATTTTTTGTTTTGTCTGAATAATTTTAGATGATTAAGTTGTTTAAGATGACAACAGTATCTTAAAACTTAGCGGTTACTTTGAGTTCTAATACCGATTTTACTTTCAAAATAGTCCAATTCCGGCAAAGCCTCATTCGACTATTTTCAAGTAGCATTGGCATTTACCATTGCAATTTATATTTTGCCTTTGGACTAAAATATAAATATAATTGGTATAAAAACGAGCCTTTTCAACTAAAGAACAAAATCATTACATCAAAAAAAAACAACACCTGATCTATTTTTATATACACTGTGATGTAAAGTAAACTAAATTTGCATCATCCAAATTCAAAGAAAATCTAAAAATATGAAACGCTCATTGAGCGATTTAATAAGAAAACCAATTGCTCTATAAGAAGGACTTGGTTAATTTACAACAAGATAACTAAAATTAAACACGTGAAACAACTAATTTACTTTCTGACAATCATTCTATTTCTCCCAATAGGCTTATCGGCACAAGGCGACTATACTGATTACATGGAACAGGGCAGATATTATTACAACAAGGAAAGGTATATTTCAGCATTACAACAATTTGACCTGGCTTTCGAAAATGCAAACTCTGAAATAAGGAAAAAAGACGCTAAAACATGGAAGAACAACAGTTTAAAGAGTCTTGAGAGTCAGCAAAAAAGCATGAAACAAAAGCTTGAATCAAATAAGCAAACTTTAGATCACTCAAAAAAAGTTCTTGATGTTTTTTATTTTTACGACAATAAGATAGCACTTGCCTTTAAAGATGGGAAATACGGGTTTATTCATAAAAATGGCGAATTACTTATTCCGTTCAAATATGATAAAGCCAGTCCTTTTGAGGAAAGCAACGGGTTTGCAACAGTTTGGCGAGAGGGTAATTCCTATTTAATTGATACAACAGGAAGGGAATTTCTTTTGGCTTCGAATAGCCAATCGTTAAATGGGAAAATTGAAGCACTGGATTTAAGAAACCAGCATTTGAATGAGCTACCCGACTATGTTTTTGATTATGTGGGCTTAAAGATATTATTACTATCTAACAACAACTTATCTCATTTACCTGACGATATAACCAGATTAAAGGAAATTACTCACCTTGATGTATCTTTTAATAAAATACAGGAACTTCCTTCAAAAATTAGTGAACTTTTACAGCTTGAACATTTGTCTCTACAAAATAATTTTTTAACCAAGTTACCTGATGACATTGTTTTTGTGAAAAATCTTAGAACACTCAATTTAACTAACAACAAATTATATATCCTCCCAAGCAACATGGGGAGCTTATATTACTTATCAGCACTTAGGTTAGATGGGAATAATCTTAAAACATTGCCTGAGGATATTGGTCATCTAAGAAGTCTTGAAGTACTATCCATCCGGAACAATGCCATGAAAAAACTGCCAAGAGGAATTGCATCGCTTTATCATTTAAGAGCCTTGTACCTTGATCAAAATGATATAACAGACTTACCTCAAGAAATAAGTCGCTTACCCCAGCTTAAAGAGCTATATCTTTCGAGAAACAAAATAGGCAATTTGCCAATTGAAATAAAACAATTAGCAAGCCTGGAAAAGTTACAGCTTCAGGGAAATCCTATTCCTCAATCAAAAAAAGCTTTGATTGAAGAGTGGTTACCTACGTGTGCTGTACTGTTTTAAGATTAATCGTTGCGATAAAATGGGTTAACCAAAAATTTGTTATAGTTTTGTAAGGATGAAAGACAAAACTGAACAACAAAGCGTCATTTCACATCAATGAAAGCTCCGTTAAGATTATAATTAACCCTGAAAAAATAAGACATGAAAGTTAAAAGAATTCTATTTAGCGTTATTTTGTTTTTTATTGCATTTGCTTCTTTAGAAGCCCAAATAGCATTAGCTGTTGCAAAAAACAGCAATGGTTCCTCTATAAAATATAGTTTGCAAGTTGGAGCCACCATGGAAGAGGCATGCAACAAGGCTCAAAAAGATCTCGAAGACCAGGAAATGGAAGATATTTATGTTCTTCGTAGTAGTGAAAACACAGGACATAACCTAAAAACAGGTCATTATGTATTAATCATATCCTCACGAAAAAATGGCGGGAAATTTTTTGTAACCTATGGCCTGGGAGCTAGTGAAAAATCAAAGGCAGAAGCAATTGAGCGGGCAATTACCCACATAAAAGAATGGGACTTAGGGTATGATGAAAGTACTCATGGATATTCAATAGAAAAGGAAGGGAATATTGAAGATTTATACCCAAAAGAAGAAGAAAATTAAAAAAAACCATTTTTTTAAAATACTATAAAATACTGACAATCAAAGCGTATCTACTCAGCACATTAAATTTATTGGCTAAAAAAGAAAATTTATTTTTCCAGTAATAAAAATAATACTACTTTTGCGCCGGAGAAATGGCAGAGTGGTCGAATGCGGCGGTCTTGAAAACCGTTGAGTGTAACAGCTCCGGGGGTTCGAATCCCTCTTTCTCCGCCAGAACCTTGTAAGAAATTGATTCACAATTCTTTACAAGGTTTTTTTTGTTATAAACGGCACAAAACGGCACAGGCGTTTTTAAGTGCTAAAGCATTGTTTAACACGCTCTTGTATTTTGCGAGCGGCAAAATATGGGAGTAAAAAAAATATGCTTTTTATTGATCACCTACCGGCTGAGCTCAAGCCCTGTAAATCAAGATGGTACGTACAGTATTATGTTAAAAATCCAGCTACTGGAAAATTGCAGCGAAAACCCATCAAAGTCAACCGTATAAAAGGCTCAACAGAAAGGCGTAAATACACTAAAAAACTGGTTCATGAAATCAACAAAAAACTTGAAACCGGATGGAATCCGTTTTTTGAACAGGAAGCCCCTAAGAGCTATACAAAACTGGTTGATGCACTACAGTACTATCTGAAACACAAGCAAAAAGAGCTGAAAAGCAAAGATTCAATCCGCACATACAGAAGTCATGTAGAAATACTTACAAACTATGTGGTACACATTAAGAAAAACCCTGATTTGTTAGTAATTTCCTTTGATGCCTTTTTTGTGCGTGAGTACATGGATTACCTATATACTGATCGCAATATTAGCGGCAAAACCTACAATAATTACAAAGTGGAGTAGTAAACTTTTTTAGGACGACACAGGTCGAAGTCGGGTTTAATACCGATTTTACTTTCAAAATAGTTCAATTTCGGCAAAGCCTCATTCGACTATTTTCAAGTAGCATCGGCATTTACCATTGCAATTTATATTTTACTGAAGTTTCGCACATTTTTATAATATCTTCTCTTTTAGAGGGTTGCAATAACACTCTTCAATTTAAAGTACAGATAATCAAGCTGATACAATTTCCTTTTCTTCATTAAGCTGCTATTTTCTCCTCATTTGCTATT